>NZ_JAVKGO010000001.1:0-486293 GCF_031432315.1 Serpentinicella sp. ANB-PHB4
GGTATTTTCAATAAGTGCATTATTTTTTGAATAAAAAATGCTGGAGTGTTAACCACCCCAACATTTATTATAGAACCAGAAGTAATTGCTTTTCTTATATTACTATTTAAATCAAATAAATTAAATAAAAATAAGGATAGCTTCATAGTTTTTGCTATTTCTATAAATAAAAATCGGAATTTATTGTTAAATTTATGTTAAGCGCATATAATAATTGTAAGACAATGGAAGGGGGTTTTCCAATGATATTTAGAAATTGTGCTGGTGGAGTAGTATTTTATGCTAACCAAGTGTTTTTACTGAAAAATGAAAAAAATGAGTGGGTATTACCTAAAGGGAAAATTCGTAATAGTGACCTATCCAGTGATGTAGCATTAGACCGTGTTAAGTTTGAAGGCGGTGTTGATGCAAAAATACTATCAACTGCTGGCGGTACTTGTTACGAATTTTTTTCTATTTCTAGGAATCAACCAGTTTGCAACTCTATAACATGGTATATAATGTGTGCAGATTCTAAACAATACAAAATAAATGAAAAGGCTGGTTTTAGGGATGGAGGCTTTTTTTTAGTAGATGATGCATTAGATATGATTACTTACAGTCAAGATAAATCTCTAGTAAAGCTGTCTTATAAACGATTTAAACAAATGATGAAACAAAAACTAGCAGTCTAAATTTAAAGAAAAAATATAAACCAGCTGGACCTCAATCTTACAATTGAGACTAGCTGGTTTAACATTATTAAATTTGAAATTTTAATAGATTTATGGTTCACTAGGAAAGAGAAACATTTAAAGGAGAAAAAAATGATACTAGAATATAAAACAGTTCATATGGATGGAGAAGTAGAAATTATTATAGAAAAGTCTAAATTTATTGGTTATGTACGACCAATCAAAACTGAAAGTGAAGGGAATAATTTTATAGAAGAAATAAGGACAAAACATCATAATGCTACACATAATGTAACAGCATATATGCTTGGATGGAATGATGAAATACAAAAATATAACGATGATGGTGAGCCTACGGGAACTGCTGGAGTACCAGTATTAGAGGTAATAAAGAAGGAAAGTCTTAAAAATGTTGCAATTGTAGTTACACGTTATTTTGGAGGCGTAAAGCTTGGTAGCGGTGGGTTAATTAGAGCTTATACGAAGACAGCCAAACAGGCCCTAGATGCAGGAAGAATAATAACCAGGTATTTATTTAAACTAGTAGCTATTCAAGTGGAATATACACTTAGTGGGAAATTACAAAATGAATTAATTAAGTACCAATATTTAATTAAGAATATAGAATATACGGAGAACGTAAAAATTTATGTTTATGTTAAGGCAGATCGGGTAGAAAATTTAAAGAAACATGTTATTGATTTTACAAGCTCAAGGTGCACATTTACTACAATAAAAGAAGAATATTTAACAGAATTAGATGGAAAGATAATGATGGATAAGAATATTAAATGAGGAGGGTATAACATGCAAAATAATATAAAAGAAATGTTAGATCAAAAAGTTTGGACGGTAATTGGTGTAACTCCAGATAAAAATAAGTTTGGATATAAAATCTATAACAAATTAAAAAATCATGGCTATACTGTTTACGGAGTCAATCCAAAATATAATGAGGTAGACGGTGAAAAAATATATAGTACACTAGACGAGCTCCCAGAAAAACCAACATGTGTTAATATGGTTGTTTCACCCCATATATCAATACAAGTTTTAGATGAGATAAAAAAACAGGGCATTAAATACGTTTGGTTTCAACCAGGCACATTTAATAATGAAGTAATTGAAAAAGCTGAAGAACTAGATTTAAATATTGTGCATCATGCTTGTGTATTAGTTGAATTAGGATAAGTGTATTACATAGTTTTTTGATTATGCAAAATCTATTTTTAAATATAAGTTTATAAAAACCTAGCTAAAAAAGCTAGGCTTTTTATATAATAGGTAAGTTCTCTTTCCTGTTATATAAAACTATGACTTTTTCTTAAAGAAAAGCTCGTAACAACCCATAAACAAAAGAAAAACACCAAAAAGCTTGCGAAGTAAATCAGAAGAAGTAATAGAAGCAATTTTTGAACCAACAAATGCACCTAATAACCCAAAAACAACAATAGGGATAGTAAATTTTAGTAGTACATTTTTGTTTTTAAAATGGATAAAAAGCGCGATGAATGCTACTGGTATAAAAGATAAAAGGTTAATACTCTGTATAGTCTGTTGTTTAAGGGAAGTAAAGAATACTAAACCGGGTATTAGAATAGTTCCACCACCAATACCCATCCCGCCAATGATCCCTGCAAACAAACCTAAAAGAAATAGTATCAAGAAAACACCATCCTTATTGCTGCAATAATCATAAAGGTACCAAAAATCTTTCTAAGTGTATTATCGGAAAACTTAGTAAGAGATTTAGAACCGATATAGCTACCTATAATGCCACCAATAGCAACCTTAAATGTTGTTGGTAAGTCTACAAATCCTTTTGTATAATAAACAATACTACTTAATATTGCAAAAGGCAAAATAATTGAAATAGCAGTAGCTTGTGCTTTGTGTTGTGGTACATCAAAAAAATTGGTAAGGGCAGGAACAACGATAATTCCGCCACCTGCACCAAAAACACCGTTGATTAAACCTGCGATAAAACCTATAATAATCATTTTAGACCATGAACGAATATTTCTCATTTTAGTTTCCTCATTTGTAATTTTTAAATATCATACATATAATTAATTTAACCACCATGAAATAAAGTATACACCAGTAATTGATACGCTTGACTCAAGTAAAATTTATAGATATAATTCACACATAATATAAACCAAAAGGAGTGATACATTAGTGGATGAAATCAATAAAAAAATTGATAAAACAGTAAATTGGCTACGAGATCAAGTGGAACAATCTAAAACTAACGGATTGCTTGTAGGGATTTCCGGAGGAATAGATTCTGCAGTTGTCGCTTGTCTGATTAAAAAAGCTTTTCCGGAAAATTCTTTAGGAGTTATATTGCCGATTAAGAGCAACAAAACAGATGTTGAAGACGCACTAGCTTTAATAGAAGCATGTGGAATATCCTATATAAGTGTTGATGTTTCTGAAGAGCATACAGGCATTCAAAATAAAGTATTAAAAGAACTAAAAAATAAAAAGCTATACAAAAACAAAAATGATAAATTAACCGATGCAAACTTAAGAGCAAGATTAAGGATGAGTACATTGTATACAGTTGCTAATAATATAAACTATTTAGTGGTTGGAACAGACAATGAGGCCGAGATCTACACAGGATACTTTACAAAATATGGTGATGGTGGTGTGGATGTATTACCTATCGCATCCTTAAAGAAATCAGAGGTTTATCAATGGGCAGAGGCATTGGGTGTACCTAGGCAAATTCTAGATAGGCCTCCGTCAGCTGGTTTATGGGAAGGTCAAACAGATGAAGCAGAGATGGGAACAACTTATAAGTATATCGATGATTTTTTATCAGGTAAGGAAATTCCAGATAAAGATCGAGTTTTAATTGAAAGGTTACATAGACAAACGAAACATAAGCGAGAAACGCCACCTATGTTAAAACTATAATTAAGTAAAAACAAATATAGAGTATAAATTAGGAGATGGAATTATGGGACGGATTGGAAATATTAAAGACAGAAAAGCTAAGCAAGATTCAAAAAGAGCTAAGATATATACTAAGCTTGCTAGGTTAATTACGGTAGCAGCTAAAGAGGGTGGCATAGATCCTGAATATAATGCCAATTTAAAAAATGCTATCGATAAAGCCAAGTCACAAAATATGCCGAATGATAATATAGATAGAGCGATAAAAAAAGCTTCTAATGATAGTGAAAGCAACAAGTTTGAAAAAATAACTTATGAAGGTTATGGACCAAATGGCGTTGCTGTTATTGTTGAAGCCTTAACAGATAATCGAAATAGGACTGCTGGGGAT
This sequence comes from Serpentinicella sp. ANB-PHB4, assembly GCF_031432315.1. Classification (NCBI taxonomy): domain Bacteria; kingdom Bacillati; phylum Bacillota; class Clostridia; order Peptostreptococcales; family Natronincolaceae; genus Serpentinicella; species Serpentinicella sp. ANB-PHB4. The sequence continues at coordinate 3,973 of NZ_JAVKGO010000001.1, forward strand.
GTTAGGCATGCCTTTGATAAAAATGGGGGCAATCTAGGAACAACAGGTTGTGTTGCCTTTATGTTTGACCTGAAAGGACAAATAATTTTGGAAAAGAAAGCAGCTATAGATGAGGACACCCTAATGATACAAGCCTTAGATGCTGGAGCAGAGGATTTTATTTCTGGAGAAGATGCTTATGAAATTATAACTGCACCTGATGATTTTACTCAAGTTAAAGATACGTTACTAGAAGAAGGGTATGAATTTATAAACGCTGATATTGTAAATATTCCTCAAACAGAGGCAATATTACAAGGGGAAGAGATAAAAAAAATGAGTCGGTTAATCGATATGTTAGAGGACAATGACGATATACAGGCTGTGCACCATAACTGGGTAGAATAATAAATAATTAAAAGGTATAAAATTTAATTGGGGAGGAATAGAAATGAAAGTGATCGTTGAAAGTTTTACGATGGACCATACAAAAGTTAATGCACCCTTTGTAAGAAGGTGTGGACATGTAACAACCCCAAAAGGAGATATAATAACAAAGTTTGACTTAAGATTCACTCAACCCAATAAAGAAAGCATACCTACTGCAGCTATACATGCAATAGAACACTTAATGGCAGGATATATAAGAGAGGAATTAGAAGATGTTATCGACATTTCCCCAATGGGTTGCCGGACAGGATTTTATTTAATTGTATTAGGGGAAAGGGAAGAAAAAGAAATTCTTAGTGTATTGATTAAAGTGTTAGAAAAAGTAATTGAATCTAAAGATGTTCCAGCGGCCAATCCTATTCAATGTGGTAATTATAGGGACCTATCCTTACATGGAGCAAAAGAATATGCAAAGGATGTATTAAAAAAATTAAATAAAAGCTATAAAAAATGACTTGATTATAATCAAGTCATTTTTTATTATACATTTTATAACGTTCTGTGACGGTTTTTACATAGTTTTGTGTTTCAGAAAAGGGAGGAATACCATTATATTTTTGTACATTTCCTGGACCTGCATTATAAGCCGCTAAGGTAAGGCTAAGATCTCCGTTATATTGATTCATTAGTTGTCTTAAGTATTTTGTTCCGCCCTCTATATTTTGAACAGGATCCCATACATTTGTAACCCCTAAACCTCTAGCTGTTCCAGGCATGAGTTGCATTAAACCCTGGGCACCAGCGTGAGAAACTGCCCTTGGATTAAAACTAGATTCAGTATGAATCACCGATTTAATAAGTGCAGACGGAATATTATATTTTACAGATGCCTTATTGATGATATCATCAAAGTCTCTTCCCTCCGTAGTGGGCTGGAGTATACTAGACGGATGCGTGCTAGTTTGAGCAACATGCTTACTTAGTATTTCTTCGAAATTATTGCGTTCAACAGGGGTTATATTTAGTTTTACTGGAATTTTTTTTTCGATAGCAGATATTTTAGCTGCAAAAATTTGATCCACATAATTCCTAACCATAAAATCACCCTTCAAGGAATATTTTTACTTTAATCTATTATATATATATTATAGCTAAAATGCAATAAAAGAAAAACGGGGGGATTTTTGATGAGAAGAAGAAAAGGATTTAAATCGCGCAGGAAAAAAGTACAGTTTAATCAAGGAATTATTATAGGAATTATTTTTTGTATTGCATTACCTTTTAGTGCCATTTATCTTGGACTAAAGATTACTGAAAACTTTATCGTTCCAGTTTTTAATACAAGCCTAGTGTTCGAAGAAGAAGGCTCACAAAAAGAAGAAAGTTCGGAAGAGTCTATGATATTTAATGAAGATGAAGAAAATCAAGAAGGAATAAAAGAGGAGAATCAAGAAGAAATAGAAGAAATAAAAGAAGCATATGAAGCATCTGATAACATATCTAACTTAACCGTATATCTAATTCAGATAGCAAGTGTTACAGATGCATCAAACATTAATACTTTAATAGAAGCGCTTAATGAAAACGATTTACCCCATGCTATATACGAAGAAAATGACCAATCAAAAGTATATACATTTGGTTCTACTAAACGCGTACATGTTGAAGAAAAGATTGAGATGGTTCGTGAGTTTTACCCTGAAGCCTTTATTAGTGAATTTAATCTACCCCAACAAGAAGTTGGTTTTAATTCAAGTGAGGAGGAGTATGTTGTTAAGCTAATTAACGACATAAACAACATTGTAGAACTAATAGATAAACAGTCTCAAGCATGGTATAATAATCCTATAAATGAAGAGAAAGAGTTACATATTAATTTATTAAAGGAGCATAAAAATTTGGTAGAAAATCTAGAAGAAAAACTAGGGGAAAAGAAATTAAGTGACACTACTTTAAGCAAAGAACACATTGAAAAATTTGTTTTATATCAACAGAATAATATTAATACATCCCTAGAATTAATAGATGATGAAAAAGAGCAATATCGCTTACATGGGCTTCTATTAGATAGTTTATTTAAAGTTGCTGAGTTGACAAATTCAAATTGATATCAAGTGGGGGTGATCAGGTGAACTTAAGACAAGTTGTAGCACTACTAAATGCAGATGTTTTAACGGGAAAAGATTTTCTAGACAGAGAAGTACATACGGCTTTTGCTTGTGATTTGATGAGTGACGTACTTACTTTTTCGGAGAATAGCACCATACTTTTAACCGGATTAGTTAATACCCATACCGTAAGAACTGCTGAAATGATGGATATAGGTGCTATTGTTTTTGTAAGAAATAAAAAGCCAGATAAAGAAACCTTAAAATTAGCCGAAGAGATCGGAATTGTGACCATGACCACAGAAAAAATTCTTTATACTAGTTGTGGTATTTTATTTAATCAAGGCTTAAAAGGTGCTTATATACATAGGTAGATAAGGAAGGAAGTGAGAATTATTAAATTATTATACGAAATTGAAAAGGAAGATTTTGTAAAAGCCGGACAAGCCTCAAGTGAAGTAAAAAAGGTATTAAAACAATTAGGCGTGTCATCGGAAATAACAAGGAGAGTTTCAATTGCTACTTATGAAGCCGAAATGAATATAGTAATTCATTCCTTCGGTGGCAAGATTGAAGTTGAAATAGATATAAATAAAATTATTATTACTGCTAGAGATCGGGGACCAGGAATTGAAAATATTGATTTAGCTATGCAAGAAGGATATACAACAGCCTCTGAAAAAGTGCGTGAATTAGGTTTTGGTGCTGGCATGGGACTTCCTAACATAAAAAGGTGTGCTGATGAGTTTTACATTAATTCCATAATTGATGAGTATACTGAACTAAAAATTACAACTTATCTGTAATAAATATATGTATTAAAGGGGGAATACAAAAGTGATAGATGTAAAACAGTTAATAAAAGAATTAGATCTTGAAATAGTAAGCGGAGAAGACGGTCTTAGTAATATTATAAAAGGTGTTTATATAGGAGATTTACTTAGTTGGGTAATGGCAAAGCTTAAAGAAGGGGATATATGGATTACAATACAAACACATGTAAATGTAGTAGCAGTAGCGTCACTAGGAGAAGCTGCCTGTATAATAGTGCCAGAAAATGCGCAAATAGATGAAAATACAACTGAAAAATCTAATGAACAAAATATACCTATATTAAGAAGTGATCTTACAGCGTATGAACTTTCTTTAAAACTAGGTCCGTTGGTTGATTAATAATGGAAGTTGCTGTAGACTTACATATTCACAGTGGGTTATCACCATGTGCAGACAATACTATGACCCCAAATAATATTATAAATATGGCATTGTTAAAAAAGCTTGATGTTCTTGCAATTACAGATCATAACTCCACAAAGAACCTATCTGCTTTTTTAAATATTGCAAATAAAAAAGGCATTATATGTATACCAGGTATAGAAATTACCACGAAAGAGGAAGTACATCTAACAGCGCTATTTCCCAGCTTAGATAATGCACAAAGATTTCAAAAAATAGTAGACGCTCACTTACCCAGAAGAAAAAACAATGCAAGTTTTTTCGGAAATCAATTAATATTTAAGGAGGATGATAGTGTTAAAGAGGAAGAAGAAATTCTTTTGTCTAACGCATTAACATTAAGTATTGAAGATTCAATAGATGAAATAAGAAAAGCAGAGGGTATACCAATAGCAGCCCATATAGATAAAGACAAGTTTAGTATAATTAGCAACTTAGGATTTATTGATAAACATTTAGAACTAAAAGTTATTGAATTTGGAAAGAATACTGAGAGTGACATCTTTGTTAATAAACATGCTTATCTTTCTGCTTATACACAGATTAAAAGTTCTGATGCACATTACTTAGGAGATATACTAGAAAGAGAATTTTTCTTAGATGTTGAATCTAAGTCTATAGAAGGGGTATTAAATGCATTAGAAGTGTAGGTTTGCAATAAAATATTGGGGTCGTGATACTGTGAAGGAATTGTCACTTCATATACTAGATATTATTCAAAATGCAATAGCAGCAGAAGCCGTAGAAGTACATATAGAAATCAATGAAGATCTAAGTAAAGATTTGCTAGAAATTATCGTGTCTGATAATGGTTTTGGAATGGACGAGGAGTTTGTAAGAAATGTTACGGATCCTTTTACAACAACAAGAAAAACAAGAAAAGTTGGATTGGGAATACCCTTATTTAAAGCAAGTGCACTACAGTGTGATGGAGACTTTAAAATAAAATCAAAATTAGGTCAAGGAACTACAGTCCATGCTATGTTTAAACATAGTCATATTGATAGACCTCCAATTGGAAAAATTACAGATACAATTATTACATGTATACTTTCAAATGATAATATTGATTTTAAATATATACATAGGTATAATCAGAATCATTTTATTTTTAATACGAAGCAAATAAAAAGCTATTTAGATGGTGTGTCAATTTCAGACTATGCAGTTATAAATTGGATGAAAGATTACATCGAAGAAAACCTAACTCAACTTGTTAAATTTTAAAATTTATAATATGATTATTATGGTTGTTTTATGAGTATTAGATTAATGGAAGTGATCGATGTACATATGCTTGTTAACGAAATAACTTTCCATTTAAGAAGAATCCTAGGATAAAATTTAAGAAAATAGAGGTGAATCATTATGAAATTATTAAGTTTTAAGCTTGGTATTCATCCTCCAGAAAGGAAAGAATCAACAGAACATCTGAAGGTTGAAAAAGCAGTTGAACCGAAAATCGTAACAATACCACTTCAACAGCATATAGGTGCTGCCTGTGAGCCCCTAGTAAAAGTCGGTGATATTGTTAAACTTGGGCAAAAAATCGGAGAACCACAAGGTTTCGTATCTGCAGCTGTTCACTCAAGTGTTAGTGGTACAGTAAAAGCAATAGCTGAAAAACCTGCAGCTTCTGGTGGTGAAGTTTTATCAGTTGTGATTGAATCTGATGGTAACAACGAAATAGATCCATCTATTCAGCCAAAAGGAGATATAACATCTCTTGATCCAAAAGAAATTATTAATATTATAAAAGATGCTGGGATTGTCGGTATGGGTGGCGCTGCATTTCCAACTCATGTAAAACTATCACCTCCACCAGATAAAAAAGTAGACTTAATTATCTTAAATGGTGCGGAGTGTGAACCATATTTAACTGCAGATCATCGACTTATGTTAGAAAACCCAGAAGACATTATTTATGGACTAAAGGCGATGATGAAAGCAACTGGTGTTAAGAATGCAATAATTGGTATAGAAAACAATAAAATGGATGCAGTTAAAGTAATGCATGAAGCTGTTCAAAAAGAAGAAGGTATTAAAGTAGCAGTACTACAAACAAAATACCCACAAGGTGCAGAGAAGCAACTTATATATGCTTGCACAAAGAAAGAAGTACCCTCTGGCGGATTACCTATGGATGTAGGAGTAATTGTAAACAATGTTGCAACTGCTGCTCAAATAGCGAAAACAATCAAAACAGGGATGCCTTTAATTGATAGAATTACAACAGTTGCAGGAAAATGTATAAAAAATCCTAAAAACCTACTTGTAAAAGTTGGGGTATCTATTAAAGAAGTTATTGATCAGTGTGATGGTTATAAGGAAAAACCCGGAAAGATTATAATGGGTGGACCAATGATGGGACTTGCTCAATATACGGATGAAGTGGCACTAACAAAAGGATCATCAGGGGTAATTGTATTTGATGAGAAAGAAGCTACAACACCGGACCCTTCAAATTGTATTAGATGTAGTAGATGTATACAAATATGTCCAGCATTTTTAAGGCCGGTACAAATTGCTGAAAACTCAGCCCACAATATGATGGAAAATGCAGAGAAGTATCGTGCATTAGATTGTATTGAATGTGGTTCATGCTCATATATCTGTCCTTCTAAGCTTCCATTGCTACACTCAATTAGGGTAGCTAAAAGAAGTATTTTAGCTAAAAAGAGACAGCAAAAAGGTTAGAAAATACGTTTATGGAGGTAAACTAATGGATGAAAAATTAATTGTTACGTCGTCTCCTCATTTTAGGGACGATAGTACAGTTCACAAAATTATGTTGGATGTCATTATTGCTTTATTACCTGCTACTTTAGCAGGGATATATTATTTTGGTATGAACGCAGCAAGAGTGCTATTTTTAGCAGTCATAACTGCGGTGATAACAGAAGCAGTTATACAAAAACTTCTTAAAAGACCAGTTACGATTAACGATATGAGTGCGGCACTAACAGGTCTACTACTAGGATTAAACTTAGCACCTTCGGTTCCATGGTGGATACCTGTAGTTGGTTCAGCTTTTGCCATTGCATTAGTAAAACAGCTCTTTGGTGGGATTGGTCATAACTTTATGAATCCAGCTTTGGCAGCAAGAATTTTTCTTACGATTTCTTGGACAGGTAATATGACTGACTGGAGAGCACCAGGTGTTGATGCTGTATCTACAGCAACACCATTAAGTTTTGTAAAAGGGGCTACAGAGGTACCAAATGCAGCTCCATCCTTATTTGATGCTTTTGTAGGAAATATTGGAGGATCATTAGGTGAAACTTCAGCAATTTTACTTATATTAGGTGGGGTGTATTTAGTATATAGAGGTGTTATATCAGCTAAAATACCACTAATTTATGTAGGAACTGTAGCGGCAGCTACTTTAGTATATGGTGGATTTGATCTATACTTTATGGCATACCATGTATTTTCTGGTGGATTGATGATTGGCGCAATTTATATGGCTACTGACTATGCTTCCGGCGCAATAACACCAAGAGGTAGAATCATTTTTGCATTCGGTTGTGGTGTTCTAACCTCGATAATTAGGTTGTTTGGTGGTTATCCAGAAGGTGTTGGTTTTTCAATATTACTAATGAATGTTGCTGCGCCACTAATTGACAAGTATACAAGTCCTCGAGTATTTGGGGAGGTGAAGTAGTATGAAAGACATGTTAAAAATGGGTTTAATACTATTGGCTTTCACAGCTGTATCTGGGATGATACTAGGATTAACCAATGATGTGACACAGGGCATCATTCAAGAAAGATTAGAAGAAGAAAATATACAAGCAATAGCGGGGCTACTACCAGAAGCAGAAGATTTTAATAATTTAGAGGACGAAGCTATTTTACAGCGGGATTTAATCGTTGAAGTATATGAAGGCCAAAAGGAAGATGAAACTGTAGGATATACAGTTAGAGCTAATCCAATAGGATATGGCGGAAGAGTGGTTGTAATAACGGGCATATCGGTTGACGGTGAAATACTTGGTGTGGAAATCGCAGCCCAATCTGAAACGCCAGGATTAGGGGATAAGATTACAGATAATGAATACTTAGATCAGTATGTAGGGAAAAGTACTGAAGAAGAGCTAGTTACAACAAAAGGTGGAGAAACAGGGGAAAAATATATCAATGCGATAACCGGTGCAACCGTATCATCGGAAGCCGTTACAGATGGCGTAAATGCTGCAAGAGCATTGTATGAAGAAGTACTAAAAAGTCGTTAATTCCGGAGGTGAACATATTGAAACTAAATAGGATTTTTATAAAAGGGTTACTATTTGATAATCCGGTATTTATACAATTACTAGGGATGTGCCCTGTACTTGCTGTAACAAACACTGCGGAGAATAGTTTATTTATGGGTATGGCAACCACAGCTGTATTATTAGGATCTAACATTGTTATTTCATTGTTAAAGAAGTTTATTCCGACGAAAATTAGAATACCTATATTTATAGTCGTAATAGCAACCTTTGTTACGATAGTAGGAATGGTATTAAATGCCTACTTCCCAGCTATTCATGCGAATTTAGGGATTTTTATTCCACTAATTGTTGTAAACTGTCTAATACTAGCAAGAGCAGAATCTTTTGCATCAAAAAGCTCAACAGTAGGATCAGTCGTCGATGGTTTAGGAATGGGAATAGGATTTACTATAGCGTTATTTGTCCTAGGGTCAGTAAGAGAGGTATTAGGATATGGAACATTTTATAACATTGCCTTATTTGGTGACGGTTTTCAACCTGCTACAATAATGGCTATGCCACCTGGTGCATTTTTAGCATTAGGGCTATTAATGGGATTGTTTAATAAAATTATTTCAAAAAATGTTAATGAGCTGTAGGGGGTGAAGACTTGAGTTTAGAATCAATATTTATCATACTTATAAGTGCAATTCTAGTAAACAACTTCATATTATCAAGATTTTTAGGTATTTGCCCTTTCTTTGGTGTTTCTAAACAAGTAGAAACTGCCTTTGGAATGGGTATGGCAGTTACTTTCGTTATGACTTTAGCTTCAATCATAACATATGTGGTATATGGGCTATTAGACCACTGGAATATAGAGTATATGCAAACTATTGCATTTATTCTTGTAATAGCATCACTGGTTCAACTAGTAGAAATGATTATTCAAAAAACGAGTCCAACTTTATATCAATCTTTAGGTGTGTTTTTACCACTAATAACTACAAACTGTGCGGTGTTAGGCTTAACGATTCTAAATATTGATTATGATTATAATATGGGTAGTTCAATTGTACATGCTATCGGAGCTGCAATCGGATTTACTTTAGCAATTGTTTTATTTGCTGCAATACGTGAAAGACTTGAATTAGCAGCTGTCCCAGAAGTTTTCAAAGGATTTCCAATAGCTTTGGTTACTGCGGGATTAATGTCTTTAGCTTTTCTAGGTTTTGCAAATCTAGTATAGAGAGGTGATTATATGAATATAGAAAGCGTACTTTATCCTGCTCTTCTTTTAGGGGGATTAGGGTTACTATTCGGTATAGGACTTGCGTATGCATCAAAGAAATTTGCAGTAGAATTAGATCCAAGAATTACAGCTATTCGTGATGTATTACCTGGAGCAAATTGTGGAGGCTGTGGAATCCCTGGGTGTGATGGATTTGCCAAAGCAGTTGTAGACGGCGAAGCAGGAGTAGGGGATTGTCCAGTAGGTGGACCAGACTGTACAAAAGCCATTGCAAAAATAATGGGTGTTGAAGCAGATACAAAAGAAAGACAAGTAGCAAAGGTTATATGTAACGGAGACACGCATAAATGCAAAGAAAAATATGAATATCAAGGGATAAATGATTGTGTTGCTGCTTCACTAGTTTCGGGGGGGAGTAAAGCCTGTGACTATGGATGCTTAGGGTTAGGAACATGTGTAAGGGCCTGTCAATTTGATGCAATTGAGATTGTTGATGGAAGAATTGCTAAGATTATTCCTGAAAAGTGTACGGCCTGTAAAAAATGTGTTGAATCCTGTCCTAAGGACGTAATTGACATGGTTCCTTATGAACAATCTGTTGTAATAACATGTAATAATAATGAAACTGGCAAAGTTGTAAGACCAAAATGTAGTGTGGCATGTATAGCATGTAAAATTTGTGTAAAAGCTTGTCCTTTTGATGCAATTGATTTTGAAAATAACTTAGCGTTTATAGACTATGAAAAGTGTACAAATTGTTTTGTATGTGTGGAGAAATGTCCAACCAAAGCAATAGAAGGTCGGTTGGAGAAAAAGGAAGTATAGTATAAATTAAAAGTATAAGCGTAAAGGCGACCAATAGTGTCGTCTTTACGCTTGTTTATTGAAAAATATTACTACTTGTAAGTTATATTTTTTAATGATAAACTTTTAATGATAAAAGTATGTGTTGAGTTAGAAGAAATGTAAATACTATATTATATACTCATATTATATTAGGAATGTGGAAAAATGAAAATAAAACAAATTATATATTTAGCGTTATTAACAACTATAGGATTGGCTCTGCATATTTTAGAAGGAATGATTCCTAATCCATTTTTAGGAATAGCACCAGGAGCAAAGTTAGGTCTTGCGAATATCATTGGATTAATTACATTAGGAATATTTGGGCTTAAATACGCATTAATAGTTAATGTATTAAGATGCATAATTGCTGGGCTTGTAATAGGTGCAATAACTTCTATGTTTTATAGCATAGCAGGGGCTGTTGTAAGTACATGCCTTATGTGGATTATATATAGGTATTTAAGTAAATATTTTAGTCTAATTGGGGTTAGTGTGTTTGGAGCATTGGGGCATAATATTGCCCAGTTACTGGTTGCTGCAGCGATAATCAATAATATAAGAATATTTGTTTATTTACCTGTTATGATGTTAACAAGTATATTTACAGGTATTTTTATTGGGATAACTGCTAATTACACATTAGAAAAAACAAGAATACACATGAAGAATATTATAAGTAATTAACTTATTAAGGGGGCACATATGAGTAAATATCGTAGTTCTTTTTTATTAATTTTGATGATTTTTACTGGTGTGATTTTGGGTAGTTTGATAGGATCTTTTCTAGGCAATTCAATACCAATACTTGCCTATGGACCAGAACCCTTTGGAATAAAAGGTTTTCAATTGGATTTGGGAATAATAAGGCTAAGCTTGACATTACTTATAGATATAAATGTCGCAAGTTTATTAGGCTTAATATTTGCAGTAATGATATTTAAAAGACTGTAGGTGAAAAATTTGAAACAAATCATTTTAGCATCAAAGTCTCCTAGGAGAAAAATGCTTCTAGAAAACTTAGGAGTAAGCTTCGATGTCGTAGAAAGCAATATAGATGAAAAACTAAACTGTGTAGGATCCGCAGATAAAATAGCAAAAGAATTAGCTTTGAGAAAAGCCAAAAAAGTTGCTGAATTGCATAAATCTGCTATTGTTATTGGCGCGGATACTGTTGTTGTTTCAGATGAGATACTAGGAAAACCTGAATGTAAAGATGATGCAAGAAAAATATTACGTTCCTTATCTGGTAAATCACATGAAGTAATTACGGGTCTCGCCCTAATAAATAAGGATAATAACAAAACTGTCATAGCTGCTGCAAAAACGAGAGTGTACTTCAAATACCTAACTAATGAGGAAATTGAAAAGTACCTATCTCATGATGAGTATAAAGATAAAGCGGGATCATATGCTATCCAAGGAAAAGCATCGTTATTTATAGAAAAAATTGAAGGAGATTATAACAATGTTGTAGGTTTACCATTGTTTAAACTTGAACAGTTACTACGGGAAAATTTTAATATAACATTAATTTAAGTAGTTATTTTCAGGGGGATAGGAATGAAACAAGATTACTGTATTACGATAAAAAAAATGCCCGAATGTGAGAGACCGCGAGAAAAAATGGTAAGTGTGGGTCCTGAAAGACTGTCCAACGCAGAGCTTATGGCAATTATTCTTTCTACAGGAACAAAAGATATGACTGCAATAGATTTAGCACAACAAGTATTATACCATTCAAAAGAAGGTTTAACTTTCTTAGCAAATGCCTCACTAGAAGAGTTAAATGAAATAAAAGGAATTGGCTTGGCTAAAGCTTGTCAGTTAATGGCTTCAGTAGAGCTAGGAAAACGTATATCCTTAACAACAAAAGCAAATAAATATAAAATAACAAGTCCAGAAGATGCTTCAAATTTAATGATGGATAGGATGAGACTTTTAAAAAAAGAACACTTTGAAATAATTTTGTTAAATACAAAAAATGAACTGATAGGCATAGAAAATATTTCAATTGGTAGTCTTTCAGCTTCAATAGTACATCCTAGAGAGGTTTTTGTTACGAGTATCAAAAGAAGTGCTTCATCAATAATACTTGTTCATAATCATCCTAGTGGAGATCCAAGTCCAAGTAAAGAAGATGTTGAAATTACAAAAAGATTAGTTGAAGCTGGAAAAATAATAGGGATTCGTGTTTTGGATCATATTATAATTGGAGATAATGTTCATTATAGTTTAAATGAAATGCAGATGATGTAATTTTAGAGGAGGAAAGTATAGATGGGGATTTTTAGTTTTATGTCTAGAGATATGGGAATAGATCTAGGTACTGCAAATACATTGGTATTTAAAAAAGGAAAAGGGATAGTATTAAGGGAGCCGTCAGTAGTAGCGATACAAAATGATACAAAAACAGTTTTAGCGGTAGGAGAAGAAGCAAAGAGAATGATCGGCAGAACTCCAGGAAATATTGTAGCAATAAGACCTATGAAAGATGGTGTAATTGCAGATTTTGATGTTACTCAGAGTATGTTAAAATATTTCATAAAAAAAGCCTATGCTCGCAAATCAATGATACGTCCAAGGGTTGTTGTCTGTGTACCTTCAGGAGTAACTGAAGTTGAAAAACGAGCAGTAGAAGAAGCAGCTTTGCAAGCAGGAGCAACTGAGGCTTATTTAATCGAAGAGCCGATGGCTGCAGCTATTGGTGCTGGGCTACCAGTTGAGGAGCCTACTGGTAGTATGGTGGTAGATATTGGTGGTGGAACTACAGAGGTAGCGATTATATCATTAGGTGGTATTGTAACTTCTAAGTCTATAAGAATTGGTGGCGATGAATTAGATGAATCCATTGTCCAACACATAAAAAAAGCTTATAATTTAATGATAGGTGAAAGAACAGCTGAAGAGATTAAGGTTACCATTGGCTCAGCTTATCCTAAATCTACAGAACAAAAAATGGTTGTAAGAGGTAGAGATCTAGTTTCAGGGCTACCAAAAACCCTTAATATCACATCTACAGAAATAATGGATGCTCTGAAGGAGCCAGTTATGCAGATTGTTGAAGCAATTAAGTTTACTTTAGAGAAAACACCACCAGAGCTGGCGGCAGATATTATGGAAATAGGGATTATGTTAACAGGCGGAGGCGCACTACTAGATGGCCTTGACAAACTTGTAAAAAAAGAAACAGGTATGCCCGTAAGAATCGCAGAAAATGCATTGGATTGTGTGGTACTTGGAACCGGAAAAGCACTAGAGGGCATTGAAACAACCAGAGTGTTAATCACCCCAAAAAAACTCAAATAAAGATGGTGATATAGATGAAAAAAAACACCAAAAATCGTTCTTTAATTACTGTAGTTATTGTGGCAATTATTCTAATAGGTACTATTGGATATACTGCAGAACAAAGAGAAGAAATAACCATGTTAGAAAACTGGGTTGGAGGGATTTTAACTCCAATCCAAAGTGTAATAAGCTCGGGAACTTCTTTTGTTGGTAACCTAGCAAATCCTATTGTAAATTATTCTAAGGTAGTTAGAGAAAGTGAACGTCTTAATGAAGAAGTAAGTGATTTAAGAGATCAATTAATAAAGGCAAGGCTTACACGGGATGAGCTAGAAGAATTACGGAGTTTAAAGTATGCATTAAATTATGTAGAGGAAGAAGCAAAATATAATACAAAGGCAGTAAAAATAGTTGGAAAAAGTCCAAGCAATTGGTTTGATACGTTTACAATTGATGCAGGTAAAAATCACGGCTTATCTGTTGATAATATTGTTATTTCATCAAATGGTCTAGTTGGAACTATTTATGAGGTTGGAGATACATGGGCTAAAGTTGTTAGTATTATTGATAGTAGTAGTGCTATAAGTTTTCAAATACTACGTAATAATGACTTTAAAGGAGTTGTATCAGGTAGTATTGACCACGAACTTTCAGGATATTTATTTGATCCTTCAGCCGAGGTAATTGTTGGAGATAAACTCATTACATCTGAGTTAGGAAAACATCCAAAAGGAATTTTAATAGGAGAAGTAACAGAAGTTGGATACACAGCAGATCGATTACTTAGAACTATTGAAGTTGAGCCTTCAGTAAACTTTAGAAGACTAAACACGGTATTAGTAATAATACCTAATAACTAAATAAAATAACAACTAAAGGGGACAAGAAATGAATGTTTTTATCATTTCTCTTATTATAATTTTAAATTTTATATTTCAAAGTACACTATTGCAATATTTAAGTATAATGGGCGTTATACCCAATACAGCTTTAATATTGGTTGTTTGTTTTTCTTTATTTTTAGATAAAAACAAAGCTGCTACCTATGGCTTCGTGACAGGAATGTTACAAGACATATTATATAGCGGCTTTTTAGGCATGTATAGTTTAATATATTTAATATTAGGATACGTAGTGAGTAGCTTTAGTTATAAAATATTTAAAGAGAATATTTTTATATCTTTTACACTAACAGGAATGTCAACAATTTTCTATATTTTAATGAATATAACTATTCTATATCTGTTTGGATTTGAAACAGATAGTGGTTATATTTTCAGAATGAATACCTTATATCAAATTATTTATAATGCTATTTTATCCATTTTGATTTACATGTATGTATTAAGATTGTATAAACGAAAATTTTTTAATTACTAGAGAGAATGGTGATAATAATGTTTGAAAAGTTACAAGACAGATATAATGTTGCTATTCTTGTGTTTTCTATAATTATTTTAATAATTTCTTTAAGGCTTGTTTCGCTGATGATTGTGCAAGGAGAGGATTATAGAGTTCGAGCTGCGAATAGCATACTACGAGAAGATAATATTATAGCTCCTAGAGGGCCAATTTATGATAGGTATGGTCGATTATTAGCAGGAAATAGACCTAGTTTTACTGTGCAATTAATTAGAAATCAAGTCCCAGATGACCAAATCAATGAGGTTTCACTAAATCTTATTAATATTTTAGAAATGAATGAAGATACCTATAATGATAAGTTTCCAATTGTTATAACGAGTGAAGGGGAGTATATATTTACTTATGATCAAAATATAGAAAGATGGAAAGAGCGAAATAATCTTGAACACGTAGAGACAGCTAAAGAAGCATTTGAAGCAGTTAAATTACGTTATAACATTCAAGAATCAGATCCCCTGGAAGCACAACGAAAGATGATAGAAGAAGGGGTTAATCCTCCTATATCTATTCATAGTTGGAAATTTACTGAACAGCTAAATAAAGAAAGATGGCTTGAAAGTTATAGAATTACGGATGAAAGTATTAGTGCAAAAGATACCTTTCAATTATTAAGAAATCAGACTTTTAATATCCCTACCATGTATAATAATACTGATGCTAGAAAGATTATGGTTGTTCGGGATTTAATGCGACAGCAAGGATTTCTACAGTATAGACCATTAACAATTGCACAAGACATTTCAGAAATATCTGTGACACAATTAAAAGAAAATGTATCTGGGTTACCAGGAGTAGATGTTGTTGTCGAACCTGTTAGGTATTATCCCAATGGGCAACTTGGAGCACATGTTCTAGGATATATGGGTAAAATCGCTACGCAAGCCGAGATAGACTACTTTGTAAATCAGTTAGGGTATATGCGGAGTGATATGATTGGGAAAACAGGTATTGAACAAATATTTGAAGAACACCTTAAAGGCCAAGATGGTTATAGGAGAGTTACTGTTGATTCTAGAGGTAGGTTAGTAAACAAAATTGATGAAGTAGACCCTACACCTGGAGGGGAACTTCATTTAACGATTGATGCAAATTTACAGAAAGTTGCTGAGCAAACGTTAGAAGACGTACTTAAAACAATGCAAGTAGGTGGAATTTACGAAACAGAATGGGGTTCAGACAGACTAACTTACAATAACCGAGCTTTACAAAATGCAGCATCTGGAGCTGTCGTTGTGACAGATATAAAAACTGGAGAAGTACTTGCTTTAGCAAACTATCCATCTTATGATCCAAATTTATTTTCAACAGGTATTAGTGGAGAAGACTGGCAAAGTATTCAGTCTGCTAATCCAAGGGACTCCTTAGCGCCAAACCCTCAAAGAAGTATAGCAACAAGAACCGCTGTACAACCAGGGTCGACCTTTAAAATGGCCGTCGGTTTAACAGCATTAGAAGCAGGTTTAAGTCCTGATTATAGAATTAGAGATACAGGATTTATAACGGTAGGAAATAGAGTGTTTAGAAACTGGTTGTATGGTCGTAATGGTGGAACATTAGGATGGCAAAATATCCATGAAGCCATAGCTGACTCAAATAATGTTTATTTTTACTCATTAGTACATGGTCATGATTATGGGTTAAACAGATCATTACCACATAATGCAAAAATTGATGATTTTGTAGAATATGCCCGTAATTTTGGATTAGAAGGGTCGACGGGGATTGAAATTGGAGATGCGCCAGGAAGAGTTCATAGTCCAGATAGAAAAGTTAGTTTACACAGAGGCATCCTGCGAAACTATCTATTAAATGAAGAAACCGAAGGACACTTGCGAATATCAGATATAGATGAGGTATATCTAGAATCCCTTATGGATGAACGAATAAATTTAGAGGAATTTGAAAATCTTGAAGAGAGGGCCAAAGACGAGTATCTAAATGATGTAAAAGAACAAATAAGAAGAGAAAAAGTTAGTGAAATTGTAAGTTGGTTAAATGTAGGGGAAGTTCCTAATAATAGAGAAATACGAGGTAAATTAATCAATTTAGGTCTTACAGAAGATAAAGTGAATTATTACACTAGAATAAGAACAAGTGGCGATTTAGAACACTCTATTTTATGGGAACGATTTAGAGATGCACAGTGGACAAGAGCAGATGAGGCGAACTTTGCAATCGGTCAAGGAGAGCATGCCTTCACACCATTGCAAATGACAAATCATATGGCGATGATTGCAAATGGAGGAGAGCACTATAACTTAAGTTTAGTTAGAAGAACTGTAGATGCAGAAGGGACGGTTGAAGCGTATCTGCCAGAACTAGTAGAAGTAGTAGAATTAAAAAACCCTGATAACTTAGAGCATATCCGTTATGGCATGTACGAAGTAACAAAAACTGGTTCCGCAAGAAGTTACTTTAGAAATTTTCCTGTTGACGTAGCTGGTAAAACGGGTACTGCAGAAAGGTCCGGGACGATACCACCAAAGGATGAAGTAGAATATCTTGAAACCAACATGCGTAATTTTGGACTTAATTTAGCAACAGTACAAGAATTAACAGAGCAAAAAATGCAAGAGGTCATATACGTAGAAAATAATGATGAAGAAGAAGATGAAGATCAAGTGCAGCCAAAGTACAGAGATAAAGCAGCAGCAATGAAAAGTGCTATGCGAGAACTGAATCCTTCATTAAGGGTTAGAAGTGGCGAAGATCCTATTGATCGATACAAAGAGAGAAACGATAACTTCTCATGGTTCACAGGATATGCACCATACGAAGACCCACAAATAGCTATTTCTGTTCTTCTTGTTCGTGGCGGTGGTGGTGGTCTATCAGCACCAATATTTAGAGAAATAGTAGCAGAATATATGGGTTTAAATGGAACAGTCGATGATTTAACAATAGAAAACAAGCTATCTAGATAACAGATAGCTTGTTTTTTTGTAAATTTAAATTAAAAGAAGGATTTACATAATTAGTGGAGAATATTTTAATAGTATATTAATTTGCTTAATTCTTTGGAGGAACAATGAATGATTGGAAAAGACATAATTGAATTCAAGGGCACTAAAAATGGTATATATATTCATATTAAGCCCGATTTAAAATTTGAAAAAATAGAAGCAGTACTCATTGAAAAAATGGAGAAAGCTAAATGTTTTTTTAAAGGTGCAAAAATTTGTGATATTAAGTGCGATACGTTATCTGAAGAAGAAAAAAGATTATTGAAAAACATTATGGTATCACAGTATGAGATGGATATTGAAAATAAAACCCCAGATATAATAGAGGAAGATATAAATCAAAGGGGCAATGATGAAATTTTCACTGGTATTACTGAAGGAAAGACCAAGTTTATAAAAGGAACGGTTAGGTCAGGTCAAAGGCTTTATTATGAAGGAAACATCGTTATTCTTGGTGATGTTAATCCTGGAGCACAAATTATAGCATTAGGAAATATAATTGTTATGGGAACATTGAGAGGTATAGCACATGCTGGAGCAAATGGAAATCAAGAAGCAGTTGTAGTAGCCATACATCTTGATCCGACACAACTGAGAATAGCAGATTTTATTGCTCGACCACCGGATGGAGACTATGAAAAACCCAGTGTTCCAGAACTTGCAAAGATTAAATCAGATACAATATATATTGAGCCATATTTACTTAAAAAATAGGAGAAGGAATAGGAGGCAAATTAAATGGGAGAAGTAATTGTTATAACATCAGGAAAAGGTGGCGTAGGTAAAACAACAACAGCTGCAAATATAGGAACAGGTTTAACGAAACTAGGTCATAAAGTAGCCATTGTTGATGCGGATATTGGCTTACGTAATCTAGATGTAGTTATGGGACTAGAAAATCGTATTGTTTATGATATTGTAGACGTTGTAGATGGGGTATGTCGTCTTAAGCAAGCGCTTATTAAAGATAAAAGATATGATGGATTATACTTATTACCTGCTGCTCAAACTAGAGATAAAAATGCGATCAATCCAGAGCAAATGCAGAAGCTAACAAATGAATTAAAAGAAACATTTGACTTTGTACTTATAGATTGTCCAGCTGGAATTGAACAAGGGTTTAAAAATGCAATTGCAGGAGCAGATAGAGCTATTGTTGTAACAACACCTGAAATTTCTGCAGTACGAGATGCAGACAGAATAATTGGTTTACTTGAAGCAGCCGAGCTATCAGATCCAAAACTAATTATAAATCGAATTAGAGTTGATATGGTTAAAAAAGGTGAAATGATGAACATTGAAGATATGATTGATATATTAGCCATAGATCTAATAGGTATTGTACCTGATGATGAGACAATTGTTATATCGACTAATAAAGGAGAACCGGTTGTAACCGTACAAAATTCTTTAGCAGGACAGGCTTACAGAAATATAACAAGGCGTATAACAGGAGAAGAAGTACCGTATATCAATATGGAAGAAGTAGATGGATTTATAACAAAATTAAAAAAGATATTTAGTTTTAAATAATAAGGGAGGGATTGAGATGGATTTTTTTAAGTTCTTTAACAGAAATAACGGGACAAGTAAAAACTTAGCTAAAGAAAGACTAAAACTTGTGTTAGTACATGATAGAACGAACTGCTCTACTCATTTTCTCGATATGGTAAAAGACGATATGATAAAAGTAATTTCTGACTACATGGAAATAGATGAGAGTGGACTAGAGATTAAGTTAACAAAAACAAAAAGAGATCATGATGATGCTAGTATACCTGCTCTTGTGGCAAATATACCGATTAAAAAGATGAAAGATCGAAGTCGTATAGACTAGAAGACTGTGAAAGCAGTCTTTTTTTATTGTCTTATTTAGTCTCTATATTATAAAACTTAAGTGGATAATACTTTTACTTTATGTATAGGGAATAAATTAAAATAACAATCAATATATTGTAGTAAACCCTAAATGGAGGGAACTAAATGTCGATTCGACCTAATTATTATAAAAAACATACCATTTACAAACTATTTTTAAATAAAATTAATATTAAGTTTTGGGTTAATCAAACCTTACGCAGGATATTTATATGTGTAAGTATTTTTATAGTGATTTTTTCCATGAGTACAATTAACGTTAATAGTACAAACGATATTATTAAAGTGGTGAATAAAAGTATTAATAGCAATTTTGAATTAGCTGACTACATACTTATAGGAAATAGTATTAAAACTTTTATTTTTGAAAAAGGACAATTAGCATTACAACCATTAGAATTTTTCAGTAATACTGAGTATAGTTTTGCTATGCCAGTAAATATGGATACTACTACTTATATTAATACAAAAAGTGGAGTAGTATTTCTTACTAATATGCAGCATAAAGTGCATGCTAGCCAGGCTGGCGTTGTGATAGACTTGGGAAAAGACAAAGAATATGGTAAGTATATTGTTATAAAACACAAGGGAAACTGGTTAAGTGTATATAAGCATATAGATAAAGTTGAGGTGGAGCTAAACAAGCGTGTAGAACAAGGGCAGTCTATTGGAAAAATTAAAAAAAAGTTAGTATTTGAGTTATGGAATAATAATGAGTTAATTGACCCATTAGAACTTCTAAAATAATAAAATATCTAATTAAGGTTTGATATAATGATAAAGATAATAAGACTCTTTAATATTGACATACAAATTGGATATTCTCTATTACCTATATTTGCTTTAGCAATATATTTTAATTATTTAAGTCGTTTTTTGATAGTAATATTAGTTATAATAATTCATGAACTTGCACACTGTATGGTATCAATTTTTTTTAGTGTGAAGGTAGAAAACATTGAGTTGTTTTTTTTCGGTGGAGTAATAAAAAGTGAAAAAACCTTCGTAGTAAATCCACAAAAAGAAATACTAATCTCTATTGCTGGACCTGTATCTAATTTATTAATGTTTTTAGTAGCTTACGTTATCAATTGTTATATATATACACATGAATTGATTTACTTTTTTATAACTTTAAATTTATCTATAGGAATTTTTAATATGATCCCAATATTACCTTTGGATGGAGGTAGGATTTTAAGAGCACTCATAAATATAGTGTACAATAGAAATAAGGCTACGTATGTAGCTGTTGTAATAGGAAAAGTTTTATGTCTTGCTTTTCTTGTAATAGGTATATTTATAATGGTAGAATCATATGTGGGGTTTATAATAATAATTTTTTCCATATTTTTACATACAAATTGTCATAACGAAAAAAAAATGGCGCCATATACGCATATGAGGGACATAATAATGAAACAAATAAATTATGACAATTTAACTATAAGAAATATAAGGGAATACGAGTGTGCTACTGTGGTTTCTGTTTTAAAAAAAATAACAACAGGTAATTACTGTATAATAAGTGTATTTAGTAAAAGAGGTAGATACCTGGGAGAATTAACCGAAAAACAGATTTTGGAGGCTATTATAAACCATGACAGTATGCTAACACTTGGTGAATTAATAAAGATGAATAATACATTAAGAACTGGAGGAAAAAAATGAAAGTTGATATACAAGATATACTTTATAACGTAGAAAAGCCTGCTCGATACTTAGGAAATGAAATTAATAGTATACACAAGGAAATCGATGAAAAAACAATACGATATGCTTTTTGTTTTCCAGATGTGTATGAAATCGGTATGAGTCACTTAGGGATGCAGATTATGTATCATTTGCTAAACAGCAAAGACAATATTTTTTGTGAAAGAGTGTTTGCTCCAGCACTAGATATGGAAGAACAAATGAGAAAAAATAAAATACCTCTTTTTGGTTTAGAAAGTAGACAAGCATTAGACAAATTTGATTTTATAGGCTTTACACTACAATATGAACTAAGTTACACAAATATTTTAAATATGCTTGATATGGCTAATATACCTTTATATAGTTCGGAAAGAAAATCAAGGGATCCTATAATAATGGTTGGTGGGCCATGTGCATATAACCCTGAGCCAATAGCTGACTTTGTTGATATTGTTATATTAGGTGAAGGGGAAGAAGTTACATTAGAATTGATGGAATTATATGAGCAAGAAAAGAAACTTAATTACAGTAAAGAAGCTTTCTTAGAAAAAGCTGCCTTGATAAGGGGCGTATATGTTCCATCCTTATACAAGGTTAGTTACACCGAGGAAGGATGTATAAGTGAGTTTAAGCCACTAAAAGATAGCATACCGACACAAATAAAGAAAAGAATCATTCACGATCTGGATAATGTATATTATCCAGAAGCGCTAATAGTTCCTTATTTAGACGTAGTACATAATCGTATTATGTTAGAAATATTCAGAGGTTGTATGAGGGGATGTAGATTTTGTCAAGCTGGCATGATTTATAGGCCTGTTCGTGAAAAATCGGTTGATAAACTAACTGAATTAACTAAAAAATTGATTGATTCTACGGGATATGAGGAAATTTCTTTAGCATCTCTAAGTACAAGTGACTTTACACAACTAGAAGAGATTGTAAGGCATCTAATAGATACCTATAGCAAAGACAAGGTTGGAATTTCACTACCTTCCCTAAGGCTTGATAACTTTTCATTGGAAATTATAAAAGAAATACAAAAAGTTAGAAAAACAGGATTAACCTTTGCTCCTGAAGCAGGTAGTCAAAGACTAAGGGATGTCATAAATAAGGGATTAACTGAAGAAGATTTAGTTAATGCTGTAGAAAAAGCATTTGCATCAGGGTGGAGTAATGTAAAGTTGTATTTTATGATGGGATTGCCAACAGAAACCGATATTGATTTGCTTGGAATAAAACAAATGGCGCAAAAAGTTTTAGAAGTTTTTAAGAACACGCCAAAAGAAGTTAGAGCAAAAAGTATCAATGTTACTGTTAGCACATCTACCTTTGTACCTAAGCCTTTCACACCTTTCCAATGGGAACCACAAATATCACAAGAGGAAATTAGCCGTAGACAAGCTTTACTTTCTGATGAACTTAAAATTAAAAATGTAAAGTATAATTACCATGATTCACAGACCAGTTTCCTTGAGGCAATATTTGCAAGAGGGGATAGAAGACTAAGTAAGGTCCTTGAAGCAGCATATAGGTTAGGGTGTAAATTTGATGGATGGGGAGAACATTTTAATTATAGTAAATGGATGGAAGCGTTTGAAAGCGTTAATTTAGATCCAGACTTTTATATTAGAAAAAGAAGCTATGAAGAAATATTACCCTGGGATCATATTAGTGTAGGCGTAACCAAAAAGTTTCTTATTAAAGAAAATGAGAGAGCAAAAGAAGAAAAATTAACGGAAAATTGTAGAAAAAGCTGCTCTGCATGTGGTATAAATCAGAATTTTACAGGGGGCGTTTGTTAATGTTTAAAATTCGTTCTAAATTTTATAAAAAAGATGATATGGTATTTATATCGCATTTAGACCTGTTAAGAGTTTTTGAAAGAGCTATGAGAAGAGCACAAATTCCTATTGCATATAGCCAAGGATTTAATCCACACCCTATAATGGCGTTCTCATCAGCCCTTAGTCTTGGAGTATCAAGTGATTCGGAATATGTAGATATAACATTACTTGAAAGTTTACAAGAAGAAGATTTTACAAAAAAACTAAATGAAGTATTACCACCCGGACTTAAAATTATTTTTAGCAGAAGTGTAGGAATAAAGGAAAAAGCTTTAATGGCGGAAGTATGTAGTTCTATATATTTCACCCGGTTTTTATTAACAGAAAAATATTCAGAAGATAATTTTAGTAAAAATTTAAAAGAATTTATGAGTTTAGATGAAATTATTATAAAAAAGGAAAAGAAAAAACGAAAAGGTCGAAAAAAAATAAGTATAGTAAAAGAGATTGATCTTAGAAAATTAGTTTTCGATATGGAGTTATCAAAATTAGAATCAAATGAAGTTATTTTAAAACTAGTATTATCTGCAGGTGAAAAGGGAAATGTAAAACCAGAAACTGTGATTAATGAGCTAATAAATCGGTTTGAAATGCCAATTGAATTAAAATCACTCAGAATCCACCGAGGTGCTTTATTAAATGAAGAAGGACAAGAACTAATGCAGCCTTAAATAACTAAAATCGTTTGAAAGTTAGGTGTGCCAAATGAAACAAATACTTGTAGATGTTGGAGTTAGTGAATCAAGACTAGCCTTACTTGAAGATAATAATCTTGTAGAATTTTATATTGAGAGAAAAAATAATAAAAAGATTGTAGGCAATGTATATAAAGGTCGAGTTATAAATGTTTTGCCGGGTATGGAAGCAGCCTTTGTTGATATTGGTTTAGAAAAAAATGGATTTCTTCATGTGAAAGATGCAATACCAGAATTTAGTGAATCAAATAATATTAATTATGAAAACATTCACATAAAAGATTACATTAAACAGGGACAAGAAATAATTGTACAAGTAATTAAGGATCCAATAGGATCAAAAGGAGCTAGATTGACCACGCATATCACTTTGCCCGGACGATTTATTGTCCTCATGCCAACTACAGACTATATTGGTGTTTCTAGACGTATAGTGAGCGATACAGAAAGAGATAGGCTTAGAGAAGAAATAGAACAAATTAAGCCCAATAACATGGGTGTTATAGTTCGAACTGTTGCAGAAGGAAAGACTAAGGAAGATTTTAATGATGATATAAAATTTTTATTGAAGCTTTGGCAAAAAATTGAAAAAGAAAAGCTTCTCGGTTATGCACCAAGAAGAATTTATAAAGAATTTGACCTTATTAGTCGAAATATAAGAGATAAACTAACCACTGAAATCGATGAGTTTATAATTAATGATGAAGATGAATTTAGCCAAGCCCAGGAGTTAATTGAGCTACTTTCCCCATCTTTAAAGAATAGAATAAAGCTTTATAGCGACGACATGGAACTATTTGAAAATTATACAGTGGAATCACAGTTAAGCAAAAACTTAAATAGAAAGATATGGCTAAAAAGTGGCGGATATATAGTTATAGATTCAACAGAAGCACTTACAGTTATAGACGTGAACACAGGGAAATATGTAGGCAGTACAAATTTATCAGAAACCATATTAAAGACAAATATTGAAGCCGCTCAAGAGATTGGAAAACAATTAAGATTAAGAGACATCGGCGGGATTATTATCATTGATTTTATTGATATGATTAAAATAAAAGATGGAGAAGTTGTATTATCAGAGTTAGAAAAAGTTTTATTAAAAGATCCAACAAAAACGAAGATTTTAGGATTAACGCAACTAGGATTAGTAGAACTAACCCGTAAAAAAGTTCGAGAACGATTAGAGTCTGCTCTGAAAAAAGATTGTATATGTTGTGAGGGGACAGGTAAAGTATTATGTGAATATGTTGGTATTCAAAAAATTGAAAAAGAATTAGTGCGATTAAAAACCCATACAAATGCTGAAGCAGTGATTTTTGAAGTACATACCGATACCCTCAAATTAATAAATAAAGACACACATATTTTATCTGACATTGAGAATAAAACTAAAATTAAAAGTTTTTTTCTAATAAATGACAAACTACGGCTTGATGAGTTTAAAGTAAAATTAATTGGAAGATATGAATTTATTAAAAAGGAGTTAAGTAAGTAAAAAGCCTATGTTGACATGAATAAATAGATATGATATTATCTATATCTGTAGGTAGCCGCACAAATAAGGTTTTAAAACATAGTACCTATATTTGGCGAGACTGGTTTGAGGAGGTGTAAGACATGTATGCAATAATTGAAACAGGCGGGAAACAATATACAGTAAGAGAAGGTGACACAGTTTTTGTTGAAAAAATTGATGCTGTAGAAGGTGACGTTGTTACTATTCAGAATGTATTAGCTGTTTCTAAAGATGGTAACTTACAAGTAGGGAACCCACAATTAGAAGGTGCCAATGTTGAAGCAAAAGTTGAAAAACAAGGCAAAGGCAAAAAAATTATAGTTTTTAAGTACAAGCGTAAAAAAGACTATCGTAGAAAACAAGGTCATCGTCAGCCATTTACTAAGTTAGTAGTAGAAAAAATTAACGCTTAGGAATAAGACAATGATAAAAATTGAAATATTTCGAAACAAACAAAAAGAAGTAAATAAATATGTAGTTTCAGGCCATGCTCAGGCAGCTGAATATGGGCAAGATATTGTTTGCTCGGCAGTTTCTGTATTGAGTCAAACAACATTATTAGGGCTGTATGAAGTTGCAGAAATCAAAGTAGATTATGAAATTCAAGATGGTTACTTGCGATGCAGTGTACCAGAAAGTATTTCCAGTGAGGCACGAAAAAAGGCTAATCTATTAATTGACACAATGATTATTGGCATGAGGAATATAAGCGAAAGTTATTCTAAATATATCGATTTCCATGACAAGGAGGTGTAGGTCATGTTACTAAAAATTAATTTACAGTTATTTGCTAGTAAAAAAGGAGTAGGTTCTACTAAAAACGGACGTGACAGTATAGCAAAAAGACTAGGCGTTAAAAGAGCTGATGGTCAATTTGTTACAGCTGGAAATATTTTAGTTAGACAAAGAGGAACTAAAATCCATCCAGGGACTAATGTTGGGATTGGTGGAGATGATACACTATTTGCATTAGTTGATGGAGTTGTGAAGTTTGAAAGAAAAGGCAGAGATAAAAAACAAGTAAGCATTCAACCAAAAGAATCAGAAGTTGTTGCTCAATAATTAAAATAAAAAAAAAGTGGCTATAGAAATATTTTATTTCTATAGCCACTTTTTTTATTTTATAAATAATGAAAAGTACTGGATTTCATAAGGTTGAGTATAGATTTAAAACAAATTTAATCTTAGAAATATAAACTTCGACTTCATGAAATGACAAAAAAATTAATACACTTTATATATAATATACATAAGTTGCAAGTTTTTAGAATATAACTCATATAAAATTGATGTCCCAGTTAGGGTGATGGAAAGTGATTGTTTATGCAGAGTATGTATTGTTAGAAAATTTTATAATGAACTATATAATATTACATATGACTAGTAAGTTTAGTAAATACCCGTCAAAGAAATATAAGTTATTAATTGCTGCATTTATTAGTGCGTTATACGCTTTTATAATTTTTATCCCATCATTACACTTTTTGTTTACCGTAATTATGAAATTAGCTTGTTCAATGGTTATAATTGTGCTAGCTTATACACCTCATAAATTTAAAGATTTTTTTCGGTTACTGGGGATATTTTATTTAATTACTTTAATATTTGGAGGTGCAGGTTTTGCAATATTTTATTTTACAAATTTTAATGGAATAATAAGCAACGGGATTTTTTATACTACAGATGTCTCAGCTAAAAATATATTTATAGCTGGTGGAACAGCATACTTACTTATACATTTTGTCTGGGGATATATTACAGACCAAGTAAAGAAAGATAAAATTTTTTTAAAAGTAAAAATACAAATAAAAGATACTATTGTTGAATGTGTTGGTTTAGTTGATACGGGTAATGCATTGAAAGATCCACTTACTAATTATCCTGTTATGGTTGTAGAGTATAAGGCTTTAGAACATATTTTACCACTTGAAATAACAGATGTATTCTCAAGTTCTAAATATCCAAGTTTAGAGCAATTATCAGAGATATTTAATCACAATGAATGGATTACAAGAATAAGGATGATACCATTTAAGGCGCTAGGAACAGAAAATGGAATGTTAATAGGCATAAAACCGGATATGGTCTTTATTGAAAAAGACCAGGATGTTAAAAATATAAAAGATATTATTGTAGCAGTATATAATAATGAACTTTCGAAAGATGGGAATTATAAGGCACTACTTCATCCGGACTTATTATAGACCACATTATTAGGAGGTAGAAAAATGGTTGTTTTTTTAAAAAAGCTTAAACTTGTAATAAGATACAATGCAGTGAAGTTACTTAAAAAGTTTAATATATCTACTGAAGATACGATTTATTATATTGGTGGTAGTGAGACATTGCCTCCTCCATTGTCTAACGATGAAGAAAGTTATTTAATACAAAAATTAAAAGATGATAGGAGTACAGCACGTTCAGTACTAATAGAAAGGAATTTAAGATTAGTAGTGTATATTGCAAGAAAATTCGAAAACACTGGTATAGGAGTTGAAGATTTAATATCTATTGGTACAATTGGTTTGATTAAAGCAGTGAACACATTTAATCCAGATAAAAATATAAAATTAGCTACTTATGCTTCAAGGTGTATAGAGAATGAAATTTTGATGTATTTACGAAGAAATAATAAAGTAAGAATGGAAGTTTCTTTTGATGAGCCATTAAACATTGATTGGGATGGAAATGAGTTACTGTTATCAGATATTCTTGGTACAGAAAATGATGTAACCTATAGGTTGTTAGAGGAAGAAGTGGATAGGAATTTATTAAAAGATGCATTAAGTAAATTAAATAATAGAGAGAAAAAGATTATGGAGTTAAGATTCGGTTTAAGTTCAGGAAAAGAGCGGACACAAAAAGAAGTGGCTGACCTATTAGGCATTTCACAGTCGTACATATCAAGGTTGGAAAAAAGAATCATAGTAAGGTTACAAAAGGAAATAAATAAGTTAATATAAAATCTACATGGAGTTTCGTTGCATTGGTATAAGGCGTATTTGAGTATAACTCGAATATGCTTTTTTATATTTTTTTGTAATTTTAATATATAAAATAAACTAGGAAATGTTGTTAATATTTTCTGTTTATTTTAGTGTTAATTACAGTATAAAAATAACTAACAGGTCAATAATCTAAGTATACTAAAGGGGTAATTCATAGTGAAAGGACGAAATACAATGCATATTAACAAAGTTGAAATCTGCGGAGTTAACACATCCGAATTACCAGTATTGACAAACAAAGAAATGAGAGGATTATTTGACTTAATAAAAGCAGGGGACAATGAAGCAAGAGAAAAATTTGTTCAAGGAAATCTTAGATTAGTTTTAAGTGTAATACAACGCTTCAATAATAGAGGGGAGCATGTAGATGACTTATTTCAAGTAGGATGTATTGGATTAATCAAGGCTATAGACAACTTTGATTTAAGTCATAATGTTAAATTCTCAACATATGCAGTACCGATGATTATCGGAGAAATTCGGAGATACTTAAGAGACAATAACTCTATACGAGTAAGTAGATCTTTGAGAGATACAGCCTATAAAGCTTTACAAGTTAGAGATCAGCTCATTAATCAAAATTCAAAAGAACCAACTATATCAGAAATTGCTTCAAAACTTGATATGCCAAGAGAAGATGTTATTTTTGCTTTAGATGCCATCCAAGACCCAGTATCATTGTTTGAGCCCATTTACCATGATAGTGGAGATACAATATATGTAATGGATCAGGTGAGCGATAAGAAAAGTGAAGATGAAACTTGGATAGACGGTATTGCTTTAAGTGAAGCAATGCGTAAGTTAAATGAAAGAGAGAAACTAATTCTTAACTTAAGATTTTTTCAAGGAAGAACACAAATGGAGGTTGCCGAAGAAATAGGAATTTCACAAGCTCAGGTATCTAGACTTGAGAAAACAGCAGTAAGACATATGAAAAAGTATGTATAATAACGTAAGAGCTCTAATTTTCAGAAGATAACTTATTAAAGTTATCTTTTTTTTCTGAAAAAGTAATAATATCCTATTATATCTAATAAATTTAAACTAGGGTTTGTACAAGAATATTAATGATTGTTAGGAGGAAAATAATGATTAAAGCAACTGATTTAACACAGAAAGAAGTTATCAGTCTTAGTGATGGACGTAGGCTGGGTTTAATATCAGACTTAGAAGTAGATTTAAAGAGAGGAAGAATTAATGCGATAATTGTACCTAGTGAAGAAAAAGGATTTAACTTTCTAAATAAAGAAGCAGATCAAGAAATAAGATGGGGGCAAATTAGAAAAATTGGTTTTGACGTTATATTAGTGGAGTTAATAAATAATACAGATGTAAATAAAGAAGATAGCGCTTTATTAATAAAAAGTGAGAAACATATAATAGATATAGAAGATGATGGTAAAGAATAAATTATTTAGACATCAAGTTAGAACTATATTATAATAATGATACAAAGAGAACAAAAGGAGGAGATTCAATGAATTGTCCTTTTTGTGGATATTCAGATTGTAAAGTAGTGGATTCAAGACCAACAGAAGAAGGACAGGCAATTCGACGAAGAAGAGAATGTATTGATTGTAACAAAAGGTTTACAACTTATGAAAAAATAGAGCAAGTTCCTCTAATTGTTATTAAAAAAGGTGGAAATAGAGAGCCCTTTGATAGTAATAAAGTAATTAATGGTATTATAAGATCTTGTGAAAAAAGACCCGTATCATTAAAAGACATTGAGATGATTATAAGTGAAATTGAAAAAGAAGTATATAATTCTCTAGAGAGAGAAATTACAACAGAGCTAATCGGTGAACTAGTAATGATTCATCTAAAAAAACTTGATGAAGTCGCTTATGTTAGATTTGCATCTGTATATAGAGAATTCAAAGATATTAATACCTTTTTAGGCGAATTAAAAAAATTATTAGATGAAAAACATTAACGTTAAAATACTCTATCAAAGAGTATTTTTTTTTGTTGCTTAAAACCTTTAAAGCTTTGGAATATATTGTTGTTCATATATTTATTTTCTAAAGGGAATGATAAAAACAACTAAGACAAAATAATTTTAAGGAGGAAAAAATTATGTCTTTAGGTATGATTCTATTAATGATCGTCACAGTTTTAATTTTCATGGGTTTAGCAGAACGTGTTCTAGATAGATTAAGATTAAGTGATAAAGCTGCTATTGTAATTATAATAGCAATGGTTTTATCCACTATATTTATACCAGATATAAATATTACAGAAAACGTGTCATTTAATATTGGTGGTTTTATAATACCTGTTGCATTAGGGATATATTTATTTATAAAAGCAGGTACAAACAAAGAGAGATTCAGAGCAATAATGGCAGCAATTGTAGCAGGAGCAGTCATTTATATTACGCAAAGATATGTATTGCCAGCAGAACCTGAGGCTCAATACGTTGATCCAAACTATGTATATGGAATTCTCGGTGGCTTGATTGCATATGTTATGGGCCGATCAAGAAGGTCAGCTTTTATTGCTGGAATTTTTGGGATTGTAATAGCTGATGTGATCCAGCTGATAATAAATACAATAAATAATGTTCCAGCCCCTACAAGATTTGGTGGTGCAGGTGCTTTTGATACAACAGTTATGGCGGGTATATTAGCTGTTATAATAGCAGAGGTAGTTGGTGAAGCGAGGGAAAGATTACAGGGGGGAACAAGTAAAAAAAATATGCATTTTGAAAATGGAGAATTTGTGAGTTCCTTAGGAAAAAAGAAAGATGAAAAAGACAATAAGGTTATTGATATTAAGAAAGATAAAGACGATGGAGGTGACTTAGATGAAAAATAAAAGCATATTTGTCATAATTATGACTGTACTTTTAATAGTGACATCGATCCCTCTGAGTTATGCAGATGATCTATATAGAAATTCAAATGGTTATTACACAGTCTTTGATGAAAATGATAATTCAGTTATTTTTAAAACTGCACATGAAGTAAAAGAAGGAGATCAATATCTTAGCGGGGATAATAAATTATACAAAATAACTAGAGTAGACAAAGAACAGAGAAAGGCATACGCAAAATATATAGAAGATGTACAATTACCAAAGATAAACGAAGATGCACTAACATCATTTGTAGATAAGCTAAATAGTGGTGAGAGTTTGGCCATGGTTTTACAAGCACAAGCAGATACTGAAGGTGAAAATGGTGGAGTAGGACTTTATTGCACCCATAGTTCTGAATCATACGTTCCAACAGATGGTTCAGAGAGTATAGAGGGTAGTGGAGGGATCTTACAAGTAGCAGAAAGAATGAGTGAGTCATTTCAAGAAAATGGAGTTGAAGCAGTATTTGATAATACATCTCATGACCCTCATGATTCAGGTGCTTATAAAAGGTCGAGACGTACTGCTACTCAACTTTTAACTGAGCACCAACCAACAGCACTACTTGACGTTCATAGAGACGCAATTCCAGCGGAAGAGTATTCAACTGAAATAAACGGTGAACCTGCTTCACAGGTGAGATTGGTAATAGGAGGTCGAAACCAAAATTTTAGTGCAAATGAAGAAGTTGCATTACAGGTAAAGGCAGTTGCAGACAAAATGTATCCTGGTTTAATTAAAGATATATTCTATGCCCAGGGTGATTATAATCAAGATCTAACTCCGAGGGCAATGCTTCTTGAAATGGGGACTTATGAGCAAGAGAGGGAGTTAGCAGAAAAAAGTGCAGGGTATTTTTCAGAAGTTTTAACAACATCTCTATTCGGGGGAACTTTCGAAGATCAAACAGATGGTGGTACAGAACAAGCACAGCCAGTACAGGAAAGTAATAGGGGTTCTGGTACAGGAATTATAGCTATAGGTGTAGTTGTTGGATTAGGAGCATTGGCATTCTTGTTCTTAAGTAGTGGTGGAAAAGAGTGGAAATCAAAATTAGGAACTTTTAAAGAAGAATTTAATAATTTCTTGGGGAGAAAAAAGAAATAAGATAGGTGGTTATAAAGTGGAAAAGGATTTTTTAATAATATTAGTATCCTTTATTATGGGAATAATTGCGCGAACATTTATGATAAAAGTAGATTATAGGCAATACCCTACTTATCCCCAATCTTATTTATCACATATAACTTTAGGTATTATTGCTGCCGGCTTAGGGGCAGTAGTAATACCTGCAATAGCAAATAAAGAGTTTGTTGCCGTAACATTTTTAGCTATTGCAGCACAACATTTTAGAGATGTAAGAAGTCTTGAAAGAGAAAGTTTAGATAACATTGAGCCAACGGAACTCGTTCCTAGAGGGACGGCATATATAGAAGATATTGCAAAAATTTTTGAAGCCAGAAATTATATGGCAATCCTTACGGCAACGGGTACGGGTGCTACATTGTACTTAGCACTTTACTTTGAATTAAATAGATACTTTAGTATAGCTTTAGGTATTATAATAGGGTCTATTATCATAACAGCTTTAAATAGACTATTAAAAATGAGTACAATAGAAGAAATAGCAGATGTTCAATCAGCTGAAATAGAATTTGATGGTCCTTTATTAAAAATTGCAGGTACATTTGTAATGAACATAGGCCTTAAAGATTCAAGAGAAATTTTTAAAAAACAAGGAGTTGCTGTAGAAATTATACCAAAGGATAAATATGCTACAGCAATTCTTTCTAATATCGGACAAAGACAAGCAATACAACATAATGCTGCAATACAATTAGGCATTCGAAAAGATGTCGATGAGCCAGATTTTACACCAATAGCTAGAATTAACACGGCTAACGGCAATGTAGTTATGGCAATTGTTGTAAGAGATGCAGATATAAATAAGTATATTGAGGCGGTTAAAGGTACGCCAATTTTAGAAAGTGCAAAAAGAAAACCAATTGATATATAAGGATGAGAGCGATGGATTATGGCATAAAAGAGTTAATTATTGCAATAATAACAACAAACAGGGAACTTGTTTCAGGAGGAACAGCACCCATATTTTATGTTGAAAATGATGAAAAAAAAGAAGAAAAAGCACTTCTAGTTTCAAAAACAACAATGGGCATGGTTCATGATATTGGCGATGGAACTTATATTGTTGTAAAACATTAGTTAGGATGGGGTTTTATGAAAATTATTTTTACATCTAAGGCTAATAGCTATAAGACTATGAAAGAAGCATATAAGCATATTGGTTTAGATGAAAAACTCATAGACCCAAATTGTGATTTAGGTAAAATGAAATTACACTATTTAGGACTAGACAGTGAAAGTAATGAAGTGTATGTTTCTAATTACTATAAAAATAAGCATATATTTTCTAATATTATTAGTGGGTTAGGAAGTGTTTTCAAAGAAGAGATAATAATACTAGACATAGATTAAAGCGATTAGTAGGTGGTAAGGTATGAAAATAATATACTGCTGTTATGGTGGGGCACATACATCAATAGTTGCCTCGTCTATCCATATGGGATATCTTCCCACAGATAAAATTCCAACGTCTGAAGAGATTCTCTCTGTGCCTTACTATGATCAAAGTGCAAATAATAGTGTAGGTACTCCTTTGTTCATGGGTGTAGATGAATACACAAATGAAGTGTATGTCATGGGGATGGGACATCATAGAGATTACTATGCAGTAATGACATATGAGTATGCACATATTCTTGCGTCAGATAAAGGAACTTCTATAAGAATAATAAATGCACTTTCATGTATCAACAATTACATCCGTATTGGTGGTTTTCTATCAAGGCGAGCTAACCTAATATCGATAGGTAGACCATTAACGGTGTTTGGTATACAAAGAAATTATAAATATTTTGTTGAACTTGTCTCAAATCTAAAGAAAGCAATAAAAGTTGACTGATTGTTAGCATCAGTGCTAATATAATAATTGGTATTGTTTATTTTTATGATATAATATTAGTATCAGATACCAATAAAATAAGAGTAGGTGCTTTATTGGAAGGAATAAAAAATAAGAACATAATAAGTAAAGTTTTTGCGGGAAGTATTGCAGAAGAAGTTGGGATAGAGGCAGGTGACTTTCTCTTAAGCATTAATGGAGAAAAAATTGAAGATATTATTGAATACAGGTTCTATATGTCAGATGAATATTTAGAAGTGGCCATAGAAAAGCAAGATGGTGAACTATGGGAAATTGAAATTGAAAAAGATTATGATGAAGATCTTGGTATTGAATTTGAAAATCCAATTATTTCGGAAGCAAAAAGTTGTAAAAATAAATGTATATTTTGCTTTATAGACCAGCTTCCTAAAAATATGAGAGAAACTTTATATTTTAAAGATGATGACTCAAGATTATCTTTTTTAACGGGGAATTATATCACACTTACTAATATGAAATCGGAAGATATTGATAAGATAATAAAATACCGGATAAGTCCAATTAATATATCAGTACATACTACAAATAGTAAGCTTCGTGAAAAGATGCTTAATAATCGTCATGCTGGGGACATATTATCTATTATTCATAGGTTTGCGGAGAATGGTATTTATATGAATTGCCAAATTGTACTTTGTCCAGATGTTAATGATAAGAAAGAATTAGATAATACAATAAAAGATTTAGGTCATTATAGTAATTTTATACAAAGTTTAGCTATTGTCCCGGTAGGCTTAACTAAATATAGGGAAGGACTTTTTAAATTAAGAGCATTTGAGAAAGAAGAAGCGCTAAAAATAATTGAGCAAATAGAGGGTTTTCAAAAAAAATTCAAGCAAGAAACAGGAAGAAACTTTGTGTACTTAGGAGATGAGTTTTATCTTTTAGCTAATAAAGCTTTTCCTATATACGAAGACTACGATCACTTTACTCAACTTGAAAATGGTGTTGGACTAGTGACGAAATTTAAAAAGACATTTTATGATTATCTAGCCACAATAGAAAAAAAAGAACTTATTAAATCAAAGAAGATTACCGTTGTTACCGGAGACCTTGCATTTAATATTATAGAAAGTTTAACCAAAGACTTAGTAGAAAAGATCGAAGACGTAGAAATACAAGTAATACCTATTAAAAATAACTATTTCGGCGGACATGTGAATGTAAGTGGCCTAGTTACAGGTACTGATATAATTGATACACTAGAAGGAAAAGACCTAGGAGAAAAAGTTATTATTCCAGAGTCAATGTTAAAATCAGGTGAAACCATATTTCTTGATAATGTAACAATTGAGGATATAGAAAATAAATTAAAAACCCGTATATCTGTTAGCGAAGTTGACGGGAGTAGTTTTATTAAAGAAATACTAAGGAATGAAAGTGAAGAGAGGGGTGCAGGCTATGCCTAAACCGATAGTAGCAGTAGTGGGAAGACCAAATGTAGGAAAATCAACTTTTTTTAACAAGATAGCAGGACGAAGAATATCTATCGTGGAAGACAAACCAGGTGTGACAAGAGATCGTATTTATACCGAAGTAGAGTGGTTGAATTACAGCTTTACAATGATCGATACTGGTGGAATTGAACCTGATTCAGAGGCTATTATACCATCACAAATGAGAAGACAAGCAGAACTAGCCATTGAAACAGCAGATGTAATCGTATTTATGTTAGATGGTCGAGAAGGGTTAACGGCATCTGATCGCGATATCGGCGATATGCTAAGAAAATCTAATAAACCAGTTGTTCTATCTATAAACAAAGTAGATACTAAAGAAAAGAGTGAGCACTTTTATGATTTTTATGAATTAGGACTAGGAGAGCCTAATGAAATATCTGCTTCATTGGGATTAGGTATCGGAGATTTACTAGATGAAATTGTAAGACATTTTAGTTCAATTGATATTATTGAATATGATGAAGAAGTTATGAAAGTTGCTGTCATAGGAAAACCAAATGTAGGTAAATCATCTATTATTAATAGAATATTAGGTGAAGACCGTGTTATTGTAAGTGATATTGCAGGAACAACTCGAGATGCTATTGACACCCCTTTTTCTGATGGGGATGATCACTATGTACTTATTGATACCGCAGGTATTAGAAGGAAAAGTAAAGTAACAGAAAATATAGAACGTTATAGTGTTATAAGATCCATAGCAGCAGTGGAAAGAGCTGACGTTTGTTTGCTTGTTATTGATGCAACAGAAGGAGTGACTGAGCAAGATAAAAAAATTGCTGGGTTTAGTCATGAAAACGGTAAAGGACTAGTTATTGTTGTAAACAAGTGGGACTTAATTGAAAAAGATACACATAGTATGAATAAATTTACAAAATTAATTAGGGATGAGCTTTCTTACTGTATGTATGCACCAATCTTATATATATCAGCATTAACAGGACAGAGAACCAACCAGCTACTTGAAAAAATTAAGTATGTAGCCAATCAAAATGCAATGCGTCTGCAAACGGGTACACTAAATGAAGTAATTGGAGAAGCCACACTTTTAAATCAACCACCATCTGATAAAGGAAGACCATTAAAAATTTACTATGGTACCCAAGCCGCAGTTAAACCACCAACCTTTGTTTTATTTATTAATGATAAAGAACTAATGCATTTCTCCTATGAGAGATATTTAGAAAATCGTATAAGAGAATATTTTAATTTTGAAGGGACACCTATTAGATTTATATATAGGGAAAAATCTGGGGGCGAATAAAAAATGGTGGATGTTATCATTGTTTTGGTTGCATATGCATTAGGTAATTTTTCAACTTCTTTTATAGTGGGAAAACTAATGGCTAATATTGATATAAGACAGTGCGGAAGTGGTAACGCTGGGTCTACAAACGTGCTAAGGACATTAGGTAAAAAGGCAGCAGCTTTTACACTTTTAGGAGATAGCATTAAAGGAGTTGCAGCTGTTTTGATCGCAACATATTTTGGTAATGCAGAAAATATAGAACTGATTACAGGAATAGCCGTTGTACTAGGACACAATTATCCTATACTACTTAAGTTTAAAGGTGGAAAAGGAATTGCTACAACAATAGGAGTAGCAGTAATAACAAATTATATAGTAGCGTTAATATGCATAGGCATTGGCTTAATAGTATTAATAAAATATAAATATGTATCCCTAGCATCTTTAGTTGCTATCATTTTATTTGCAATAATTTTATCAATTCATAGCATTGAGTATTTTTTATTTGGAGCAATACTATGTCTATTAGCAGTGTATAGGCATAAGGATAACATACAGAGATTACTTAATGGGACAGAAAGAAAAATTGGTGAGAAACTAAATTCATTGTAAGGTAAGGGGGAACTGGAATGAAAAAAGTAAATGTTACAGTTTTGGGAGCGGGAAGTTTTGGAACTGCTTTAGCGTATTCTCTTGGTAATAGTGGACATAATGTTAAGCTTTGGATGAGAAATGAAAAGCAGTATGAAGAGATGAAAGCAACAAAAATAAATCGAAAATACTTACCGAATATTATGCTACCACATACTGTAGACTATATGCTAGACATAGAGAAAGCACTAGCAAATAGTGATATAATTTTACTAGCAGTTCCAACACAGAAGGTAAGACAGCTTTTAATAAAAATCAAACCCATTGTTAAAAAAGAACAAATCCTAGTTAATGTTGCTAAGGGTTTAGAAGAAAATAGCCATTTGCGTATATCAGAGGTTATAAAAGAAGCGTTAGATAATCATCCTTTTGCTATTCTTTCTGGACCTTCGCATGCAGAAGAGGTAGGAAAAGATATGCCAACAACACTTGTTGTAGCTGCAGAAAATAAAGAAATTGCAGAATACGTACAAATGGTATTTATGACGTCTGTGGTTAGGGTTTATACAAATCCAGACGTAATTGGTGTTGAGTTAGGGGGCGCATTAAAAAATGTTATTGCATTTGGTGCAGGTATAGTTGATGGACTGGGTTTTGGTGATAATGCAAAAGCTGCCTTAATGACCCGAGGCATTAGAGAGATAGCAAGACTTGGAGATTCTATGGGATCTAATGTATATACATTTGCTGGATTATCCGGGATCGGAGACCTGATAGTAACATGTACAAGTATGCACAGTAGAAATCGTAGAGCGGGTATATTAATTGGAGAAGGAAAAACACTAGCGGAAACTTTAGAAGAAATAGGGATGGTAGTTGAAGGAATAACAACAACTAAAGTGGCATATGAACTAGCAAAGAAGAGAAATATTGATATGCCAATAACTGAGCAAATTTATAACGTTTTATATAATAATCATGATGTTAAAGAATCAGTAATTAAATTAATGTCCAGAAATAAAAAACAAGAGATAGAGGAAATTTATGAAGAAGAAAAAATAGAATGGTAAAAATCGGAATGCCTATATGCTAGGC
This sequence comes from Serpentinicella sp. ANB-PHB4, assembly GCF_031432315.1. NCBI lineage: Bacteria > Bacillati > Bacillota > Clostridia > Peptostreptococcales > Natronincolaceae > Serpentinicella > Serpentinicella sp. ANB-PHB4. Next base: position 42,587 of record NZ_JAVKGO010000001.1, read on the forward strand.
ATTTTTTTATACCCTAATAACTCCCCTTATATATTTAACCTAATGTTATAAAGAAGATTGTCATATTATTATGTTGTAATCATATATTTATAGTGTTAATAGTATGGATGTCTAATTATATCCAGACAAAAGGAGGGGATTTTATGGAAAAATATAGTATTTACAGCGATATAGCACAGCGAACGCAGGGAGATATTTACATAGGCGTTGTAGGACCAGTAAGAACAGGAAAATCAACTCTTATAAAAAGGGTGATGGATTCCTTGGTACTACCCAATATAGACAATGCCTATAAAAAAGAAAGAGCGAAAGATGAGTTGCCACAAAGTGGTGCTGGTAAAACGATTACTACAACTGAACCTAAATTTGTTCCCAATGAAGCAGTGGAGTTATTTCTAAAAGATAATGCCACCTTTAAGCTAAGATTGATCGACTGCGTAGGATACCTTGTAGACGGAGCATTAGGGCATCAAGAAGAAGGCATACCAAGAATGGTTAATACACCATGGTTTGAAAAACAAATTCCATTTGAGGAAGCAGCTGAAATTGGAACAAGAAAGGTTATACAAGAACACTCAACAATTGGGCTTGTTGTAACTACTGATGGTTCTATTACAGAAATAGATCGGGATAGCTACGTTGAAGCTGAGGAACGTGTTATAAATGAGTTGAAAGAAATTAATAAACCATTTGTAATTGTACTAAACTCTAAAACCCCAACATCTGAAGAAGCAATTAATTTAAAAGAGGAGTTAGAAAATAAATATCAAGTACCCGTAGTAGCAAAAGATTGTGCCATAATGAACACAGCTGACATAAATGAAGTTCTAGAGAGTGTTTTATTTGAATTTCCAATTAATGAAATAAATATAAACTTACCAGCTTGGGTTGAAAGCATAGAATCCAGCCATTGGCTTAAAAGCTCTATTATTAATGGAATAAAGGATATTGTAAGTAATATAAGAAAGCTTAAAGATGTAAGTATACTAGTAGATGGGTTGAAAGAAGTTGAAAATGTTGAAAATGTTGATTTAAAAAATATTAGAATGGGCGATGGCTCAGCTCTAATTGACTTGAAAACCAATTATAACTTATTCTACGATATTTTAAATGAAAAAACAGGGTACACAATAGAGGGAGAACATCAATTAATTGGTTTAGTAACTGAGCTAGCAAAGGCTAAGAAGGAATATGATAAAATAGCAAAAGCGCTAGAAGATGTGAAGACAATTGGATATGGGTTAGTACCACCATCATTTGATGAACTAACTTTAGAAGAACCAGAGATTTTTAAACATGGAAATCAATTTGGTGTAAAATTGAGAGCAAATGCACCTTCACTGCATTTTATGCGAGCGGATATAGCTACAGAGGTATCTCCAATAGTAGGAACAGAGAAACAAAGTGAAGAATTAGTACGTTACTTACTAGAAGAATTTGAACAAGATACAGATAAGATTTGGGAGACAAATATGTTTGGAAAATCCCTTCATGATATGGTAAAAGAACAACTGCAAAATAAATTATTCTTAATGCCTGAAGATACAAGAATAAAACTGCAAAAAACATTACAGAAAATAATTAATGAAGGTAATGGTTTGATTGCTATAATACTATAGACTCAAAAGCATTAAAAAAATTTGAGAAGAAAACAAGCGAAGTAATTTATTTGTTTGTTTTCTTCTCATTTGTTGACAATTATTGAAATTACAATTAAACTATAATAGGAAAATATCTGGCTGTGGCGCAGTTTGGTAGCGCGCCAGAATGGGGTTCTGGAGGTCGCAGGTTCAATTCCTGTCAGCCAGACCATTTGTAAAACCTGTAGTCTTACTAGATGCAGGTTTGGTTTGTTTTATATTACCTGATATTAGGAGGATTCGCAATGTATTCGTATACACCAAGAGGGGTTTGTGCTCAAAAAATTAATTTCACAATTAGTGAAGGTATAGTTAAAGAAGTTTCATTTTTAGGAGGCTGTTCCGGTAATTTAAAAGGAATAAGTCAACTTATAGAGGGCATGCATGTGGATGAAGCTATAGCAAGACTAAAAGGAATAGAATGTGGACCCAGAGCTACATCATGTCCAGATCAACTTGCAAGTGCATTAGAAGTTGCAGTACAAAAAGAAGTATCATAACATATAAAAACAGCTATCCAAGCTGTTTTTTTAGCTGTAGAAAATGACATAAGTCATCACTGATGTTTTTCAGAAAATATAAGTCAAGTTTAAAAAATTATATGCTTATTAATTTCCTAGAGTAGTTGTTATATTAGTATGAATGATTTCATAAACAAGTGTCGAAAAATATCTAACTATGTTATAATTAATTCAAAATAAGTATCATAGGAGGATATTATGTTTGATCTTGGAAAAGAGAATTCTGTAAAGGTAATTGCAGTTAGTGTTATAGCGCTGTCCATATGGCAAGCACTTAGTATGCCAAGCCCTTTTGACTCAGCCATAAATAATGGACAAGAAAATAAAAATGAAATATCAGTATTTTACCAAATATACCAAGGTGATACTTTAATAGATAGTGTTGAAACAGTTGAAGAAGCATTAGAATTTGATCGTTCGTATGAAAATATTTCAGTGAAAAAAAGCACCACAAATGAAGAAGTTTTTAACAATTACAAACAATATACATTATACACTGATTCAGGGTTTATAAACTCTTTTGATGAATTTGAAAAAGCAAAGACAGAAGCTAAAAATATAGACCATTCATTTGTATATGATAATACATTAAATAGGTTGATATATTCAAATTTTGATCGAAAATTAGAATGGACTGATGATACAAAACAAGGAGATGTTTTTTTAGTTAATAGAGAGTATCCCCTAGATGAAGGTTATGAACCTTTAGATATTATAAATCTAACAGCTGTAAAAAATGAGTATATTTTAATACAAACGAATAACATGATTATGGATAGAAATGCTTTTGATGCATATTATAAAATGGCTAAAGATGCCTATGACCAAGGAATTAGGGGTATGATTATGGCTAGTACTTTTAGATCATTTGCAAGACAAGAACATTTATTTAACCAAAGAGTACAAAGATTAAAACAAACTTATGATTATGAAACAGCATTTAAAAAAGCAGCCACAGTAAATGCAATACCTGGTACAAGTGAGCATCAAACTGGTCTAGCTGTTGATATTACAAATCTAGATGAAAATGGAAGGATGTTAAACTTAAGCCAATCCTTTGAGTCTACAACAGTCGGAAGCTGGTTAAGTAAGAATTCATGGAAATATGGTTATATATTACGCTATGAAGAAGAAAAAATGGATATAACCGGCATTATATATGAGCCATGGCATTTTAGGTATGTAGGAAAACCCCATGCAGAAATTATATTTAATAACAATTTAGCATTAGAAGAATACATTGATTTCCTTAAGGATGAGAATGAAATTAAATTTACTGATTATAACAATAAAACCTATGCAATTTACTACTTTGATAGCCTTAAGTCAGATGGGTTAATTAGAACTTTAAAAACAGAAAATATATCTGCAATATCAGGAGATGGTCATAAAGGTATTATATTAACCGTAAAGAAATAACTGATAAAATATAAAATCATATTTAAACAATTTAAATAATATATTATAGTATAGCACCTTAAATAACAATTATTACAATAATAAAGGGTTGATATACTAATGAATACTTTGCCGTCCAAAGTTAAAAAAAATACCATTAATGACATAAAGGATAATGAATTACGTTTTAAGAGAAATGTTTTATATAATGTCGTAACATCAATTTTAGAAATATCTCTAATAATTGGCTGTATCTATGGCCTATTAATGTTATTAGTAGAAGTATAGATTCAGTATAAAGATTATATTCTGAGAAGCGATTCTATAAATAGTGATCAAAGACTATTTCTATAGAATCTTTTTTTTTATAAAATTAAATATAAAGAAGTGATAAACAGCTTCAGAATTTTTATTAAAATAATAAAAATATCGTTTAAAATAAAGGAATTTAAACGCAAGTGAAGAATATTATAAATGGGTAGTAGGAAGGTGATGAAATGAAAAAAAGAAATTTACGTAAGCGGCGAATTAGAGGAATAGGGATTGTTATAGCAATTATATTTTTCATTTCTAGATTATGGCCAATCTTAGGTACAAATAAACAAACTCATATAGCAACTTACGGAAAGGTTGAAGAAACAATCTCAGTAGAAAGTTTTATTGTTAGAAACGAAAAGGTAATAACATCAGGTATGGGCAAAGCGGAATACTTTATAGCACCAGGTGAAAAAGTAGCTAAAGGACAAAAGATTGCTAAGTATATACTTTCTGAAGAAGACCAAAGCAAAGCAAAGCAACAGTTAAATGTGATTGAATCAAGGATTAAAAACATTGAAAATTCACAAAAAGAAAATAGTCTACTTAAAAGTGATTTAACAAAAATAGACAACCAGTTAACACAACATATAGATTTGATACAAACTGCTATTAATGAAGAGGACTACGAAACAGCAGATAATCTAAAAAGAGAACTGGATGATATACTTGATAAAAAGAATGTTATCTCTGGAGACCAAAGTTTTTCAGGTGGAAATTTATCAAGTTTAGAACAAGAAAAAAAACTACTAAAGGAGCAAATATCAAACACCACAAAAATGATACATGCTAATTATGCTGGTTACATTGGGTTAGGAAAAGATGGACTAGAAGAAATCTTAAATATGGACACTGTTAAAGAATTGCAACCAAGTGATGTAAAAACGATCAGAAATATATTGAATGATAATAAAAAATATAAAGATGAAGAAGGCAATAGTGCATTAAGAATAATCACAAGTCACAGGTATAACATAATTATTCCTTTGGATAAAAACGAAGTTAAAGGTCTAACTATTGGACAAACATTAAACATAAGGGAACCAGGCGATGAGCGTGAATACAATGCGCAAATAAAAAAGATTATAAATGATAAAGAAGCAAACAATTCACTTTTAATTTTAAATGTAAGTGAGCATTTGCCAGGATTCCACTATAAACGGCATATAAGCTTAGAATTAATAAAAGATACCCGTGATGGGATTGTTATCCCTACCGAATCCATTGTTGAACAAAATGGGAATCTAGGTGTTTTTAGAGTTAATAGAATAGGATATATTAGATTTATACCAATTAACGTATTAAGTCAAAATGATAAAGACACAGTTGTACAAAATACATTTTTCCTTAATGACAACAGGGAGAGAATATCTACTATAACCTATTATGATGAAATTGTTCTTAATCCAAGTCAATATGAAGATGGTCAAAAAATACGATAGGGGGAATATGGTGGAGATTAGACAAAAAATAGAAGATGTTAATAAAACAATACAAGATGCAGCAAATAAAAAAGGTCATGATCCGAGTAATATTAATTTGATAGCTGTGACTAAGACAGTAGATATGCACAAAATTGAAAAAGCCATTGAGTGTGGAGTTACAGATATAGGTGAAAACAAAGTACAAGAATTATTAGAGAAATATGACCATTTAAAAGATAAAGTTAAGTGGCACATGATTGGACATTTGCAAAAAAATAAAGTTAAATATATAGTAGATAAAGTAGATTTAATACACTCTTTGGACTCCTATGAATTAGCTTTGGAGATTAATAAGAGAGCTAAAAAAATCGATAGAAAAGTATCTTGCTTATTACAGGTAAATGTATCCAATGAGACAACAAAGTTTGGAGTAAAAAGTCATGAGGCAGTTGACTTAATGTATGTATTAGATAAATTAACTCATGTAAAAATAAAAGGACTTATGACTATGGCACCATATGTTAAAGATAAAGAAGATACACGAAAATACTTTAAATCATTAAAAGAATTATCAAAAGAGATTTCTAAACACAAGTTACAAAATATAGAAATGGAATATTTATCTATGGGAATGTCTAATGATTTCGACATTGCTATAGAAGAAGGTGCAAATCTAGTTAGAGTAGGTAGCGCAATCTTTGGAAAACGATAATACTAAGGGGGAAAAGTGATGGCAAAGATTATTGATAAAGTAAAATATTTCATAGGTTTGGATGTTTTTGAGGACGAAGAGGAAATGGATGATGAACTTCAAGAGGATGAGAACTACGCAGTAGTGAATAGCAAGAAAAATAAGGTTGTTAACATTCATACGACTACTCAAATGAAAGTGTTAGTCTATGAACCTGCTGCCTTTGAAGAGGTAACTGGAATTGTTGATAATTTAAAGAATAGAAAACCTGTTATTATTAACTTAGAAAGTTTAGATCCTGAGTTAGCAAAAAAATCTTTTGATTTCTTAAATGGAGCAATATATGCCTTAGATGGTAACATACAAAAAGTTTCTTCTGGCATATTTATACTTGCACCTAATAATGTTGAGATAGCAGGGAATATTAAAGAAGAATTAAAAAATAAAGGTGTATTCCCTTGGAATAAATAAAGGAGTGATTATTTTTGCCTAATGCTTCGACGGTTAGATTAGCACTAATGCAGTTAAGCAGAGTAATAGAATTTTTAATTTTAGTTAGGGTGCTATTATCTTGGGTAAGACCAAACCCTTATAACCCTATTGTTCAATTTATTCATACAACAACTGAACCAATTTTAGCGCCAGTAAGAAAATTAATTTATGGCTTAGGTTACAATGGAATGATAGATTTTTCACCGATTATTTCTTTGTTTTTAGTAAGATTTATATTTAATCAAATTTTACAATTTATTTAGGTGATAAAGTGATAGACAAGGAAAAGTACTTAATACATATAAAAGATTTAAAGATTAGACAATTAACAAATAGGGTGTTAGATATAGTTCATATTGTTTTAAAAAAGCATGAGGTTAAATATACACATTTTTTAAATCCATATGAAAAGAAATGTGTAATTCAGTTGATTAACGCTTTTCCTGACTTAGCATATAAAAGCTTTGGTGGCTTTGAAGACGCTGAAAGGGAGATTGTTGCAATATACCAAGATTATTTAGATGACAATTCAATTGAAGTACCAATTAGTGCAATAGAAATTACATCTAAGTCAAGAAATGAAATAAATCATCGAGATATACTGGGAGCTGCTTTAGGACTTGGTCTAAAAAGAGAAAAACTAGGTGATATATTAATACATAAAAATAAATATCAATTAATAGTAGACAAAACCTTAATCGATTTTCTAATCTTCAACTTAACCCATGTTGGAAGTAATGAAGTGAAACTGAAAAATATTTTATTAAGTAACATTCAAATTCCAATACAAGAATATAAAGAGATTCAAGGTTTCGTAGCCTCACTAAGACTCGATGCAATTATAAGCTTAGCTTTTAAACTTTCCCGTGGAGATGCACAAAGTGTTATTACTAAAGATAAAGTTACAGTTAATTGGGAAACAGTTAATAAAAACAATTCCTTATTAAAAGAAGGAGATATAATTTCATTACGAGGAAAAGGACGTATAGAAATTAAAACTATTGGAAGAAGAACCAAGTCAGATAGGACACAAGTTATAATTAAAAAACCATTATAAGGAGGCCAGATATATGCTAACACCATTAGATATTCAGAACAAAGAATTTAGCAGAGGGTTACGGGGATATCGCGAGGATGATGTAGATGAGTTTCTTGATCAAATAATGATTAGTTATGAGAAACTTTATAAAGAAAACTCAGAATTAAAGGAAAAAATTGAAAAAATTCATGTTGAAATTGATAAATATAAAAATATTGAAGAAACACTTAAAAATACCTTAATTGTTGCACAAACATCTGCAGAAGAGGTAAAAAATAATGCTATAAAAAAATCTGAATTAATTATTGAAGAGGCAGAATTGAGAGCAAAGCAAATTATTGAAAAGTCAAATAAAGAAGTAGATAAAGTTAACCAAGAATTTGAAAGTATGAAAAAAGAAATGCAAATATTTAAAACCAGATTTAAGACTTTGTTAGAATCTCAATTAGAATCAGTTTTAAATGGATTCGAAGAAGTTGAAAAATAAGATTATAACACTATTTCTTGGGAAATACTACTACTATCTCGTTCTATAAAAAGAGCGAGATTTTTAAATTCTAAAGGAGGCATAATGATGAGTAGAGTAGGGATCATTGGAGCTATGGAAGAAGAGGTAAATATATTAAAGGATGAAATGAAAATATTACAGCATATTAATATTGCGAGTATGGATTTCTATATAGGTAAATTAGAAGAAAAAGAGATTGTTCTTGTTAAGTGTGGGATAGGTAAAGTTAACGCTGCTATTTGCACTCAAATCTTAATTGATAAATTCAATGTAACAGTTATTATAAATACAGGTGTTGCTGGAGCAGTTCACAATGACTTAGATATTTTGGATGTTGTTATCTCTGAAGATGTGCTACAACATGACTTTGATGTAACAGGATTTGGGTACAAAATAGGTGAAATTCCAAGGATGGAAACATCAATTTTTAATGCTGATAAATCTTTAGTTGCAGAAGCAATAGAAGCTTCAAAGAAGGCTTTAAAAACAGAAAAAGTGCTTAAAGGAAGAATTGTATCCGGAGACGTTTTTGTAAGTAGTAATGAGCTAAAAGAAAAAATTAAGAATACATTTAATGCATTTAGTACAGAAATGGAAGGAGCTGCCATTGGGCATACCTGTTATTTGAATAATATCCCATTTGTCATTATTAGGTCTATGTCAGATAAAGCAGATGGTAGTGCACACAATAATTTTAATGAGTTTGTCGAAAAGGCATCTAATAATTCGAAGAATATTGTGAAGGAAATATTAAAACATAGATAATTATAACTATATATTTCAAATAAAAGTAGAATACTAATTACAATTTAACCAAATAAATTTTTTTACAAGGGGTAAAATATTTTCAAGGAGATTTATAGATGTCCAGAAAAAATAAAGGAACAAAAGATATTGATAAGATTGATGTTTTATCAAGAAAAATGGACAATATAAGAATAGCAGAATATATTGAAATGCTCTCAAATCCCAAAAAACTTATATTAATGAATTTTGTTATGGGATTAATACGTGGAATAGGTATGGGACTAGGATTTACAGTATTAACTGCTTTATTTGTAGGAGCATTAGTCTATTTAATGAGAGGGTGGGTAAATCTACCCTATATTGGAAAAATAATTGCTGAACTTCTTGAAGTAATAGAAACCTATAGATAGGAGGATTTATTTGGAGTCTAATAAATTACAATATTTTAAACGTCGATTGCAAAATGAAAAAAATGAAATATTAGAAACATTAAAGAGCATGGAAGATCGACAACCTAATAGTGCTTCTATGAGAGAGTATACCGAAGAATTGTCCGCATATGATAATCATCCAGCTGATTTAGGAACTGAAATGTTTATGACTTCTATGCAGGCCAATCTTGAAAATCATGAAAGATATCGAATTACAGAAATAGATAGAGCCATTGAAAAAATAGAGAATGGGACTTATGAAGAATGTACTTTATGTAACAATACGATACCAGAGGAAAGATTAGAAGCACTGCCAGAGGCAAATATATGTATGGAATGTGCTAAAGAAAAGTTGCCTATACAAGATACTGTTGAAACAAGACCATCTGAAGAAGATTTATTATATCCTGCTTTTGGACGTACAAGTAACATAAATGATTACACAGGATTTGATGGAGAAGATGCATATCAAGAGGTTGCAAAGTTTAATCAAGTAAAAAGTGACCCTTCATTTTCCACAGGCGATCATTTAGGTATTTTTGATGATGATTCAAGAGAGGTTCAAGATGTAGAGAATATTTCTAATGAACAATACATTGAACAACTGCCAGATGGTCATTATGATGAACATGTTTAATAGTAAATTGTTAAAAAAAGATACATAAAGTATCTTTTTTTAGTTTATTTTATGTTATAATCATAAAGACATTGAGGGGAGCTGATTTTATGTGGATTTTAATTGCACTTTTTATAATTATATTTGATCAAATAACCAAGACTTGGGTAGTATCTTCTTTGAAAGAAATAAGACAAATGTATATAGTAGAAAATATTTTACACTTTACTTATGTAGAGAATAGAGGCGCAGCTTTTGGTATAATGCAAGACCAAAAACTATTTTTTATTATCGTCACATTTATAATACTAGCGGTTATGATCTATTATCTACTTACTATAGATAACTTGAAAAAATCGGTTATAGTCAGCTTAAGTTTAATTATCGGTGGTGCAATTGGAAATTTAATTGATAGAATTCGGTTTGGCTATGTGATTGACTTTATTGATTTTAGAGTTTGGCCTGTATTCAATATCGCAGACATAGCTATTGTTATAGGGCAAATCATCTTGATTTATGTGGTCTTGAAATATGATAACCTAAAGCAAAAGGAGTTGTAACAATTTTGGAGAGTTATGTGTTTGAAGTTGAAGACAGAGAAGGCTTAAGATTAGATGTTTATTTATCTGAGCAACTCAAACAATATAGTAGAAATTATATACAGCAGATGATTAAAGATGGATTAGTTACAGTAAACAAAAAAAGTGAGAAGCGTAAATATATTATAAAAATTGGTGATGAAGTTAGTGTACAGGTTCCGGTACCAAAAGAACTGGATGTGAAAAGCCAAAACATACCTCTAGATATTGTCTTTGAAGATGAAGACCTATTAATAATAAACAAACCACAAGGAATGGTTGTACATCCCGGAGCAGGTAATTATGAAAACACAGTAGTAAATGCAATTTTATATCATTGTCGTGGACAATTGTCGTCAATTAATGGTATAATTAGACCCGGAATTGTCCATAGAATTGATAAGGACACATCTGGATTACTCATGGTGGCTAAAAATAATTTTACTCATCGGTCTTTAGCTCAGCAGTTAAAAGAACATTCGATAACAAGGCAATATCATGCAATTGCTGTTGGAAAAATAAAAGATCATAAAATTAAAATCGATGCACCAATCGGTAGGAATCCAAACAATCGCCTAAAAATGGCTGTTGTAGAGTCAGGTAGAAATGCGATCACTCATGTAAGTGTAATTAGTCCATTAAAAGATCATACCTATATTGAAGCACAGCTAGAAACGGGTAGAACGCATCAAATAAGAGTTCATATGGCTTATATTAAACACCCATTACTGGGAGATGAAGTTTATGGGAAAGAAAGTTTGAAATTTAACTTGGAGGGGCAAGTGCTTCATGCAAAGACACTTGGGTTTATTCACCCAAGAAACAATAAATATATTGAATTTAATTCTGAAATTCCAAATTACTTTAGTAAGCTGTTAAATATCCTTAAAACTTAATATAAAAACGTGGTGGTGGATTTATGAGTAAGATAGTACAAATTTTGGATGTTAAAGGCATTAATCGGGCAATTACTAGAATAGCCCATGAAATAACAGAAAAAAACAAAGGTGCAAAAGATGTCATACTAATTGGCATTAAAACAAGAGGTGTTCCTTTAGCAAATAGACTTGCAGAAAAAATAAAAGAGATTGAGGATTTAAATGTACCTGTAAGTATAATTGATATTACTTTTTACAGAGATGATTTACAAAAATTAGAATCAACACCGAAAGTTAAACCTACAGAAATAGACTATGATATAGATAATAAAACTGTAATACTTGTAGATGATGTACTTTTTACTGGAAGGACAGTTAGAGCTGCATTAGATGCGGTTATAGATTTAGGACGCCCAAGTAAAGTACAGCTAGCAGTGTTGATTGATAGAGGTCACAGAGAACTACCAATAAGAGCTGACTTTGTTGGTAAAAATGTACCAACCTCAAAAGATGAGTTAGTGAAAGTAAAGCTTGATGAAGTCGATAATGACAACTTAGTTGTTATTGAAAATAAATAACCTTTAAATTAGTCCAGAGAGGCTAAAAAGGGAAATATACATTTAAGGTATATTTCCCCACAATAAACCAAGGGGGAATAAAAAATGACAGAAGAAAAAATCGGAATTAAAAAATGGGTACTTGCATTTCAGCATTTACTAGCAATGTTTGGTGCAACAGTCTTAGTACCGGCAATTACAGGACTTAATCCTGCAGTTGCTTTGTTATCAGCTGGAGTAGGAACACTTATTTTTCATTTGTTAACAAAGGGTATGGTTCCAGTATTTCTCGGATCAAGTTTTGCTTTTATACCAGTAATTTTAGCAGTAAAAGACAGATTTGGTGATTTAGCTTATGCCCAAGGTGGAATTATGATTGCTGGTTTACTGTATGTAATTTTAGCATCGCTTGTAAAAATTTATGGCATTGACAAAATCAAATCATTTTTCCCACCAATCGTAACAGGACCAATGATCGTTGTAATAGGTTTAAACCTAAGCCCAGTTGCAATTGGAATGGCTTCAAGTAATTGGTTAATTGCAGGTGTTGTTCTTATTACGTTAGTTAGTATTTCTGTTTACACAAAAGGATTTATCAAACTACTACCAATCTTAATTAGTATTCTTGTTGGTTATGTATTATCAATGGCGTTAGGAGTAATTAATACTACAGAATTAATTGCAGAGCTACGCGAGGCAAGTATGTTTAGAGTTCCTGGGATGACATTGCCTAAATTCGATTGGACCGCTATACTATTAATCGCACCAATTGTACTAGTTGTATTTATGGAACATATTGGAGATATTACAACTAATGGTTCTGTAGTAGAAAAAGACTTTTTTAGTGAACCAGGATTACATCGTACACTGTTGGGAGATGGTGTAGCAACACTATTTGCAGGTCTAATAGGTGGGCCAGCTAATACGACGTATGGTGAAAATACAGGTGTACTAGCTGTAACAAAAGTTTATGATCCTAGTATATTAAGGGCTGCAGCCATTATAACAATTTTCTTAAGTTTTATGGGGCACTTCGAAGTTATTCTTGGTTCATTGCCCGATCCAGTTAAGGGTGGAATCAGTATTGTTCTATTCGGTATGATTGCTAGTGTAGGTATGAGAACAATGATTGAAGCAAAATTAGATTTCTCAGATAGTAAAAATCTGTTGATTGCAGCTTTAATTCTTGTAATAGGAATAGGAACAGAAGCAGCTGGAGGAATTGCTATAACAGAAGGGATACAATTAGAAGGATTGAGCTTAGCTGCAATTGTAGGAATTGTTTCTAATAAATTATTAAATAGATAATAGAATAAAAAATGCAGAAAACAAGTGCTTATACCAGCACTTGTTTTTTTTTATTTAAATAGTGTCTATGAATTAGGTTTTATACTGTTAAAATTAAATGTTTTAGTAACGCTAAGTAACAATAAATAAATTAATCCACCAATAGCACAAGATATTAAAGTACTTAGGTTATTACTTTTTGTTATTGAAAACATCAAATTAAAAGAAAAAAGAATACTAGTAATCATAATCAGAGAGCAAAATAAGGGTTTAATAATTGTTTGAAATAGTGGTAGATTTATTTTAATTGATCTTGAAAGTGTAACTATATTCAGTGTTGCGATAATAAAAGTAGAAAGTAAAAATCCAATAAAAAATCCATTAATACCGTATTGGGGATTTGGTATTAAAAAATAAGTACAATATAACTGTATTCCCATGCCACACAAATAATTGAGCGTAGTAATAACTTGCTTTCCCATCCCATGTAAAATTCCTGAACTTGTATGCTGTAAACAAAGAAATAAAGTAGCGTAACTTACAAATGAGAGGAAATTTCCTACTTGAGGATCATTATATACAAGAGAAGCAATGTGTTGACCAAAGACAACAAATACAATGGTAACGGGTAGGGCGATTAAAATTGTTACTCTTAGTGCGAGGCTAGATTGATATTCGACCTCTTTATAATTCTTAACTGCTAATTGCTCTGAAATATTTGGAATAATATTAATAACAAGTGCGGTAGTTACAGTGAAAGGTAAAAATAGTAATGGCATAGCCATGCCAGATATCTTTCCAAAAACCTCAATTGCTGCAGCAGAAGATAAACCAGCAGCTACAAGTCTTTGAGGAATTAGTATAGAATTAACTGACTGCATTACTACTGAAACTAAACGACTCAAAGTAATAGGTACTGAAATATATAAAAGATCACTTAAGATATTCAATGAAGAAATTTTTTTGTACTCAAATAAATACTTTTTTTTGGTTATTTTTTTAAGATTAAACTTTAATACTAAATAAAGCAAACTAAAAAACTCACCTATACTAATACCAACGATTGCAATATTAGCTGCCATAACTGGATTGTCAGGTTGGGTATAGTAGATATAAGTCAGTACAAAAGCTATTCTAAAAATTTGTTCAAGTATTTGAGCGTTTGCAGCTGGTTTAATATCTTTTAAACCATAGAAAAAACCTCTAAGGATACTTGAAAAAGTAATAAAAGTAATAGCTGGTATAGTAAAAATAACGGGATAGTAAAGGTTTGGATTTTTTAAAATGTTAAATGTAATGTATCTAATTTCTAAAGAAATTATAATAGTTAGTACAAATGATAAAACCCCACCAAATAAAAGTGCCATTCCAAGCACCTTATATACACCATTTTTATTGTTTATACTATTTTCTTTTGCTATCATTTTTGACACTGCTATAGGAATTCCTGCGGTGGTAATAGTAATAGCTATCATAAGAAAGGGGTAAACCATTTGATACAATCCAATAGCTTCAGCTCCAATAAGCCTAGAAAGTATAATTCTATAAATAAATCCAAGGGATCGAACAATAAGGTTCACAGCTGCTAAAATGATTGTACCAAAAACAAAAGATGACTTTTTCAAAATACCACCTCATTAGAACAAGATAGTAAATTAATATTCTGTAACAAATATCTTTATTACAATTAGTAGAAGTTACAAAAAACTTTATAAAATTGGGAATAATATGTTAATATGGGTACATATATATATATCAAATAAAATGGACAAACGTTAAGGTGGTGTATTGTTATGATAGAAAAAATTGAAGGGATAATGCAGAAAGAAGAATTTACTGAATTAATGGAAAAGAAAATCCAAAATTCAATGGAGAACTTTACTTTAGCAACAATTGATATTGACAATTTTGAAAAAGTTAATAGCTATTACGGTGAAATTGTAGGGGACCGAGTGATAGAAAAGATTGCTTCTGTCCTAAATCAAAATTTAACAGGCGAAGACAGTGTATGTCGTTACAATAAAGATGAGTTTAAAGTTCTATTTAATAATACTTCAGCTGAAACTGGATTTATAATGATGGAGGAAATAAGAAAATATTTTGATAAGAATGCTTTTTCATTAGTAAACGATGGTAAAAGAGAAATAAATATAAGAATTAGCGCTGGTATAGCAAATTTTCCTAGGCATGCCAAAAATGCTATAGAATTGTTTAGAGCGAGTGATAGTGCACTCTTTAGAGCGAAAAGAGAAGGTAAAAATCGTGTTTGTATTGCCGAAACTGAAAACATGATACTCAAATCTAATTACTACACAAAGACTCAACTTGAAAGATTAACTGAGTTATCAAAAAAATCTGATAAGACAGAGGCATTTTTGTTAAGAGAGGCTTTAGACGACTTGTTTGAAAAGTATAGTAAATAATTAATAAGATATACTAACGGTAAATGAGGCGAAAAGTAATATGGAATCAAAAATTAAAAAGACAAAATATGTTCCTGAAATTAAAGGGGTATTTAGAAGTAATTATATTGAATTACCTAAATGTATTGCAGAAGCCAGTGGGATAAAAGTTTTTGGA
The DNA here is from genome assembly GCF_031432315.1 of Serpentinicella sp. ANB-PHB4. NCBI lineage: Bacteria > Bacillati > Bacillota > Clostridia > Peptostreptococcales > Natronincolaceae > Serpentinicella > Serpentinicella sp. ANB-PHB4. The sequence continues at coordinate 58,289 of NZ_JAVKGO010000001.1, forward strand.
AGGAGAATAAAATCCGTACTTTTTAGTACAGATGTAGCAATTATAAAAAATACGAATGCTGATTCAGTAATCGCTGTTTACCCTTTTACACCTCAATTGGTAATCAATCAAGCACTTTTGCTAGCTTCTGATGTCCCTGTATTTTGCGGTGTAGGTGGAGGACATACAACAGGAAATCGTGTGATAAATATTGCTTTACATGCAGAATTTCAGGGTGCAATAGGTGTTGTTGTTAACAAGCCTACACCGAACGAAATTATAACAGCACTAAAAGATACTATTGATATACCAATAGTTGTAACGGTAGTTTCAGAAAATGAAGATGTTTTATCTAGGCTAAGAGCTGGGGCTGGAATTATTAATGTTTCAGGAGCTAAAAATACACCTAATATAGTTAAAAAGATACGACAAATAGACAGTACAGTTCCAATTATTGCAACAGGTGGAAATACAGAAGAGACAGTTCAAAAGACAATTGAGGCGGGTGCAAATGCCATCACTTTCACTCCGCCAACAACCGCAGATATTTTTGCTATATCTATGAATAAATACAGAGAGTTATAATTTATCTATTTCATGGAATTTTGGTTCCATCTTATCAAAAGTTGCTATGTATTTAAATCCAATATCTTTAAGACAGTTCAAAGCCCTCTTAAAATCAAAAGCAATATCTTTAGCTACATGTGCATCCGAGCCTAATGTTATCATTCTCCCTCCTAGATCATAATAGTGTTTAATGATATCCAATGAAGGATGGTAATCACCAAGCTTATAACGAATACCCGATGTATTCAATTCGATTCCTTTATCATTGCTAATAATTTCTTCCAATATAGTGGTTGTAATTTCCTTATATTCTTCTAATGGAAGAATTACATCAAAACCTCCGTAGCGCTTAATCATATCTAAGTGACCAAATACATTATAAGCCTTAAAGTGTTTAATTACATATAACATCTCTTCAAAATATTTCAAATACGCTTGTTTTTGCGTTTTACTATCAAAAAAATTTCCAGAGTAGAGATCATTTTTTTCAACACTATGAACAGAAGCGATTACAAAATCAAAGGGTGATGATAAAATATCCTCTTCGCATTGATTAAGGATGTGTGGCTGTAGTCCTACTTCAACACCCTGTTTAATAATTATTTTATTTTTATATAAATCTTGATAGTGTTCTATACCTTGAAAATACTCTGAAAAGCTAAATTTTATGTCATTGTGTCCATCGAAAACATAGTCTAAATGATCTGTAAAGCATATTTCAGACAGCCCAAGATGAATAGCTTGTTCAATAGCTTCTTTCATTGTCATATATGCGTCTGGTGAAAACTGACTATGCATATGATAATCAAACATAGAATATCCTCCTAATCATATTTTTCTTTACTCAGTTATTTTATAACTTATAATTAAATAAGTCAAAATCTTCAGTAGTGATTTAACTATATTTTAATTGATGGTACATAATTTGCCTATCAAATACTCAAAATAGGTAAAAGGAGGTGCAAAATATGAATCTAGATACAAAAGATATGATAACTAAAAAGCTATTAGACGCACAGGAAATGGTTAGAGATTATGAAATGTTCTCAAAACATACAAAAGATGAAGAAGTTCAAGAAGCATTTAAAAATTTTGCTGAAGAGAGTGGTACACAAGCTCGTGCTTTACAAAATTTGATAGATAAGTATAGTAAATAAAACAGGCCTCCGGGCCTGTTTTTTTATTGATTAATCATAAAATGTTAAAAATTTAGTAAATATATGTTAAAATATATATAAGTATGTTTAGAAGCAGAAATAAAATTGAATGCAGGAAAGAAGTGAGTCTATGAAATTAGTAAATAACAGGTATAAAATTATAGAATGCGTTGAACAAAATCATAATTTTAGTAAATTTGTTGTTACTGATCTTATTAAACAAGATACAAATATCTTACTATATGTTATTAACGATACAGAAATTATGAAAACATTTATAGACTATTGTACGAAAAATTTTTATAAATTTTCGTCATTTTCTCATCCAAATATAATATCGATATATAGCTATGGTGTTATCGAAAATATTGATGGTAAATTTGTAAATGAATTAAAGTTCTATTATACAACTGAGTATATTGATAAAAAATTGATTTATAACACTGAAGAGCCTTTGGCTAGAAAAACATTACAAGATTTATATGTTCAAATTTCAAGAGCAATAGATTTCTTGCATTTCCATGGAATTGTGTATAGATATCTTAGCATAGACTCGCTAATAATTTATAAAGATCATAATCAGTTAAAGGTACAGTTACTTGATCTTATAACATTAAAGAACAATTCATTATGTAGAAACTATATAAATTCACATGAAATTAATTTTAATAGTTTTGCCCCTGAATTTTATGATGAAAGTGAAATTGGAAGGTATACCGATGTATATTCTATAGGTTCAATCCTATACTATTTCTTAAATAAAAAGCTATTAAAACACGCAGATTTAATTAGAGAACTTAAGCGATATAACAATAGTGATAATTATGAATACCATATTTATAGATTAATTGAAGAAATGACAAGACTTGATTATATAAAGCGCATACAAACAATTCATGAGGCGAACGAAAGAATTGAAAAAATCTTTAAAGAAAATATAACAATTAAAGATAAATCAACAATTGAAAAACTAAATTTCCGTACTCCCATTATTGGTCGTAAAAATGAGTTACAAAAGATTGAGAGTGTTATTAGTTCAAATAAATCTAAAGAAGTATTTAATAAAGATATAGTTTTAATACATGGGGTTAAAGGGATAGGAAAGACGCGATTAATTACTGAGGCCCTTTATAAAATGGAGCTAAAAAAAATAAATACAGTTAGAGTTAAATTAACTGAAAAAAATTCAAGCTTTAAAAAAGTAATGCCTAACCTATTAAAACAATTCTATAAAAGAGCACCGATAGAGTTAGTAGAAAAGTATAGCAGTGAATTAGTTAAATTAACTCCAGAAATTGTAAAAAACAGTCTAATCACGCCTTCGAAAGAATTATCTCAAGATAAAGAAATTTTACGTTTATATGATAGAGTGGCAAACTTTATTATAGAATTTTCATCAAAAAAACCCACTGTAATCTCAATAGATGATTTTCAATATGCGGATCATTCATTATTAGAGTTTTTTGACTATCTATTGAACAGTAATAGGTTAAAGAAGTCTCCGATTTTGAATGTGTTATCGTACTGTGAAGAAAGCAAACTAACTAAAAATCTAAAAAGATGGATTAAAAAAGATAGCACACTTCATATAAAGTTAAGTAGATTATCTGTAGAAGAGTCTGCATTATTAATGAAGCATATCTTAGGATATTACAGGGTACCGATAGAATTTGCTTCAAAACTAATGACACAAATTGAAGGATTGCCAGGTAATATTGAAGAAATATTGAGACATTTATTTACAAATAAACTCTTAACAATTAAATATGATAACGATAATAAATCTTTTTATTGGAGTATCAATGAAAGAGGTTATAGTCAGGTAGTAAAATTATCACAAAATTATGATGAATCTATTTTAACCGAAATAAGTTCATTTGATACATATCATCGAAAAGTCTTAGAAGTTGTATCTACATTTAGTACCTCTGTATCTCGGAGGATAGTAAAACAAATATTAGGCCCAGAAGATGAGTATATTCGTGCTTTAGAAAATTTAACAAGAGACAGAATTTTAAATGAAAAGCTTGAAGATTGGGGATATACATACGGCTTTATGAATAAGCAAATAAAAAACTATATTTATGTAAATATTCCAGAACATCAAAAAATAAATCTACATATAAAAGCAAGTAAAATACTGGAAGATTCCTATTTAAGAGAAGGTAGAGGAAATAAAGATGAGTTAATATATCATCTTACTCATTCAAATCAAATTAGTAAAGTGATAGATTATTATATTGAGTCGGGAAATAATATGCTAAATCATAGAATTTACTCGCAAGCTTTGGAGTTTTATCAAAAAGCTAATGAATTATTGGTAGATATAAATGATCATAGAAAACAAAGACTTCGTATGAATATTGCTAAAATATATCAGAAACAAGGAAAAAATCAAGAAGCTATAGAAGTATACACTTTAGTAAAAGATTACGCTATCGAAAATGAATTAAAAGAATTGATGATTGATGTACAGAATAAAATTGCACAAAGTAACCTGAACAAGAATAATATTGATGCTGCAGTTGAACTATTAAATCATAATATAAAAAAAGCTGAACAGTTTAAATATAAAGAAGGGTTACTTGAAGCAGGACATTATTTAAGTAAAGCATATATACTGCATAGGAAAACATCTGAATTAGGGCAAGTTTGTGATAAATTTTTAGAACTAGCATATAGCCAAAATAATGACACTTATATAGGAATATTTCTGAGTCAAAAAGCCACAGAAAGTTATCTAAAAGGCAAACAAAGCCAAGCTATAAAATTATTGGAGGAAAGTATTCAATATTTAGAAAAAGCAAAGCTAATGCATAAAACAGCAGATCCAATTAATAGTATAGGTTTAATATATTTGGAGTATTATCAAGACTTTAAAAATGCTAAACGGTATTTCAAAAAAGCACTTACTATAAGTCAACAATATCATAAAATGGAAGACATGATCACAGCATATAATAATATTGCCGATGCGTATATCTTAAATGGGAATTTTGAAGCAGCTGTAGAAGTACTAAACAATAATATTTTACCTGCGGTAGAATATGAGGACGACATTGTTAGATTTGTCGTTTATATAAAGCAGATCACATGCTATTTATATTTAGAAGAATATAAAAAAGCTTATTTATGTTTAAACAAGGCACAAAGCACAGTAGCAAAGCTTCCTATACAAAGTGTCCATAGTGCATCTTATTTTGAAGCTGCCGCGAAATTTTATAATGTTATGGGTTGCTATGATCTAGTTGAAAACACAGTAAATTATTTCAATGATACGTACAGACATGTGGATCAGAGAATTAAGTTAAGAATGGATACAATAAAATTTGTTTCTAGAAATAGTACCAAACAAGATGTAACAAACTCAGAAGTATTTGAAATATTAAACAAGTATGAAGAAACTTCGTTCGGAAGAGATAAAAGAGTATTTCTATTTATTGCTATACTATATTTCTATGATAAAGGAGATATTTCTACTGCAAAAAAATTATATAATGAATTCTTAGAACTCGTCACAGTTATTGATAATGAGTTTTTTCAGATAAGAAGCAAATACTTAAAAGGGATTTTATTAAATAATAAAGAAGGCATACTAGAACTAGAAGATTTAATTTCATCAGATGTTCATATTGTAAATGAAATGAAGTGGCGTATTTATGATAAATTAGGGGATCTTTGTTGTAAATCAAATGAATTATTTAAGGCAACAAATTATTATATAAGTGCATTAGATACTTTAAAAGCAACTTATTTTAAGACCCCAGAAGAGTTCCAGTACACGTATTTATTAAATGAAAAAAAATATGAAATAAAAGCAAAGCTTTTAAATATGAGGCAATTAATTAACAAAGACCACTCACCAATTTTAGATAACTTTATAAGAGAAGAAAATAAAAACTTATTTTTTGACTTAACTCCATTACAATCTCTTATGGGACATCCAAAGTTTTATAAGCTAGCGTTAGATGAATATAAGTCTAACTTTTCTTTTAAAATTGACAACGTAGAAGAATTAATTGAATCCTTAACAACCGATGAATTATCAAATTTAGACTTAGTTCTTAGACTTTTAGGTCAATATACACTAGCAACAACTGGAATGATTATAACCAATGAAAATGCTAATTTTGAAAAAATTGTCTCCTTTGGTAAAGAGGTAGAAATATCAGACGCATTAAATATAATTAAAAAACCTACCAAAATTAAAAACTTTATAATCAACCCAAATATGCTTATTGAAAACGAAAAGTTTAGTAATAGTAAAGAAGCAAAGGTAGTTATATGCATACCAATACAAAGTTCTAGTAAAAAACCATACACCAATATAGAGAATGAAAAAAGACAATTTAGCAGTAAAAAAATGGATCAAATACTAGGCTATATTTATTTAGAAACTGATAAATTTATTAATAATTTTACCAATAAAGCATTAGATCAATGTCAAAAGACTGTACCATTAGTATCAATTTTGTTAGAAAGTCATAATCTAAAAGTGTATTCATCAACTGATAAACTCACAGGTGTTTATGTTAGAAAGCACTTTGAAAAACTTTTAGAAGAACAAGTAGTAAATTCAAATGACTCAAATCAACCCTTTTCTATTGTTATGTGTGATATTGATCATTTTAAAACTGTGAATGACACTTTTGGGCATCAAAGAGGAGATAAAGTTTTAGCGGATGCAGGCGAAATAATACTTAATAATCTAAGGGAAACAGATGCAGTAGGCCGATATGGAGGAGAAGAGTTTATTATCTTATTGCCTGGTACATTAAAAAAAGATGCTTATAAAGTTGCAGAAAAGGTTAGAAAAAGTTTTAAAGAGGAAAATCTTTTAGGTGTAGACGGTGATTTAACAATCAGTTGTGGTATATCAACTTTTCCAGAAGATGGAACCGAAAAGGACATTATAATTGAAAAAGCAGATCAAGCGTTATATAAAGCGAAAGAAGAAGGACGTAACCGAACAATTTCATGGGAGAAGGGATTGTGTTTTACTGATAAAAGAGTTGATAAATTAGCTGGTATAATAACAGGTAATATTGTTCAAGATCAAAGAAATGTGCTAGTTTTAACAGAAGTTATAGAATTAATGACAAAAGAAGTTTCTATAGATGAAAAAATATTTGAGTTAGTTGGAAGACTAATAGAAAACTTAGAGTCCAGTGAAGGTTTGTTATTAGCTGTTGAAAAAGAGAAAGTGACGAAAATGTATGGGCGTAGAAGATTTAATGATTCCTGGATAAAGAATTTAAAATATAATGAAAATCTTATAGAAAAGATTATAAGGACAAACCAAGGCGAATATCTAATTGATTGGGAGGATACGAGCAATATTGATGTATTTACAGGAAATCCAAATTGGAAATCAGTGATTGTTTGTCCTATAATATATGATGGGATATTAAAAGGCATAATATATCTATCAACTTTTGCTAAAGAAAAGGAATTTGATTATAATGCTTATAACTTAGTTAAAATAACAGGAAATATTATAGCACCGTTACTTTAATTCCTTACAGCTTATTTTCAGAAAAAAGTGTCGCTAGCTATAGCGACACTTTTTTCGGATTTTACTCATTATCTAAAGTTTCAAGCACCTTTTGTAATTTAATTTTTTGCTCTTCATTAAGAAATGGTTGTATTCTTTCAATGATTTCTTGTTCATTACTCACAAATTGCCTTAACATTTTTAGCTCCTGCATTATTTCTTCCTCTGACTTTTGACCATATTCTTCGAAAAGATTAACTGCTTTCTGATAATCCTCTTCGGAGACCATATCTTTTACCTCTTCAAGTTTCGAGTAATCCCCTCTTTTAGCTGCATTCATAAGTTCATTAATTTTTTTAAAATCCATCAATCTGCCCCCTTAATATACAATTAAAATTTTTCTCTATATAGACTATGCTGATGATTTTGTTTTTGCTACAAAAATCCTAAAGTTTTAATATTTCTACTAACCGTGAATATATTTAGTAGTAGTTGAGGAAATTGCAAATATAAAAGTTAAATTAAATGTTAGATGTGATCAATTGATATTTTATTTTACTTAAAAATTTTAATGTTATTATATCTTCAATTATTAAGTTGTGGGAGGGAAAGTATGGAACATAAAAAAAGCAATCTAAATCCTTTAAATCACAATAAGTTAAATGTAGGGTTACTAATTTTTTTCCTTGCTGTTATTTTAGGAAAAGATAACAGGAAATTAAGTTTAAAAGGACTACAGATTAGTGAAGTAGAGAAAAAAACAAAGTTACTTAATAGAATAAAAGGATATATGTCACCAGACGAACAAAGAATTATTCATAAGGCTGAGATCGTACTTCAACTGTTAGAAAAGGCAAAAATGTTATTTGATGTAGATGAGTTAATTAGTACAGAAGTACAGTACAGCGCACTTTCCACTGATGAACGAAAAAGAAATATGCTTATGGATTTATGTGAGTTCGTACATGAGGAGAAAAGAGACGTTGTTCACAAAGCTATAGAACTAGATATAATGGCTAAAGACCTTGGAGATAAAATAAAAGATATTCAATCTATTAATACAAATAATAGTGGGTTAACAATAGATCACATTGAGAAATATTTTGATTTATTTGAACCTTTTCTTGATCAACAAATAAAAGAAAAGGTGGTAGAGGGAAAAAAGTTGTTATCTATGATGAAGTTGTATAAATCTATTGAACAAAAAGGAAAAATTAATGAGGCAGATATTATGACAATGATTGAACCATACATACCGGATGATCAAAAAGATTCCCTTTATAGAATGATAAATATTGTAAAAGTTTTATCTGAAATGAATACAAATGAAAACGATAGAACAGTAGAAAAAAAACAATCTGTACAAAAGCCCGAGTCAAAGGATGATTTAACGGTTGTAAAAAGCGATTCTAAAAAAGAAACTTAGAAAGTAAAAAAACGATTAATCAAGATAATAATGATTTATAAATCCCTTTATTTATAAATTTTTTAAAATATGTTATAGTTTATGGTAAACATAGAAGTAATAACAGTTAAGTATAATAACTGATTAAAAAGTATAAGGAGTGATCGTCGTGATTACAAAAGATATGATTAATGAAATAAACCGTTTATCAAAAATCTCAAAAGAGAGACCGTTAACTAAAGATGAAAAGGCTCAACAAGAAAAATTAAGGAAAGAATATATTGTGTCTTTTAGAAAGAATTTTAAAAAACAATTAGACAATATAGAAATAGTTGATTGACTGGAGGGAAATCCGTGTCTGAAAAACAGTACGTTATACTAAAAGTTAATGAAGAGGCTTATGGGGTAGACATTAAAAAGGTAAAAGAAATAAGCGAAATTAAAGAAGTAATAAAGGTACCAAGTGCACCAGAATTTGTGGAAGGAATAATTAATTTACGAGGTGAGATTACACCAATTATAAATTTAAGTAAAAGGTTAGGTCTGTTAAATAGTATTGAAGGTGCTAAAGATAAAAGGATTATAATTGTAAATTTAACTCAAGGAAATGTAGGTTTTTTAGTTGAAGATGCATCTTATGTACTCAATATTAAAGGTGATCAGATTGAAAACCCCCCTGAAATGCTAATTGATGAGGATCAACAATATATTCAAGCAATAGCTAAAGTGGGAAATAGTATGGTTATTATATTGGACCTAGATAAAATTTTGAAAGATGATGAAAAAGAAGAATTAAAATCGATATAACAATTAATCTAGAAATTAATGTAGTTGAAAAGTTAAGGTTTTCCGCAAAAAAAACTAAAAAATTTAACCCCCTTTGATTATAATGAAACTCATGAAATAACAATAGGGGGATTTTTTTATGAGAAAAATAATTGTATTTGTACTAGTTTGTATAACAGCAATCAATGTTTATGGGATGGATATTAAAAGTAAAGACAATCTTACTGTAAACCAACTAGAAGAAGTGGTTGTAGAATTATTTATAAAACGGGCAGAAATTCTCAATAATTATTTAATTGGTGAATACACTATCGAAGAAGTAAATCATGAATTAAGAGATATAGTAACGGGTGCTTTATTAAAAGATGACTTAGAAATAATTAATTATATTAATATAAGTCCAACATCTTTTGAAATTGTAGAACATATTAAAGTTAATGATATAAAGTTATTAAGAAAAGATGAAACAAGTAGTGAGTTTAAATTAGGTGTAGAATGGAATATGAAAAATAAAGATTATAATCTTGTAGAGGATGTTACATACCAGGTTGATGTTAAAAAAAGAAAAAGTAATTGGCTTTTGTCAAATATTAATGTAACTTAGGCAAATACTCTACATAAAGCGTATGCAAAGATAATATAAGAATGTTATAATATAATAAAGCTTATATTTGAGGTGCATTGATGAAAACAACTATTATAAATTCAGAAAAAATGAATGAGATATTACAAAAAGTAACAATAGCTATTGATGAAAGTAAAAAAGAGGTTTTTGATATCGCCGAAAGTGCTCGTAAAGAGTATAATGATATAAAAAATGAGCTGAATGAACTTCAACAAAGTGTTTTGAATTTAATTAATGATGTGGATAAGTTAGAACTTTTAGAAAAAAAAAGTAGAAAAAAACTACTAGAAGTAAGCAAAAATTTTATGCACTTTACAGAGAAAGATATAAGAGAAGCCTATGAGCAAGCTAATGAATTACAAGTAAGCTTAGTATTAAAAAAGGAACAGGAAAAAGACTTAATTAATAAGAGGACAGAACTAGAAAAGCGACTGAAGAATGCGACTCGAACTTTAAGCAAAGCAGAAGGACTAACATCTAAAATGGGAATTGTTCTAGAGTTTTTAAGTGGTAATTTACAAGATATAACAAATACACTAGAAGATATACAACAAAAACATGTGGTTGCAAAAAGAATAATAGAAGCCCAAGAGGCAGAACGACAGAGAATTGCCAGAGATATACATGATGGACCAGCACAATCACTATCAAATGTCGTCATTAAGTCGGAGGTATGTGAAAAGTTAATGGTTCTAGATCCAGGTAAGGCAAAACAAGAAATAGTAGATCTAAAGTCAAGCTTAAGGGAAACAATAAAAGATATTCGTAAGATAATTTATAACTTAAGACCCATGTCCTTAGATGATCTGGGTTTTATACCAACTGTTCAACAGTATGTGAAAAACTTTGAAGAGGAAACAAAAACAGAAGTTGATTTTATGATTTTATCCCAAGAAGGTTGGGAAGATAGCGAAATAAGTCTGTGTATTTTTAGAGTTATACAAGAGGCACTGAGTAATATAAGGAAGCACGCAGAAGCAAGTCTAGTTAAAATAAAAATGGAGATGTCTAAAAGTTACATAGCTGTGAGTATATTTGATAATGGAAAAGGATTTGATTTAAAATCCGAAAAGACAAAAGAAAAAATCGATAGTGGTTTTGGCTTGATGAGCATGGAAGAAAGAGTAAAACTACTTAATGGTAATTTAGAGATTAAAAGTGGAATAAATAAGGGTACAAAAATTATTATACGTGTATCTAAAGACTAAAATAGGGGGGCTATGCTTTGGAGAAGATTAAAATTCTATTAGCAGATGATCATTCTTTAGTAAGGCAGGGTTTAAAACAGATACTTGAACTAGAAGAGGATTTAGCTGTTGTTGGTCAAGCTAGTAATGGAGAAGAGGCACTAGAAAAAGTACAAATATATAAACCAGATATCGTATTACTCGATATTAATATGCCTAAATTAAATGGAATCCAAACTTTAAGAAGATTGAAGGATATAAACAGAACGATAAAAGTAATTATGCTGACTTTTCATGAAGATAGGGAATATTTATTGGAGACGATCAATTTGGGAGCAAATGGATATGTTTTAAAAGATTCCGAAAGTACCAGCTTAATAAAAGCTATAAGAGATGTAAATAGTGGGGCTTCATATATTCATCCAAATGTAGCCAATGAAATTGTAAAAGAATTAAATTATAAAGAAAAAGATAATAACTGTCTAAATGAATTAACTCGCAGAGAATATGAAGTTTTGACATTAATAGCAGAAGGAAAAAATAATAAAGAAATATCAAGCGAACTTTTTATAAGCGAAAAGACTGTGAAAAACCATGTATCAAGTATATTAAAAAAAATCAATGTTAGTGATCGCACCCAAGCAGCCATTTTTGCATACAAACATAACTTAAAGAAAATATAAAAAAACAAAAAAAGCTTTTAAAAGCTTTTTTTGTTTTTTTTGCAAAAATCGCAATCCTTTTCTTCATAGTTAAAACAAGGATTAACATGAATAAGCACGTCTTGAATAAATTCGTTACTTTGAAAAATATTTTCCTTAGCCCTAGCAGCTGCTGCGTGTCCTTCAATTACTGTGATTTCTCCGTTTACACAAATTTTCATATCTACAAACAACTTTGACCCATGCTTTCGCACCTTAACATCTTGGACACCTTCCACACCAGTGGCTTCGATAGCGGATTTTCTTATCTTATTTAGAGTATCATTTGTTGGTGACTTATCCATTAAATCATTTATTGCTTTAATATATATACTTATTCCAGTTTTTAAGATTAAAATTGATACAAATAAACCTGCTAAAGGATCTAAAGCAGGAAATCCAAGTATAGCCCCACCAACACCGATTAAAGCAGCAATCGATGAGAAAACATCCGAACGATGGTGCCATGCATCAGCAATAACAGCATCACTTTTAATTATATTACCGATTCGAACAGAGTAACGAAACATGGCTTCTTTAACAACAATAGATAAGATAATAATGTATATAGCTATCATATCAGGCGCTTTGGGGTCAGGTGAAGAGATAGCTCTAAATGAGCTATAACCAATTCCCAATGCTGTTATAATTAAAATGATGGCTAAAATTTTAGAAGTAATCGTCTCAGCTCTATGATGACCATATGGATGGGATTCATCAGGTGGAATATGAGCAATTTTTAGTCCCTGTAACAAAATAACTGTACCGATTAGATCAGTAGCTGAGTGAAAAGCATCCGCAAATAATGCGATACTACCAGCGAATAATGCTACAGCTGCTTTTAGAATAGTTAAAATGATATTCCCAATAATACTTATGATTGAGGCTCTTCTTGATAATTCATATCTAAATTTATCATCCAATAAACATCTTCCTTTTTTAGTATTATAAATAATGTAATTATATATAATCTTATTTTGTAAATTTACATATTATCTTATGTACATGTTAAAAATATTTTTAAAGACTTCAGGAGGTCAATATATGGCACAGGTAATTCAATTAGAAAATTATAGGGTTTTAAAACAATCAGAAATAATTGTAAAAATTTATTCTACTATAAATATTAACATGAATAATAAACTTGACCAAGTTGTTTATGAATTTGAAGATGAATTTTATAAACTTTGTGAGCAAAATAATATGGATTTAACATTAGTTAAGTATTTTCGTATACCTATGATTACATTTATCGTGACAATATTTTTAAGAAATAGTAAGATGAAATTTTATTTTGACGATAGTTTATTATTAAATAATCGAGAAAATAAAATTTTATTAAAAAATACGTTGTTAAAAATAATAAATGCTTATAACCAGGATTATAGTAATGGAATAATGTTAGAATCTAATATAAAGAAAATAGTGGAAAAACAATTTGCATTATTAGTAAATTTAATACCCGAGAAAATTAAATTGATTTGAAAATCACTGTGTTGGAGAAGGGACAGTTGCTAATTCATATATAGCATTTTAGCAAATAATTTCTTTCGACTAAATCAAAGCTGTCTGAGCACCTTCAATACAACGATAGGGTATTCAATCCTCTACATCCCTATTGTTATACAGTAGAAAAGTAGAATTTTTCTACTATATAAAAAAACACTTCGTTTGAAGTGTTTTTGTTGGTGCCGTGGAAGGGAATCGAACCCCCACGATGTTGCCATCGGCAGATTTTGAGTCTGCTGCGTCTGCCAGTTCCGCCACCACGGCCTATTAAGCTACAAAATCTATAATAACATATACAATAATAAAAGTCAATTACTGTGAGGTCTACGCAACAAAGAGGTGTGTTTGTCTTGTAACATACCTTTTTGTTATGCGATATTAGGATTCGGTATGTTCTATCTATTACTATCACGAATCCACGGTCAGAAGACAGATGCTTACAACAGCACTCTGGATTAAGTCAGCTAGAATAATATTTTCTCTACCACGACTATCAAATGTGGATAAAAATTTAGTTTTTCTTTGTACATATCTAGAAAAATAATAAAGGAAAGAGATAAAATCAAGAAATTGAGTAGTAAAATTAATTAAAGTTGTTTATTTTAGTATAATAAGCATATCAAATAACGTTTAATTTACTTGAAACATAAGAAATGCTAAAATAAAGACATTATAAAAAAAGAGAGGAAGAATAGGATGATAGAAAATCGTTTGATAATTATAGATGGTAATAGTTTAATAAATAGAGCATTTTATGCATTACCACCTTTAACAACAAAAGAGGGTTTACACACAAATGCGGTATATGGGTTTGTTACAATGTTAGTTAAAATATTAGAGGATTACTCACCAGAGTATATCAGTGTTGCTTTTGATAAGAAGAAGCCTACATTTAGGCACAAACAATATGATCAGTATAAAGCAGGAAGAAAAAAAATGCCTTCAGAATTAGCAGAGCAAATTGAACCACTAAAAAAACTTTTAGATAAAATAGGGATAAGTCGTATAGAGTTAGAAGGGTTTGAAGCAGATGATCTTATAGGAACAATTGCAAAAGATGCAGAACAACATGAAAAAGAAGTGCTTATCGTTACTGGTGATCGAGATGCACTCCAGCTTACTTCAGATAGAATAAAAGTTTTGCTTACAAAGAAAGGTATATCTCAACTTGAGATATATGATCGCAAGAGGATTATAGATGAATATGAAGTAACACCAGACCAATTAATAGAAGTGAAAGGATTAATGGGAGACCAGTCAGATAATATCCCTGGAGTCCCAGGTGTGGGAGAGAAAACTGCTTTAAAATTAATTAGAGAATATAGTTCTATCAATAATTTAATACAAAATATCCAAAATATATCTGCTCCTAAATTAAAAGAAAAATTAGAAACCTACACAGAACAAGCTGTATTAAGCAAAAAACTTGGGACCATTATGACAAATGTTCCAATTGATTATGAGCTAGATGGTCTAAAAAGAGCTTATGGTGATTCAAAACAGATTATTTCTTGCTTTAATGATTTTAACTTTACTAGTCTTGTTAATAAAGTACATATCTTAGCAAATAATAAAATAGAAATAGTAGAACAGGAAAGCAAAGAAGAGGTTGAAATTCAAAACATTACTCAAATGAAAAAATTATACAATAAAATATTGGAAAATAAGAAAGTTGCGGTTAAATCTTTAACAGAGGGAATAAACTTAGTAACAGATCAAATAATAGCAATAGCCTTAGATATTAATGATGGGAAACAATATTTTGTTGATTTCAGAGAACTTGATAAAGAAAATAGGAATGAAATTTTAAATTGCTTAAAGGACTTACTTGAGGATGAGATGATTTTAAAAATAACCCATGATGTAAAAAATGAAACTATTAATTTTTTATCTCAAAACATTAACGTCAAAAACTTTGGATTTGATATTATGATAGCCGAGTATTTGATAGACCCATCTAAGGCAGAATATGGTCTGAAATCCTTAGTATTAAAATACCTATCTATAAATATTACTGATGAAGAAGAGTTAGTAGGAAAAGGGAAAAATAGAGTAAAGTTATCTGAGTTATCAAAAGATAAATTAAAAGGTTTTCTTTGTGGCCAAGTTGATTTTATAAATCAGCTAGAAGGCAAATTAAAGTTAGAATTAGAAAGTATGGATCTTAATTCATTATATTTTAATGTAGAATTACCATTAACAAAAGTGTTGGCTAATATGCAATTAACCGGTATAAAAGTTGATAAAAATATGTTAACAAGCTTAGAGAAAGAATATGATTTATTAATCAAAGATTTAAAAGATAAAATATATAACTTAGCTGAGGAAACCTTTAATATAAATTCACCAAAGCAATTAGGCGAAGTTCTCTTTAATAAACTGGGATTACCTGTTATAAAGAAGACAAAAACTGGATTTTCGACTAATGTCGATGTTCTGGAAAAACTAAAAGATAAGCATGAAATTATTCCATCTATTCTAGAATACAGACAAATTAGCAAAGTAAAGTCGACTTATATCACAGGGCTCCTTAATATTATAAATCCTAAAACAAATAGAATTCATTCAAACTTCAATCAAACAGTTACAACAACAGGTAGAATATCAAGTACAGAACCAAATATGCAAAATATACCTATAAAACTGGAGATGGGAAGACGTATTAGAAAAGTTTTCGTTGCCTCACCGGAGTATAAACTTATAGATGCAGACTATTCTCAAATAGAATTAAGAGTATTAGCCCATATTTCACAAGATAAAAATTTATTAGAAGCATTTGAAAAAGGACAGGATATACATACAAGAACTGCTTCAGAAATTTTTGGTGTCAGTATGGAGGATGTTACTTCAGCAATGAGAAGTGACGCAAAAGCAGTCAACTTTGGCATCGTATATGGAATAAGTGATTTTGGTTTATCAGAAAACTTAAAAATAAGTAGAAAAAAAGCTAAAGAGTACATTGAAAATTATTTAGATCGTTATCCTTCTGTTAAAGCGTATATGGAGCAAACAATTAGATTAGCAAAAGAGAAAGGCTATGTTACTACAATACTAAACAGGAGAAGATATTTACCAGAAGTAAACTCTAAAAATTTTAATTTGCGTTCTTTTGGTGAGCGTATGGCAATGAATACACCGATTCAAGGAAGTGCGGCAGATATAATAAAAATAGCAATGATTAAAGTTTATAATAAATTAGAACAACAAAAGCTTAAAGCCAAGCTTTTGTTACAAGTTCATGATGAATTAATAATCGAGTGTCCAACTGAAGAAGCTGAGATTGTGTCAAAAATAGTTCGTGAGTCAATGGAGGAAGCTATGGACTTAGATATCAAATTAAGTGTAGATTTATCCGTAGGCGATAGCTGGTATGATACAAAGTAAGGAGCTGACTTGAATGTTTAAAGTAATTGGGTTAACAGGGAGCGTAGCTAGTGGTAAGAGCACAGTATCCTCAATATTATCACAATTGGGTGCTATTATTATCGATGCAGACAAAGTCGCTAGAAAAATTGTAAATAAAGGCGAACCAGCATTACAACAGATTATTAATACATTTGGATCAGATATAGTAGATGAGCAAGGAGAGCTTAAAAGAAAAAAATTAGGAAATATTGTGTTCAATAGTAAAGATGAATTAGAAAAATTGAATCAAATAACCCATCCTAAAATAATTGAAGAAATACAAAATGAAATAAATTGGTATAAACATAGGCATATAGACTCTGTTATAATAATAGATGCAGCATTACTAATAGAATTAAACATGCATACCATCGTAGATGAAACTTGGGTGGTATACGTACCATTAGAAACTCAAATTCAAAGATTAGTAAATCGAGATGACATAAGAAAAGAAGATGCGCTTAGACGGATAGACACCCAAATGACAAATCAATCAAAACTACAATATGCGGATAAAGTCATAAATAATGTAGGAAGTATTGAGGAGTTAGAAGATGAAGTTCGCCAGTGTTGGGATTCAGTTATGAAATCAAAATAGAGGTGGTCTGTTTGGTGTTTATCATTACTAAGAAACTGCGAAAAATATTTATGGTATTAGTACTCTTTGTAGCAATATTTATTGCGATTCAAAGTATAACTTGGGTTGGCAAATTAGCATATCCAACCCATCACTATTCTACCGTAATGGAAAACGCAGAGATGTACAATATAGATCCTTTACTAATATATGCGATTATTCGCAACGAAAGTAGATTTAATACCAATGCCATATCCCGAACAGAAGCAAGAGGATTAATGCAGATAGCACCAATTACAGGGCAGTGGGCAGCTGAAACCTTGGAAATAGAAAATTACACAAAACAATTACTACATGATCCAAAAATAAACATTGAAATTGGTGCATGGTATTTAGATCGTCTTAATAAGCAATTTAATAATAATCTAGAGTTAGTAATTGCAGCATATAATGCCGGAAGTGGAAATGTAACGAATTGGCTTAATAATCCAGAACTAAGCAAAGATGGTAATGAGCTTGATTACATCCCATTTGGGGAAACTAGGATATATTTACGAAAGGTATTAAGAGACTACGAAATTTACAAAAGAATATATAATAGGGGGACGCTGTAATGAAAAAAGCTAGATATCTCATGCTTTTATTGACGTTAAGTTTAATCGTTGTTGTAAGTGCTTGTACAAGTGAAAATCCAAATGAATTAAACTTAAATGATCATAACGAGATTGAACAAAATTATCAGCCTACTGAGGGTGGGACATTAAACCTTTCTGTTACAAGGTTTAATACTTTAAATCCTCTATATAATCAGAACTATAGTGTATATCAATTACAGCATATGGTATACGAGAGTTTAGTAACCTTTAATGAGGATATGACTATTGAACCACAAATAGCCGAAAGTTGGATAGTATCAGAAGATGGGCAAAGTATTGAGTTCACATTACGTGAAGGGATTACTTGGCATGATGGAGAACCTTTTACTGCAGATGATGTAATCTACACAATTAGTCTAATTAAAAATAATACTCAAGTTCGAAATCCATCTATATTTAAAACAAGCCTGAGGCAAGTATCTGATATTAGAGAAACATCTGAAAATACGATAGAAGTTACATTTACAAGACCTTTTAGTAATGGATTGGAAGTTATGACTTTTCCAATATTACCTAAGCATATACACGAAAATAACATAGAAGATGATATTATGATTGGAACAGGGCCGTTTAAATTAACAAACTATGAAACAATGAGAAGTTTAACACTAGAGAGAAATTTAGAGTATTGGGGAAAGACGCCGTATATTGATAAAATTAAGGTGGAAGTTGTTCCAGATGCAGAAGCACAACTATCTTTATTTGAAAATGGAGACATTGATCTGGCTCAACCTATATCAGTTGACTGGGATAAATATTCAAGAGATAAAAGTGTGAAAATATATGAATATGTGTCTAATCATTTTGAGTTTTTGGGATTTAACTTTAGGAATCCGTTATTACAAGACCCTCTAATGCGAAAAGCAATTGCTAGGAGCATAGATAGAAATAAAATAGCAAATGATATATATTTAGGTCATGGAGCAGTAACAGATACACCAATTATGCCTGGTTCTTGGCTTGAAGATACAAATGTTTTATCAAATAGCTTCGACTTAAGTGCAGCAGAAAATTTATTAGAACAAGGTGGATATTTATTAGATGATGCAAATGTAAGGAAAGGTATGAATGGTGAAAATATTAATTTAAACCTTATAACGAGCAAAGGGAATATACTCAGAGAGCAAAAAGCCATGTATGTACAAAATAATTTAGAGAAATTAGGAATTAATGTCCATGTCAAACTTTTGGATTGGGATGACTTTGAACAAGAAGTTACAGCAGGAAAATTCGATTTAGTAATTGCTGGATGGGAGTTATCATATGTACCCGACTTATCTTTTGCTTTTCATAGTACAAATGTGCCAAATACTAATTTTATTAATTATCAGAATGAAGAAATGGATCAATTACTTGAAAAAGCCTTTAGCGCAAGTAGTCGATCATTAAAAAATGAAGTCTATAGTCAGATACAACAACACATTGTTGATGAAGTTCCTTATCATACCTTATTATTTAAAAATGCATCTGTAATTATGAGAAATAATATACAAGGTGAAATCAAACCAAACGCATACAATATTTTTAAGGGAATTGAAGAATGGTATATTATACAATAATATAAGACTTGAAAACATATAAAAAAATGAGGAAATTGCTGTATTATATTACAATGAATAATGAAGTACAATTTCCTCAAAGTATTAACAAGAAAGCAGTACTATTAAAAGCAAAATTTAGGGTATTTACATTTTAAAATTATTTGACACAATATAGTGAACATATTATACTATGAAAGTAATATAATTATGGGCGGATGTGCTGGAATCGGCAGACAGGCACGTTTGAGGGGCGTGTGTCAAAAGACGTATGGGTTCAAGTCCCATCATCCGCACCAAATAATGCGAGATTAACTCAGCTGGTAGAGTGCTTCCTTGACGTGGAAGAAGTCAGGGGTTCAAGTCCCTTATCTCGCACCATAAAAAAACAGTCAGTTTATAACTGACTGTTTTTTTTATGTAATAGGAAAGTTCATGTATCGTTATACAAAAAAATAGGGATACACTTCTTCCTTCCTCCTTATATAAAATCTAAATGTGCAAATATAAGCTACTTTATTAGACTTCTGTATAAAATTTAAATATATATTGAATAATAGAAAATGGTACTAATTCTATATATTAATATACATGCACAAATGAGTTTGCTTATTGATAATATATACTATGGATCAAATTCCATTGCTACAAGGAGGAATTTTCATGAGAAAAAAGGGACAAATTAAAAGACTATTTCCTGGTGGAAATACATCTGTAGGATTCTATTCATACTACGAGTATGTTATTGATGTAAAAAAAGCAAAAAAAGTATATTATTTAAAAGGGGGACCAGGTCTAGGAAAGTCAAGTATGATGAAGCGTATCGGACAAGAGATGCTTAATAATGGATTCAATATTGAGTTACACCACTGTTCCGCCGATCCAGATTCTATAGATGCCTTAGTTATTCCTGAAATTAAAACTGCATTTATTGATGGAACAGCACCTCATACTTTAGATCCTAAATTTCCAGGAGCTGTTGAGGAAATTATAAATTTAGGAGAATTCTGGGACGAAGAAGGAATAAGAAATAACAAAGATCAAATCATTCGCTCTATTGAAGACAATGGAAATATATATAAGAGAGTGTATAAGTACTTAGGAGCTGCCAAGCTAATACGTGATGATATTGAATGGATTCATTCTAATGCAGTCGATAAAGCTTTATTAAAAGAAAAAAGTTTTGAGTTTATTAATGAAATTTTTAAAGATGCTAAAAAAATTAGCAAAGAATCTACTGTTAGACGATTATTTGGAAGTGCGTATACACATAAAGGTCATATAGATTATGCAGAGACGTTTATTTCAGAAAATAAAAAAATATATTTTATAGAAGGTAAAATTGGAACAGGACGGTCAGATATCTTAGACAAAATTTTAAGAAGAGGAATAGAAAACGGATACGATTTAGAGGTATATCATGAACCGTTAGACCCATTGAAAATAGAAGCACTAATTATAAAAGATCTAGGAGTGGCGATAACCACAAATGATAAATATGACGATAGTAGTTTTAGAATGAATATTAATAGCTTTTTAAAGAAAGATTTATTAGACAAATATGAACAGGGTTTAGATGATAGTATAGAAATTTATAATCAACTACTCCAAGATGCAATGGATACATTAAAAAAGGCAAAAGAAAATCACGATATAATAGAAAGCTATTATATACCAAATATAAGGTTTGAGTTAATAGATGATTTAACAACAAAATTAATCAAAAGAGTCTTAGAAATAAAAAACTAAAATGGCTGGTGTAAGCCATTTTAGTTTTCCATCATATATCTAAATCCTTTATCCATATGAAAATATTTTCCATCTAAAGAAATAACACGATAATTATTGTTACTCAAGCCTCTCAATGCATCTATACTATTCTCCATATCTTTTATTATTCCAATATTTTTTAGAAAATTCTCTTCTGTAATTTTGCCAATTATAAACTTCTGATGATCAGGGCTCCAATGATAGGACGAGTTAAACTCCTTGCTTTCTAATAAATTAAAGTCATTATTTTGGGGTGGAATAAAACTAGATTTAGCAGTGAATTTATCCAGTTTTGTGTAAGTATTAATAAACAAATCTTCTTCTTTTAGAATTTTAAATTTTATACTCTCTTCAACTCTACACCATCTATCACGATCAGAATTATTATAAAGCCAGCTCTCATTATAAACCTCTTCTAAATAAATTGTTTGATCCCAGACTACATTAAATTTTTCATCATGATAATGATAAATCTCTAAAAACTCTTTGTAGAGCATTGCACCAAGTGACTCATCTAAGGTTTGATAAAGTAACATCATATGATGAGATTTATCAGGACATTCGATAAAATCTATATTAGAAACAGGAAGGATGTTTTTTATACTCTTTTCAAAGATATATTCTTTACCAATTTGATTATAAATTGCAACTACTGCAAGATCTTGTGATAAGTTAAGGTTAATAATTAGCTGCTCAGCATCATTAGGTATAATATTATCCTTATATACAGATATGTCGATAAAATCAACATAATCTAACCACTTTTGATAACCTAAAGTACTTAATACCGATCTTTTAACTTCTCGTTCTATATCACTATTTATGTAATCATTATCAAAAAAATAAGAAATAGTACTAGAATTAAGTTTATATTCGGAAGAAGTGTACTGAATAAAAGTTGCTACATCATCAGGGGACTTAAATAATGTTTGGATAAAAAATGATAACAAAGCTAATACAATAAAACTAATAAGAAACAATAAATTTTTCAAAAGAATCACCTCTTTAGAAGTATATGGTAAAAAGATATATATTATTTGTTTTAACTAAAAATTATAAAAATAGATAAAAAAACTTTGAAAAGATTTCTATTGCTGGTATAATAGAAAGTATTATAAAAAATTCTACATATATTGACAATTTACTTAAGGAGGAAGAAAATGAAAGATAATAAAGCTATTGTTACAGTGTTAGGGCAAGATCAAGTGGGAATTATTTCTACTTTAACTAATATTCTTGCAGAAAGTGATGTAAATATACTAGATATTAGTCAAACAATTTTACAAGATTACTTCACAATGATTATGGTAGTTGATGTTTCAAAATGCAAAGTTGGATTTGGAGAATTAAAACAGAGCTTACTTGAAGCAGGAGAAAAAATAGGATTACAAGTAAATGCACAAAAATCAGAAGTATTTGATTTTATGCATCGAATTTAGGAGGAGATAAGATGCCTATATCATCAGCAACGGGACAAGAAATTTTAGAAACAATAAGAATGGTAGAAATGGAAAATTTAGATATACGAACAGTAACCATGGGAATAAGCCTTCGTGATTGTGGACATACAGATCCAAAAGTATCACAACAAAAAATTTATGATAAAATAACAAAGTACGCAGAGAATCTTGTGTCAGAAGCAAGTAAAATTGAGTTAGAATATGGTATCCCAATAGTCAACAAAAGAATTTCAGTGACACCGATGTCTATGGTTGCAGAATCAAGTGATATCGATACATATGTTGACTTTGCAAAAGTTTTAGATAAAGCTGCTAAAGAAGTAGGTGTTAATTTTATTGGCGGGTTTTCAGCATTAGTTCAAAAAGGTTTTACAAAAGGGGATATGAACTTAATACGATCAATACCACAGGCGCTTGCTGAAACAGAAAGAGTATGCGCATCGGTGAACGTAGCAAGTTCAAAATCTGGTATTAATATGGATGCAGTTTATGAAATGGGAAAAATAATTAAAAAGACAGCAGAGTATTCAAAAGATCAAGATAGTTTAGGATGTGCTAAATTAGTTGTTTTCTGTAATGTGCCAGAAGACAACCCATTTATGGCCGGTGCTTTCCACGGAGTAGGAGAAGCAGAGTGTGTAATTAACGTAGGCGTAAGTGGTCCAGGAGTAGTATTAAATGCCATTAAAAAACATCCGACAGTTGACTTTGGCGAATTATCTAATGTTATTAAAAAAACAGCTTTTAAAATAACTAGAATTGGGGAACTTGTTGGAAAAGAGGCTTCAAGTCGCCTAGGGGTACCTTTTGGTATAATGGACTTATCTCTAGCACCTACACCAGCAATAGGTGACAGTGTTTCAGATATTTTAGAAGCAATAGGCGTTGAAAGAACAGGAACGCATGGGACAACAGCAGCACTAGCAATGTTAAATGATGCAGTTAAAAAAGGCGGTATTATGGCCTCTTCTCATGTTGGTGGTCTAAGTGGAGCCTTTATTCCAGTTAGTGAAGATGCAGGAATGATAGAAGCAGTAGAGGTTGGTGCATTAAACATAGACAAACTTGAAGCTATGACCTGTGTATGCTCCGTAGGATTAGATATGATTGCAATTCCAGGAGCAACAGAAGCAGAAACAATAGCGGCTATCATAGCTGATGAATCAGCTATAGGAATGATTAATAAGAAAACCACAGCTGTTAGAATTATTCCGGTTATAGGTAAATCAGTTGGTGAAGTAGTAGAGTTTGGAGGCTTATTAGGACGTGCTCCAATTATGCCAGTAAACAAGTATAGCTCTACTGCCTTTGTAAAAAGAGGCGGAAGAATTCCAGCACCATTACAAGCTTTTAATAATTAATAAAAAACCAATCAGTATTTGATAAAAATATTATCAAAACTGATTGGTTTTTTATTTGGTAAAAATTTGCGGGGGTAGGGCTATTTATTTATTAGTTGGTAAATAATAAGGTTTTTTCTTGGACCAGATTTCATGACCATCACTATAAAACACTAAATTTCCTTGTTTATCAGTACGATATATTGAAGCATTATATTTTTTTAACCGTTTTAAAACATTTGCATCCGGGTGACCATATGGATTATTGGTACCACAAGAAATAGCGAATATATCTACTTTTACAGTATCTAAGAATTCACTTGTCGATGATGTGCTACTACCATGGTGAGCAACCTTTAAAAAATGTGATTCCAAAAAAGATGGTGGATAGTAGTTAATAATGTCCATCTCTGCTAGAGATTCAATATCACCAGCAAATAAGAAAGTGTTGTTTTTGTACACAACTTTACAGACTATACTCCATAGGTTTAAGTCATCGCCATAGTTCCTTAATGGCCCTAAAAAGTAGAGCTTTAGATCGTCATCAACTAAAATAGGAGCATTAATAATTGGGGGATTTATTTTAAGATTATACTCTGCTAAAGAAACCAAAACATCTTCAAAAACCTCCGTTGTGTGACTTTTTTCAGTCATATAAAAATCATTAATTTCAAAGTTATTAATAACTTCAGGGATTCCACCGATATGATCAGAATGAGGATGAGTAGCAATTAAAATATCAATTGTATCAATTTGCAGATTTTTTATGTAAGAAACGACATTTGGTCCTTGATTGGGTTCGCCAGCATCAATTAATATTGTATTTTGATTGGGAGTAACAATAAGTATGCTGTCTCCTTGTCCAACATCAATAATATGTATACTGAGAACATCTGAGCTGGTAGGGAAAAAATACATAAAAAATAAAACAATTATGCATAGAAAGACAACTGATATCATTGTTTTTTTATTTTTTATAAACATATAGAATCATCTCCCTTTGGATGTATAAACAAGTTAATATTTGGTTGCTGTTATAAATATATTATAGTATTATATATAAAGTAAACATTGCTTTCAAGAGGAGTTGTTAAATTGTATAGTTTGAATATATTTTTTCCTACTCAAGATGAACGAGAATTTTTTCTAAACTACAACGAGTTGGAAATTAAAATGATAGATGGTAATAAAAAGTATTATTCTAATATAGATGAGATAAATTTAATAAAATGCAAGTCAGTATATAAACATATTCCAGGTTATTGGCTTGAAGTACAAATTAGCAATACAGATCAAGGAAACAAACTTTATAATCAAATTTTTAACATGGTACCATCTGATCGTATTAATGAAGAAGTATTTTATCCAAAACACTTAACGGGATCAAAATGCTTAAATAAAGGATGGCTAAAAAAATATGATCTTTTAAAAAATCGGTTTAAAGATGATGTATGGAAAATATTCTTTCAAGAAGTAAAGAACCATTTATTATCCGGAAGGGAAGAAATAGCTTATTATGGTTTATTATTAATTTTTAAGCTTAATCCATTTTTTCTAAAGAAATATAAGCGTTTTTATATTTTCGAAGAGTTTGCTTACTACTTTGAGGACGTTGGAAACTTAGGTAAAGCTATAAAAAGTTTGAAAATGCAAGCTGTATTATGTCCAGAATCAGTTGAACCATATTTGAACATGAGCAGTTTTTATATTGTAAATGGAATGGAAAAAGATGCAATAAACACTTGTGTGAAAGGCTTAGAAAAAAATCAAAACAATCAATATTTAGTAAGTAATTTAATTATAGCAGCCACAAACATGGGTGATTTTGAATATGCTATAGCATATTTACAGAGTACTTTGAATGATGATCCGAACAACCCATTTTTTCTAAAACTTCTTGGGGATGTATTTTATGAATTAGAAAATAATAATAGTGCAATAGATTGTTACAAGAAATCCTACGAACAAATAAAAAAAGAAACAATTGATGATTTACAAGCAGATATATGCAGTTCTTTAGCCAATTGCTACTATGACAACGAGAATTATAAAGAAGCAGTGGCATATTATAGGAAATCGTTAAAGTATACACCTTCTGATTCATTTATTTTGCTAACTTTATCTCAAATTTATTTTGATAAATTAAAAGATGTTAAGAGTGCACTAAAATTTACTAGGTTATTAGTAGAAAAGATCCCGGAAAATGGGTTAGGTCAGCTTCAATTAGGTTTAATATATTCAGATATGAAAAATATTGAAAAAGCAAGGTGGCATTTATATAGGGCAAGACAATTAATGCCATATTACTTACCTGTGCAAGAAGCAATAAACTCATTGAAAAAGATAAAATAAGTATACGCGTCAATATATATAATAAGGAACCTATATTTTAGTCAAGTAGAAGGAGTGATAATTTGAAACTAACTGTGTTAGGTTGTTATGGACCTTATCCAAAGGCTAACGGGGCTTGTTCTGGATATTTGTTAGAAGATGACAATACCAAGATTTTAATTGATTGCGGTAGCGGTGTTTTATCAAAATTATTTTCACTTTGCAATGATCTTAATAAATTAGATGCTATTTTTATAAGTCATTTACATGCAGATCATATGTCAGACCTACTTGTTCTTAAGTATGCAATTGGAATAGGACAGATGATGGGAAAAGTAAAGAATTCAATTCAAATTTATTTACCAGCTAGTCCAAAAGATGAATATGATAAGATTCAATATAATAGTGCTTTTGTACGTAATATTATAAATGAAAGTTCAAAAGTTCAAGTAAAGGGTATAGAAGTTACATTTAAAAAAACAAATCACCCAATCGAATGCTATGCAATGTCATTTGTAAAAGATGAAAAAAAATTTGTTTATTCAGGAGATACGAAGAAGTTCAATGGTTTACCTGATTTTGTTAACGGAAGTGATTTATTTCTTTGTGAGGCAAGTATGTTAGAAAAAGACAGAACAGAAACGGTTTATCATCTTTCAGCAAAACAAGCAGCAGAAGTAGCATTAGAAGCAGATATAAAAAGAGTGCTATTAACTCACTTACTACCTGAAATAAAACAAGAAAGTCTATTCAATGAAGCAAGGGATATTTTCCCCTATATTATTGAAATAGCAGAAGAAGGTAAGACATACTTTATTTAGTATAAATAATATAAACCACATCATGAGAAAATAATAAAAAGTTACATTATTATTTAGAATTGAGGTGGTTTAATGATTGATAGTATTTTTGAAAGAAGAATAAAGGAACCAACTTGTTATAAATTGAGTTTAGAAATACCAGAGAAGGAGTACTATAACGTTTACGATGAAGTTACGCAAGATGCAGCTAAAGAGATCTTAAATAATTTTTTGCAATATCATCAAGATGATGGAAGACCTACTGATATTGACATCAAGCATAGTAAAAATGATCACATTGTACAAATTAATTCAAAGTTAGATTATTTAGGCAATGATCACACAAAAGAAAGAGATATACCTGATTATTTAAATCATTAAATAAATCGTATTTTTCTACTTTAATAAATTATAAACCACAAAAATAGAAAGTCATGATGACTTTCTATTTTTCTTTTAGTATAATTTATACAATGATTAATATTTTGGAGGAAAATGTGAGAAGACCAATACCATTAATTTTTGTATCATTTATTTTGGGAATTTTGTTTAGTTTTCACACGGATATATTCATTTATCCAATATTCATTTTTATATTATGCCTCTTTATATGCTTAGAAATTAGGCTTAGAAGTAATGTGGTCATATGCTTGTTAATGACTTTATTCTTTCTTACTGGTGTTGTTGTTATGGATTACCATTCGAATAAAGTAACAGTCTTTACGGATGAAGCGTTTGAAGGTGTACCTATAGATGCAAAAGTGTTAAGCCAGGGAATAAAAAGGAAATATTCTACTGAGTTTACAGCGTCGAATGCTTTTGGCGAGAAAATTTTATTGCGAGTTTCAGACCTAGAAGAAAAATTTAAACCAGGAGATAGAATAAGAATAAATAGATATAGAATAGAACCTATTGATGTAGATGCTAATGATTATTTTATGTATGTGAGAAGTCAGAATATATATTCTATCATTAATACATATCAAAAGGATATAGGGTTAATAAAAGAGGGAGAACGTTCACCAGCTGGAATAGCTTTTACTACTAGAACTTATGCAGAAAGTTATTTAGATGAATCTTTTAAAATTAACCAAAGCAATTTTTTGAAAAGCTTAATATTTGGAAATCAAGGTTATTTATCTCCGGAATCCCGTGAGGTTTATAGTAAAAGCGGTACCGCACATATTATTGCAGTGTCCGGATTACATGTAGGTCTATTAATTCTTTTTATACATTATGGTTTAGCCGCAATAGATATAGGGAAGAAAAAAATAAAAATGATAACGGTGTTTTTCCTATTATTCTATGCTTACATAGTAAATTTTCCAGTATCAATTCTAAGAGCAATGTCTATGTATTATTTGTATATCCTTGCCTATTTAACTGAAAGAAAATATGATCCAATTAATGCTTTAGCATTGATTGCCTTTGTTTTGGTATTGTATAATCCTTACGTTTTATTTTCTGTATCTTTTCAACTTTCTTTTATGGCTACATTATCAATTTTATTATTCTACAAACTGATTGAAGTGTACTTAGAGAAGTTTATACATAATCCTAAAATAAAATCGTTACTTGCAGTTACATTATCGGCGCAACTAGGTACAATGCCAATTATAGCATTTCATTTTAACTACATATCTTTTATTTCTATTATAGCAAATTTATTAATAGTACCAGTAATTGGTGTATTGATAGCACTTGTACTTATGAGTATTATAATAGGGGTATTATCAAGCCAAATTGCTTCATTATTAAACATTGTAATTTCAGCTTTTGTATCTTATATCCATATTATCGCAACAATATGTAGTAGATTTTTTTTGGCGGGAATAAATATCGATAACTTTCAAGCGAAATACGCTTTATTTTATTATTTAATACTATGTTTTTTATACAATATATTAAATAAAAAACATATTGATGGAGGAAAAAATGAGCTATAAAGAAATTGTAGAAGACATAAAAAAAAATACATTTGAAAAAGTATACCTGTTTTATGGCGAAGAAGTATATTTAGTTAAGCATTTTGCAAACGAGTTGCGTAAAAAGGTTGTAAAAAATGAGTTTGAAGAATTAAACTATATAGAAATGGATGAAAAAGAGTTTTCAATAGATGATTTTGTGAATGCATCAGAGACATTGCCATTTATGTCAAATAAAAAACTTATTTTAATTAAGTACCCAGAGCTATTCAGCAGTAAAAAGAAACAACTTACTGATGAAGAAGAGGAACAGATAATATCTCAAATCAATAATATACCTGACACCACTTGTTTAGTATTTATTGCACAAAATGTAGATACTAGAAGAAAATTAACAAAAACCATTAAAAAAAATGGAAAGATAATAGACTTTCAAAAATTACAGATTAGTGAATTGAAAAGGTGGATTGAAAAAAAGCTAAAAATTAAAGAAAAGATTATCTCAAAAGATAATATTCAGTATTTAATTGAAAACCTAACCTACGTTCAAAAAAATAGCGAACAAACCTTATATGATGTAGATAATGAATTAAACAAACTTATTGCATATGTTGGCGAAAGAAAAGAGATAAACAGGGATGATATTGATAAGTTATATGTATCCTTATTACAAAACAATATTTTTATGCTTTTAGATCATATTGAAAGAAAAGACATACATAAGGCGATATTAGCACTAAATAATATCATTGTAAATGGTGAACCAATTATAAAAATTTTAGTTATGATGAGTAATCATATAAGAAATTTATTAAAATCTAAATTATTATTAGAACAAGGTTACTCTTCGAAAATGATATCAAGTGAACTAAAATTACATCCTTTTGTCGCAAGCAAATGTGTAAATCAATCGAAATTATTTAAAATAAAAGAGTTAAAAAATTTAGTTGCTTTATCCTTGGATTTTGATTTTAAGATTAAACAAGGGCAAATTGATTCTGAATTAGCTTTAGAATTACTCATAATAGAAATGTGTAAATAATTTTAAAAAAGCGTACATTATTTAATGTACGCTTTGTCTATGAAAAACCTGAGACACGGTTTTGTGTTATTTACTATACAGCTTGGTTAACTCTTTTTGCAAATCTAGATACTTTTCTAGATGCTTTAGACTTATGAATAACATTTTTTGCAGCAGCTTGGTGTAACTTCTTCTCTACAACTTTTAACCTTGCTTGTGCATCTTCAAAATTTCCATTTGCTAATGCATCTTCAAATCTTTTGATTGCAGTTTTAAGTTGAGATTTGATTATTTTGTTTCTTGCTGTTTTCTTTGCAATAACTTTAATTCGCTTTTGAGCGGATTTAATATTTGCCAATTGATTCACCCCCTTATGTGGTCATTAACACAGTAATTCTACCAAAAAAACCTGCTGAATGCAATAAGAATTTATATATATATCTAATTTATTTCCGTTGGGCTGCTTAATTATACAGAATAGCTTTTAAAATAAAATGCTTGATTGTTAAGTTGCGCAATTAAATCACTTTAAATTTGACAAATAAGTAGTGCAAAATTTTTCATTCATCATTTTTTGGAATGCTATATTCTGTTCTGAAAAAGAAAATATATATTAGATATATATAATTAATAAATATGGCTATTTTGTCACATAATATACAATAAATTATGAAATGAGGTGAACTACAGTGATACAGATAAGAACGGACCTTGCCATGGAAGCTAGAGAGTTGTATCAGGAAAAAAACAATAAAGAAGTTGAAGGTGTGGCTGTAGATAGAGATGAACTAAACAATGCAACCATTACTCGAGTGGAGATTCTAGATGAACATGGTGTAGAAATCATGGGTAAAGAAAAAGGAAAATATATAACGATAGAATGTCCTTCACTACGAAAAGCCGATGCAGACCTTAAAGATGAAATAAGTAAACTATTAGCAAAAGAAATAAATCAATTGATTAATAAAAAAAATTTAAAAGCGTTAGTAGTTGGCTTAGGAAATTGGAATGTAACACCCGATGCATTAGGCCCTAAAGTTGTATCTAAAGTTTTTGTGACAAGACATCTATTTAAAATGTATAACAAAGATTCGGACAATGATATTAATGAAATAAGTGCAATTTCTCCTGGTGTAATGGGCACTACAGGTTTAGAAACAAGTGAAATAATAAAAGGAATAGTCGAAAAGTCAAAACCCGATTTAGTAATTGCAGTTGATGCTTTAGCGTCAAGAAAAATGGAAAGGGTCAATACGACAATTCAGATATCAACATCGGGTATTAGCCCTGGATCTGGAGTTGGAAATAATAGAAAAGCGTTAAATGAATCCTACCTAGGAGTTCCGGTGATTGCTATAGGAGTTCCTACTGTTGTTGATGCAGCAACACTCACAAATGATACAATTCAGCTTGTAATATCATCTATGACAAAAGAATCTAAACCAGGAACTGAATTCTATAATATGCTAGGACAACTTAAAGAAGAAGAAAAGTACCAATTAATGAAAGAAGCACTTGATCCATATGGAGCCAACTTGGTTGTAACACCTAAGGAGGTAGATGAAATTATAAATAATATGGCACAAATAATTTCTAATTCAATAAATATAGCAATTCATCCATCAATCGATCTTAAAGATGTCAATCGATACATTAATTAGTTAGAATAAAAATCTTGTACCTTTCATATAAATTCGTAAGCAACTAATGAGAAAGGTGGGAGATTTTTGAATAAAATAAAAGAATTTATTACTAAGGACTACTATAACCTAATAATTGTTTTGTTAATTATAGTTATTTTGTTCCTGTCATTAAAAATTGTTATTGATCAAGGTGTGAGTTATTTTACCACAACAGAAAATAGAATAGACTTTCTTGAAACATCAATTAATCATACTTTTCCAGCAACACGAGATGAACAAAAAGAACCAATTATAAAAAAAGTTCAATCAAACCTATTAGGAATATTTTTCGGTATAGATGTTCAAGATCCAATAACCTATGCCCAAGTACAATTTCCGGCCTCGAGTTTACATCAGAACAATGAGAGTGTGAATGTTGCAAGTAGAAGTGGAACTAGAAAAAGTGAATTTAATATAAGAGAAGAAGCTGAGTTCGTTTTTGAAGAATTCAAAATTGAATCGGATACAAATACCGAAAAAAATATAGAAAATAATGAAGAAAGCAGTGAAAGTGGAGAAGAATTAGTGATAGATAGTCGAAAAAATATAGATTTACCAGATGTTAGAAAACCAGAAAAAATAAATTTTAAAGCTGATAAACCTCAAATACTTATATACCATACTCATACTACAGAATCATATAAACCAGCCTCAGAAGGGAATTATCATTCTTTAAGAGAAGAATATAATGTCACGACAATTGGTAGGATTATAACTGAAGAATTAGAGAAAAGAGGATTTAATGTCATACATGATACAACTTATCATGACTATCCATCCTATGGAGGTTCCTATGGAAGATCCTTAGAAACAGCTAAAGGAATACTGAAAAATAATGACTCTATTCAAGTTGTATTGGATGTTCACAGAGACGGGTATAATCATATTGACACCAACCCGAATAGAGATCGTATAATTGAAAGTAATAGAGCTAAAATAAATGGTGAAACTACAACGAAATTTCAGTTTGTAGTAGGTCCTGATGCAGAAAATAGAACTCAAATTGAAACTTTTGCAAATTTTATTACAGCCGTAGGCGAAGAAATGTATCCTGGATTTACTAAGCCTGTTTTAGTAAAACCCTATGGACGATACAATCTGTTTTTGACAGATTATACTGCATTATTAGAGTTAGGAAGTAATGCTAATACAATAGAAGAAGCCAAAAGAAGCGCTATATATTTTGCAGATGTACTAGCTACGTCATTAGAAATCTTAGGTGAATAGTTTAAAATAGCAAAAAATAGTAAACACTGTTAACTGGTGATGAAAATGTTAAGAATGGAAAGAAAAAGGTTAATAAGAAAAAGAAAAAGAAGAATTAGATTGGTTATCACATCAATTTTTATCATGTTAATCGTAGGGATTGTTGCCGTAGACCAATCTACAGAAACAAATAGACGAATAGTCCGTATTGAAAGAAATAATAATGAAATAACCTTGTTTATGTTAGGAAATGAAATTGATTTAAGCTTTATACGAATACTTAATAATTTATAAACGCAAATCAATGTAATTTTACTATACCTTAAACTCGGGTAATTATAGTTAGCAATTACACAACTATACAATATCCATTTAAAAATGCCGAAAATATTTCGGCATTTTTAAAGTTATATATATAAATAATTATCGACTTTTTTGCTTAACAACACTAAAACCTACCAACAAAGTATATAATGTGATATAATTTAAAAGATTGTTTATACGTATTAAAAAAGGAGCGATTTTTACATGCCAAGTGATAAACAAAAGCAAATTAGAAACTTTTCAATTATTGCCCATATAGATCACGGAAAATCTACCTTGGCTGATAGACTTATAGAATCGACAGGTTTAGTAAGTGAACGAGAGATGCAAGAACAGTTACTTGATAATATGGATCTTGAGAGAGAACGTGGTATTACAATAAAACTGCAAAATATTAGATTAATCTATCAAGCCAAAGACGGTGAAGAGTATTATTTAAATTTAATCGATACTCCTGGGCATGTAGACTTTAACTATGAAGTTTCAAGGAGTTTAGCTGCGTGTGAGGGTGCGATATTAGTTGTTGATGCAGCTCAAGGAATTGAAGCACAAACATTAGCAAATGTTTATTTAGCATTAGAACAAGATTTAGAGATAATACCCGTAATAAATAAAATAGATTTACCAAGTGCCAGGCCCGATGAAATTAAGAAAGAGATTGAAGATGTCATAGGACTAGAAGCAGATGATGCACCACTAATTTCAGCAAAAGATGGTTTAAATATTACAGATGTATTAGAAGCAATTGTAAAAAAAGTTCCAGCACCTGCGGGAAATGTAGATGAACCATTAAAGGCACTGATATTTGATTCTTACTATGACAACTACAAAGGTGTTGTAGCATACGTAAGAATCAAAGAAGGAACATTGAAAAAAGGGACAAAAATCAAAATGATGGCTACTAATAAAATTTTCGAGGTAACAGAAGTAGGAATAATGTCGCCTAATCAAATAGAAGTAGATACTTTAAATCCTGGAGATGTCGGATATGTAGCCGCTAGTATAAAAGACGTAAGAAACTGTAGAGTCGGTGATACAATTACTGAAGCGGATAATCCAACAGATTCTCCATTGCCAGGGTATAGAAAAGTCTCATCAATGGTGTATTGTGGAATATACCCTGCTGAAGGAGAAAAATATGAAGATATCAGAGATGCACTTGAGAAACTACAGGTAAATGATGCTGCACTAGTGTTTGAACCAGAGACTTCAGCAGCCTTAGGCTTTGGTTTTAGATGTGGATTTTTAGGTCTACTACATATGGAGATTGTTCAAGAAAGACTAGAACGAGAATTTAATTTAGACTTAGTTACAACTGCACCAAGTGTTATTTATAGGGTAACAAAAACCAATAATGAGGTTATAATGATACAGAACCCAGCAAACTTACCAGATCCTCAAGAGATATTAAAAATGGAAGAACCTATTGTAAAAGCAGATATAATGGTTCCAACTACATATGTAGGTGCTGTGATGGATCTTTGTCAAGATCGACGGGGGCAAATGAAGAATATGGAGTACATAGAAGAAACAAGAGTTGTTCTTCACTATGAACTACCATTAAATGAAGTAATATATGATTTTTTTGATGCACTTAAATCAAAAACAAAAGGTTATGGGTCATTAGATTATGAGTTTATAGGCTACAATGAGTCTAAACTTGTTAAGTTAGATATTTTAATTAATTCAGAACAAGTTGATGCCCTTTCATTTATCGTACATGATACTAAAGCTTATGCAAGAGGTAAAGCTATGTGTGAAAAGTTAAAGGATGAAATACCGAGACATCAATTTGCAGTACCAGTACAAGCATCTATTGGCAATAAAGTTATTGCAAGAGAGACAATTAGAGCTTTACGAAAAGACGTGTTATCTAAGTGTTACGGAGGAGATATCTCCAGGAAGAAAAAATTATTAGAAAAACAAAAAGAAGGTAAAAAAAGAATGAGACAAGTGGGGAATGTAGAAGTACCACAAAAAGCATTTATGTCAGTTTTAAAATTAGATTAACCAAATGGACCAGTCAGTGGGCAATGTTTTATAAATTCCCGTTTGACTGGTTTTTATAAAAAGATTATAGAAAAGGTGTTATTTATGGAGAAGATTGGGTTATATGTACATATCCCATTTTGTGAGAAGAAATGCTATTATTGCGATTTTAACTCTTTAATCGCACATGATAAGGATATTAATAAGTATATAACTGCTTTAACTAAAGAGATGGCCTTAATGAAGGAACAATATCAAAATAAATACAAGATGGAAACAATATTCATTGGTGGTGGTACACCTTCTCTACTTACAAATGAGAATATAGAAATAGTAATAAACAATATTCATAAGTATTTTACAGTTTCTTCAGATGCAGAGATTTCAATTGAAGTGAACCCAGGAACAGTAACAAAAGAAAAATTAATGCAATATCTGAAATTAGGAATAAATAGACTTAGTTTTGGGTTACAATCTACTAATAGTAAAAGATTAAAAGAAATTGGACGCATACATACTTTTGAACAATACTATAATAACGTCCATAACGCAAAACTAGTAGGGTTTAAAAACATTAATACAGATTTAATATTTGCATTGCCTAACCAAACCATAGAAGAATGGACTTTGGGTCTGAAACGTATAGTAGATTTAGGAATACCTCATATATCTGCATATAGTCTAATTATAGAAGAAGGAACACCATTTTATATGTGGAGGGAAGATGGCAAACTTTATCAGCCCGACGAGGATGTAGAGTTAAACATGTATAGAGAGGCAATAGCTCTACTAAAAGACAAAGGATATATACATTATGAAATATCCAATTTTGCTCTGCCTGACTTAGCGTGTCGGCATAATATAAATTATTGGCGCAATGGACAATACTTAGGTCTTGGCGTAAGTGCCCATTCTCACATTAATAACCAGCGATTTAGCAATAAAAATAATATAGAAGAATACATTCACGATATTGATTATGGAATTGCACCTTTAGAATCTTGTGAGAAAATTACTGTAAACGATCAAATAAGTGAAACAATGTTTTTAGGGCTACGTTTGCTATCGGGGATACAAATTAGCGAATTTAAGAATAGATTTGGTAAGAGCCCTTTTGAAATCTACGAAGACAAGTTAACAATACTCCAAAACAGAGGACTGGTTAACATCAGTGAGGATAAAATATGCCTAACACACGATGGTGTTTATTTATCTAATGTTGTATTTCGAGAGTTGCTATTATAAAAATATATAAAGTGACTTGACAAAAATTATATGAAATGATATTTTATAGTCATAATAATTAGCACTCATTTAAAGTGAGTGCTAATAATGTAAGGTGATTCTAATGAAATTAAATGAAAGAAAGACTTTAATCTTACAGGCTATTATACAGGATTATATACAGTCAGCGGAGCCAGTAGGTTCCAGAACCTTATCCAAGAAGTATGAATTGGGTGTTAGTCCTGCAACAATACGAAATGAAATGTCGGACTTAGAAGAATTAGGTTATTTGAAACAACCTCATACCTCATCAGGAAGAATTCCATCTGATAAAGGATATAGACTGTATGTTGATAAACTTATGGAGACGCAAAAAAATGCAGTGCTCCATAACCAACAAATTAATACAGATATAATGCGTAAATTTGGTGAAGTAGAACAGTTGCTTGAATATAGTTCTAAAATTATATCTCAGCTAACAAACTACACTTCAATTGTTTTAGCACCACAAATACAAGAAAATAAAATAAAACACATTCAACTAATACCAATTGATAGCAATAGTATATTGGCTGTGATCGTAACAGAAACTGGTGTTATAAGAAATCCAATTTTACGAATTAGAGAAAGGATTTCACCGGATACTTTAGAACAAATTTCAAACTTCATTAATACCAAGGTTCAGGGAAAAACAATAAAAGAAATAGAAAAGGTTCTTTTAACTGAAATACAATATGAGTTAAGACAATATTCAGATGTCATTGAAACATTAGTGCCTGAACTAGCTAATGTGATAGAAGCAGTTAACGACTACGGGTTATACCTTAGTGGCACAACCAATATTTTTAACTTTCCAGAATTTAATGATTTGTTCAAAGCAAAAGCATTCTTAACAATGCTTGAGGAACGACAGCTTCTAAGCAGTCTAATTACAACAGCTAATGACAATAAATTAAACATCTCAATTGGTAGTGAGAATATGCATAAAGAAGCAAGCGAATGTAGTTTAGTAACAGCTACTTATGAAATTGAAGGTAGTGTTGTAGGTTGGTTAACTGTTATAGGCCCGACGAGAATGGACTATTCAAATGTAGTAAGTTCGATGATTCATTTAAGTGGGCATATTAATAGTTTATTAACAAAAAGGTACAAATAACATATAAAGTGCGAAGTGCTTAGGCGTTTTGCACTCTATCTTTGTTTTTATTATAAAAGGGTAGGTGATCTAAAATGAATCAAGAAAAAAGTAAAGAAGTGATAGAAGAGGAAGTTGAGAGTGAGTTAGAAGCAACTGAATCTGAAATTCAAGAGCAACAAGAAGATCAAGAAGACAATAAACTTGAAAAATTATTAGAAGAAAAAGAAAAAGAAAACATAGAATTAAACAACAAGTATCAAAGACTACAAGCAGATTTTATCAACTTTAAAAAGAGAACAGAGAAAGAAAAGAGTGACATATACCTATACGCTGCAGAAGATATGGCTCTAGAGCTTTTAGGTATTATCGATGGATTAGAAAGAGCTATTGACTCACAGAAGGAAGAGACTAGTTTCGGTGAGGGAATAAAGATGATACTTAAACAGTTAAAAGATATCCTACATAAGCATGGCATTAAGGAAATAGAGGCAATGGGACAACCGTTTGATCTTAACTTTCATCATGCAGTTATGAAAGAAGAATATGATGGAGAAAAAGACATCGTAATAGAAGTTTTTCAAAAAGGTTACACAATACATAAAAAAGTATTGCGTCCAGCTATGGTTAAAGTTTCTGAATAATAATTTTAAATATAAAACAATAAATTTGGAGGAGGATATATATGAGTAAAGTAATAGGAATTGATTTAGGAACAACAAACTCATGTGTTGCTGTATTAGAGGGAGGAGAACCTGTTGTTATACAAAATTCTGAAGGAAATAGAACAACCCCTTCTATAGTAGCATTTGGAAAAGATGGAGAGAGAATTATTGGGGAACCAGCTAAACGACAAGCTGTAACAAATCCAGAAAAAACGATAATGTCAATAAAAACACATATGGGATCAGACCACAAAGTTAAAATTGATGATAAAGATTATACACCTCAAGATATATCTGCGATGATTTTACAAAAACTAAAAGCAGATGCTGAAGCATACTTAGGTCAAAAAGTTACCGATGCAGTAATTACAGTGCCTGCATATTTTAGTGATAGTCAAAGACAAGCGACAAAGGATGCAGGAAAGATTGCTGGATTAAATGTACAAAGAATTATCAATGAGCCTACTGCCGCATCATTAGCTTATGGACTTGATAAAGGTGACACACAGCAAAAAGTTCTAGTATACGATTTAGGTGGTGGAACATTTGATGTATCAATACTTGAATTAGGTGATGGTGTATTTGAAGTTTTAGCAACAAGTGGAGACAATAATCTAGGTGGAGATGACTTTGATAAAGCTGTTATTGATTTCTTAGCTCAAGAATTTAAGAAACAGGAAAACATTGACCTAAGAGAAGATAAAATGGCACTACAAAGGTTAAAGGAAGCTGCAGAAAAAGCGAAAAAAGAACTTTCAAGTACAATGACAACAAATATTAATCTGCCTTTTATTACTGCTACAAATACTGGACCAAAGCACTTAAATATTGATTTAACAAGAGCAAAATTCAATGAATTGACTGGTCATTTAGTTGACAAAACTATTGAACCGATGAAAAAATCATTAAATGATGCAGGACTTTCACCACAGGATATTGATAAAGTGATACTAGTAGGGGGATCTACACGTATCCCAGCAGTTCAAGAAGCGGTAACAAAAGTAACAGGAAAAGATCCTCATAAAGGTATTAATCCAGATGAATGTGTAGCTGTAGGAGCATCTATACAGGCAGGTGTATTAACTGGTGAGGTTAAAGATGTATTATTACTTGATGTTACACCACTTTCTTTAGGGATTGAGACATTAGGTGGCGTATTTACAAAATTAATTGAAAGAAATACTACAATTCCTACCAAGAAAAGCCAAACTTTCTCAACAGCTGCTGATAATCAACCAAGTGTAGATATCCATGTATTACAAGGGGAAAGATCAATGGCTGCTGATAATACGACAATGGGTAGATTCGAATTGTCTGGAATACCACCAGCACCAAGAGGAGTGCCTCAAATCGAAGTAACTTTTGATATCGATGCAAATGGTATTGTAAACGTATCAGCTAAAGATTTAGGTACTGGAAAAGAACAAAAAATTACAATTACATCATCTACAAATTTATCAGAAGAAGAAATAGAAGCTAAAGTTAAAGAATCTGAAAAGTTTGCAGAAGAAGATAAAAAGCGTAAAGAAAAAATAGAAGTAACAAACCAAGCCGATTCTTTAATTTATCAGACAGAAAAGACTTTAAAAGAACTTGAAGGTAAGATCGCAAAAGAAGAAGAAGAAAAAGTAACTGCAGAAATAGAGAAATTAAAGAAAGCACTTGAATCTGATAATGTAGAAGAGATGAAGAAAGCTATAGAAGATTTAACAAATGCATTCCATGCTATTTCTCAACAAATGTATCAACAAGCTGGTCAAGAAGAGGGAGCAGCTCCAGATGGTACGCAACAAAATAGTGAAGATAATGTAGTTGATGCAGAATATGAAGAAGTACAAGATGAGGAAGAAGAAAAGTAAAGTAAATGTATGAGGACACCCTAAAGGGTGTCCTCATAATTAGCATATTAGTTGGGCGGTGAAAAAGTGAGTAAAAGAGACTTTTATGAGGTGCTGGGTGTTGATAGAAATGCAGCGCCAGATGAAATAAAAAGAGCATATAGAAAATTGGCTATGAAATATCATCCCGATAAAAACAAGGGAGATCAGACTGCTGAAACAAAGTTTAAAGAAATAAATGAAGCATATGAAGTTCTTGGAGATCAAGAAAAGAAACAAAGGTATGACCAGTTTGGTCACGCTGGAGTAAATGGCAATGGGGCTAGTGGATTTGAAGGCTTCGGTGGTGGCGGATTTGAGGACATTTTTGGTGATATATTTGACATTTTTGGCGGTGGTGGCTTTTCATCCTCAAGAAGGCAGAGAGGTCCCCGTAAAGGTGCTGACGTAAAGTATGAGCAATCTATCACATTTGAAGAAGCAGCTTTTGGAGTAGAAAAAACGATAAAATTCCATAAAGAAGAAGACTGTAAAGATTGTAATGGAAGTGGGGCTGCTTCTGGCTCTACTTCAAAAACTTGTCCTGACTGTAATGGAAAAGGAGAGGTGCGTTTTGCACAACGAACTCCTTTAGGCCAAATAGTTAATGTTAGACCTTGTACAAAATGTGCTGGTGAAGGAAAAATTATAGAAAAACCTTGTCCTAAATGTAATGGTAAGGGGACAGAAAGAAAGCTAAAGTCTATAAAAGTTAAGATTCCAGCAGGAGTAGATACTGGATCTGTTATATCAATAAGAGGTGAAGGAGAGTTAGGACAGCAGGGAGGCCCTCCTGGAGACCTATATGTTGTTATTAATGTAATGCCTCATAAGATATTTGAAAGAGACGGTTTAAACGTATATTGTGAAATTCCGATTACTTTTGCCCAGGCAGTTTTAGGAGATGAATTAGAAGTCCCGACATTAGAAGGACGAGTAAAGTACAAAATTCCTGAAGGTACACAAACTGGCACAATTTTTAGACTTAAATCTAAAGGTATTTCCAGTCCAAGAAACTATGGAAAAGGGGATCAGTTCGTTAAAGTTGTTGTTGAGGTGCCAAAGAAACTGACAGAGAAACAAAAAGATATTATTAAACAATTTGCTTCAGAGGGTGGAGAAGATATCCACGAACAAAGAAAAACTTTTTTTGATAAAGTAAAAGATGTTTTTGGGGTTTAAATATTAAAAATCACTTCGCCACTTGTGAAGTGATTTTTTAAAGTGTAGCCTGAGCGAATACGTTATATATTTGCTCTTAAAAATATCAATGGAAATGTAGATGAATGAGATACCATTTGTGTTATAACTTTTTAAAAATAACACATATTATTTTAAAGGATGTGATCGTTTGAAATGGATTGAAGTGTCAATAAAAACCACTACAGAGGCAGTAGAGGCAGTTTCAAACATTCTATATGATGCAGGAGTTACAGGCGTAGTTATTGTGGATCCACACGACCTTACTGTAAGTAATACTAGCAACCATACTTGGGATTATATTGATGAGAGCATATATAACCTAGAATATGAAGGGGCAGTAATTAAAGGGTACTTATCACAATCTTCGGATTTAAACGATAAAATCAAGTTAATTGAAGATCTAGTTAATTTACTACCAAGCTATGGATTGGATATAGGAATTGGAGAAGTTACGACCCTTGTCGTAGATGAAGAAGAGTGGGCTACAGCGTGGAAGCAATATTATAAAACAACAAAGATTAGTAAAAACATTGTAATAAAGCCCTCTTGGGAAGAATATGAAAACTTACCTAATGAACTAGTTATAGAGTTAGATCCTGGAATGGCTTTTGGAACAGGAACTCATGAAACGACTATAATGTGTACTCAAGAACTAGAAAAACACATTAAAGAAAGATCAACAGTATTTGATATAGGTTGTGGTAGTGGTATTTTATCTGTTGCAGCTGCAAAATTAGGTGCTGAAAAAGTAATCGCTGTAGATCTAGATGAAGTAGCAGTTAATGTGACTAAGGAAAATATTCAAAAAAACAGTGTTGGTAATCAAGTTACTGTTAGACATGGCGATTTAATGAGTGTTGTTGATGAAAAAGCAGATATTATAGTTGCTAATATTATAGCGGATATTATTATAATACTAAGTAAAGATATTAAACCATATTTAAACCAGGAAGGGATATTTATTGCTTCTGGAATCATACTAGATAAACTACAAGATGTAAAAAAAGCACTGACAACAAATGGGTTTGATATTTTAGATATAAAAACAAAAGGGGAATGGGCAGCTATAGTATCAAAAGTTAGGGATGAACGACATGAATAGATTTTTTGTTCCCATAAATCAAGTTAATGATGAAGAAAAAGTAATAAAGATACTAAACGAAGATGTACACCATATCTCAAAAGTACTTAGGTTGTCTAATGGGGATCTAATAGAAGTAAGTGATGGACAAAAAAATGTGTATTATGGTAAAATCATTTCTATTACAAAAGAAGAAGTTTTAGTAGAGATAGCTAAACATGAATCCTTAAATACTGAGCCTAGAGTTAACATAACCTTATTTCAGTCCGTACCCAAAAGTACAAAAATGGACTGGATCACCCAAAAAGCAACAGAATTAGGTGTCAACAAAATTGTACCAGTAATTACAAAACGAACAGTGGTAAACTTTAAGACTGACAAAGATAAAGAAAAGAAAAAACAAAGATGGACAAAAATTGTAACAGAGGCAGCTAAACAGTCCAAAAGAGGAAAAATCCCAGATGTAGACATGCCAATATCATTTCATCATTCAATAGAAATGAGCAAAAACTACGATCTTAATATTTTAGCATATGAAAATGAAAAGCAAATAGGAATTAAGAAGTTATTACGTGATATTAATAACGAAGAGATAATAAACATTGGAGTATGGATTGGACCAGAAGGTGGATTTGACCATAGTGAAATTCAAATGATAGAAGATAAGAATATAGAAATGATTACTCTTGGACCTCGTATTTTACGCACTGAAACAGCTGGAGCGGTTTTAATAAGTACAATTATGTACGAGCTAGGAGATTTAGGAGGATATTAATTGAAGACAGTAGCTTTTCATACACTTGGGTGTAAGGTTAACCAATATGAAACACAAGCTATGAGTGAGTTGTTTGAAAAGAATGATTACACCGTAATTGAAGATACTAAAAAGTCTGATGTTTATGTCATCAATACGTGTACAG
Organism: Serpentinicella sp. ANB-PHB4; assembly: GCF_031432315.1. Lineage (NCBI taxonomy): Bacteria > Bacillati > Bacillota > Clostridia > Peptostreptococcales > Natronincolaceae > Serpentinicella > Serpentinicella sp. ANB-PHB4. Next base: position 101,828 of record NZ_JAVKGO010000001.1, read on the forward strand.
TTACAAATATGGGTGATAAAAAGTCAAGACAGTTTATTAGAAGAGTAAAGAGAATAAATCCAGATGCAATTATAGCAGTAGTAGGATGTTATGCGCAAACATCACCTGAAGAAGTTGAAAAAATCGAAGGTGTTAATATTATAATAGGCACAAATCAACGAAACAAAATTGTTGAATTAGTGGAAGATGCGTCTATTAAACAAAAGATTAATGTTGTAGACGATATTATGAAGGTAGATCAATTTGAAGAGATGTCTATACAAGAAATAAAGGAAAAAACAAGAGTGGTTTTAAAGATACAAGAAGGTTGTAATCAATACTGCTCCTATTGTATTATTCCTTATGCAAGAGGAAGAATACGTAGTAGAAATAAGGAAGAAATAGTTAAGGAAGTAGAGAACTTAGTCAAAAATGGTTTTAAAGAGATTGTTTTAACGGGAATACATGTTGCTTCCTACGGAAAAGACTGGAATGAAGAAAATTCACTATTATCTTTACTTTTACATTTAAATAATATAGAGGGTTTAAAGAGATTGAGACTAAGCTCATTAGAACCAACACTATTCAATGAACACTTCACAATCAAACTTTCTCAACTGGAAAAAGTTTGCCCTCACTTCCATTTATCTTTACAGAGTGGATGCAATAAAACACTAAAGGATATGAATAGAAAATATACAACTCAACAGTATAGAGAAATCGTTAAAAGGATTAGAAAAATTTATCCAGATGTATCCTTAACAACCGACATTATAGTAGGGTTTCCTGGAGAAACAGAAAAAGACTTTGAAGAAACATATGAATTTGTAAAAGAAATGGAATTTAGTGATGTTCATGTATTTAAGTTTTCACCAAGAAATGGAACTCCAGCAGCAGAATTTAAAGGACAAGTAGATGGCTCATTGAAAAATGATAGAAGTGTTAGATTGATAAAATTAGTAGAGAATATGAAGAGAGCGTATTTAGATAAATTTATTGGCAAAACAGTAGAAGTTTTAATTGAAAATGACTCAAAGGATAAAAAAGGTTATGTGGAAGGGACTACAGATAATTATATAAAAGTAGTTTGTAAAGCAGAAGGACAAGATGGTCAGCTAATAAAAGTGTGCTTAAAAAGCATCAAAAATGGCTATATTGAAGGCGAGATAGTTTAATTTTAGTAATTAAGATTAAAGGAATTTTTGCTTTTTTGTGGAATATGCTTTATATAGGTTAAAGAGGAGGTGTACAAATGAGTGAATGTATTTTTTGTAAAATTCTCAATAAAGAAATACCATCTGAAATTGTTTTTGAAAACGATGAAGTCCTTGCGTTTAATGATGTAAATCCTCAGGCACCTACCCATATTTTGATTATTCCTAAAAAGCATATTAGTTCTTTCTCAGACTTCAGTGAAGAAGATATGGGGAGTATTTTGCCCAAAGTTTTTCTAGCAGTAAAATATATCACAGAAAAACTTGACCTTAAAAAAGAAGGTTATAGAATAGTAAACAATTGTGGAAAAAATGGTGGGCAGACTGTAGGGCATATACATTTTCATTTGCTTGCCGGAAGACAACTTCAATGGCCACCAGGCTAAAAAAAAACATTGCATAACTAGTTATTTTGAGGTATAATAACGAAGTATTGTAAAGATCCCACTTGCACATCGAACTTATATTTATTATAAATAAAGTTCAGCAGGTGCTCGCGGAGGGAGGGAGAAATAATGTCAGAGATTAAAATAAAAGATAATGAATCTTTAGATAATGCTCTACGTAGGTTTAAACGTCAATGCGCTAAATCAGGCGTACTTTCCGAAGTAAGAAAAAGATCGCATTATGAAAAACCAAGCGTAAAGCGTAAGAAAAAGGCTGAGGCAGCTCGTAAGAAAAACACTAAAAGATTCTAAATCTAATAATATAAGATAAAAGAGGTGAATAAATGACCCTCAAAGAGCAGTTAACAAATGATTTAAAAGAAGCCATGAAATCTAAAAATAAGCTACAAAAGAATGTAATAACTATGATACGTTCTGATATAAAGCAAATTGAGGTAGATAAGCGTATAGAGCTTAATGATGATGAGGTAATTGAAATTATATCTCGCCAATTAAAGCAACGTAGAGACGCTGCTGATGAGTTCTTAAATGGTGGAAGAGAAGATTTAGCTCAGCAAGTAAAAGAAGAAGCAGAAATTTTACTTAATTACTTACCTGCTCAAATGACAGAAGACGAAATAAAAGAAATAGTTAAAAATACGGTTAGTGAGCTAGGCGCTGTATCCATAAAGGATATGGGTAAGGTAATGGCGGCTGTGATGCCCAAACTTAAAGGCCGAGCAGATGGCAAAATCGTAAATCAAACAGTAAAGCAAATGTTGACATAAAAATTAACCCGATTTATGGGTTAATTTTTTTTATTTTAGTTTAAATTAGAAGAAAGGTTATATATATTATAGTATACTAAATTTAGGAGGTGTTACTGTGGCAAAAAAACTTGTGAAATTTATATTAATTATAGTTGTTGTTTTTTCTATTATGGTACCTAATACATATAGTGAACAAGATGAACAAAGCGTATATATAATTCCTATTCGTGGTGAAATAGGGCCTGCAATGAGTCGATATGTAAAAAACTCGATTGAAGAAATAGAAAGTAACAATAATGTAACAGCTATAATTTTTGAAATTGATACTTATGGTGGTAGAATTGATTCTGCGGAAGAAATTAGTATGATGATTAAAAAATCAAATATTCCTACAATAACCCTTGTTAACACAAAAGCAGAATCCGCAGGTGTACTATTGACGATCTCGGGAGATAATATAGCAATGGCACCCGGAAGTACAATAGGCTCAGCTGAAACTATTCCAAACACAGAAAAGGTTTTATCTATGTGGGTTAGCATGCTAAGAAGTGTAGCTATTGAGCAAGGGAGAGATCCAGATATTATTGCTTCAATGGCAGATAAGAGCATATATATACCTGAAGTTATAGAAGAGGGACGATTACTTAATTTAACAGCAAGAGAAGCATTAGACTTAAATATAACTGATATAGTTGCTAGTGAGTATGATAAGATATTAGATGAATTCAATATTGAATATACAATAGTGAAAGAAATGGATATTGCAAGAAGTGTTCTTATATCACAAATTCTTTCAAGTTCAACAGTAGCACCAATATTATTAACTTTAGGATTTATTGGATTAGTTATAGAAATATTTACAGCAGGTTTTGGTTTAGGGGGCACAATAAGCTTAGTTTCCTTTGCCTTATATTTTGGAGGAAGCATACTGGCAGGAAATGCTAGTTTTGCAGTATTGTTAATATTTGTTGTAGGGCTTATTTTGTTAGGAATAGAGGCTATAGCACCCGGCTTTGGGATTCCTGGGGTTGGTGGAATAACAGCTATTGTTATTAGTATCATTTTAGCTTCAAGTAGTACTACCACGGCTGTGATTTCCCTTATAGTTGCGTTTACTCTATCGATTGTAACATTTATTATTTTATTAAAGTATGGACCCAAAAATATCTATTTTAATAAAATAATTTTAAATGAAAACCTAGATAAAGAAAAAGGCTATTCTTCATCATCAGATCAAAAAATATTACTAAATAAAACCGGTATAGTTGTAAAAACTTTACGGCCATCGGGAAAAGTAGAAATAGATAACGAATTAATTGATGTTGTAGCTGAAGAAGGATTTGTTGATATAGATAGCGAAGTTAAAGTTGTTAAAGTAGAAGGAAGTAAAATTGTAGTAAGAAAAATTAACTAAATTAAAAGGAGGATGTTTTATGCCAGAATTAGTAGGATTAATTATTGTATTAGCTATTATTTTTATAATTGGCTCAATAATTTTAAGCCTAGTTCCAGTAGGTTTATGGTTTACAGCATATTTTTCAGGGGTAAGAATAGGAATATTTACTTTAATAGGAATGCGTTTTAGAAGAGTAAAACCAGCTAGAATAGTAAATCCCCTTATTAAAGCAACAAAAGCAGGTTTAGAATTTAATATTGACAAATTAGAAGCGCATTATTTAGCAGGTGGGGATGTCAACAGCGTAGTAGATGCATTAATTGCTGCACAAAGAGCAGATATTAGTTTAGAATTCGAAAGAGCTGCTGCAATTGACTTAGCAGGACGACAAGTTTTAGAAGCAGTACAGGTTAGTGTAAATCCTAAAGTTATTGAAACACCTAAAATTGCAGCTGTAGCAAAAGATGGGATTGAGGTTATGGCTAGGGCACGTGTAACAGTAAGAGCCAATATAGAAAGGTTAGTTGGGGGTGCTGGAGAAGAAACTATTATTGCTAGAGTTGGTGAGGGTATAGTAACAACAGTAGGGTCCGCTTCTTCACACAAGGCAGTACTAGAAAATCCTGACCTTATATCCAGAACAGTCTTAGGAAAAGGTCTTGATTCAGGTACTGCATATGAAATTTTATCTATAGACATTGCTGACATTGATATTGGAAGAAATATCGGTGCCCAGCTACAGACAGACCAAGCAGATGCAGACAAACGAATTGCTCAGGCAAAAGCTGAAGAAAGAAGGGCAATGGCTGTAGCAAAAGAACAAGAAATGAAAGCATCTGTAGAGGAAATGAGAGCCAAAGTAGTTGGAGCAGAAGCAGAAGTACCTTTAGCTTTAGCTCAAGCATTAAAGGATGGAAAATTGGGAGTAATGGATTATTACAATATGAAAAACATATTAGCGGATACCTCTATGAGAGAATCTATTTCTAACGTCTCACAAACTGATATGGAGAACGATCAAGAATAGGATTCAATAAAAAGGAAGTGAACAATAGATATGGAATCCATATTAATATTTATTGCCATAGCTGTAATTACATCTTTGTTTAATAAAGATAAAAAAGCACCTGAAAGAAAACCATTAGATAAACCGACATTAGATCGTGATCTAACAGATATAGAGCCTTTACAAAATGAGGATATACAATCAGAGTATGATATCCCAGATAAGACAACCAGAGCAGATTACGACAAAGATATTTCCGATGATTATAATTATGTTGATTACGAAGTAGAGTTAAACCAAGAGGTTATTCAACGCTACGAACCAAATAACACAGATATTCATCAAGAGTATAATCAAACAACAACCATAGATACTGATTTAAAGGATGTTATAAAAGAAGAAGTCGTTAAGAAACAATCGAACAAGAAACCATCAAAAGTTGTTGATAAAAACTATGTAACAAAACAAAGAGTGAAGACTTTTAATGTTAGTAGAAATGCGTTAATTCAAGGGATAATAATGTCAGAAATTCTTGACAAACCAAAAAGTCTCAAAAATAAATAGTCAAATGTGCAATTAACAGAAATGAGTCTGAAAATACTTTCAGACTCATTTTTCATTTCCCAAATAGGTCTATATACATATAAAAATGCATAGAAATTGAATATATAGGAGGTGAGCCATGTGAATAAATCTGAAGAAATTAAAAAAAGTTTAGCAGAATTACTAGAACTACCAAAAGATGTAATGTTAGATCTCCCAAAAATAACCTTAATTGGCCAACTCCAGGTTTACATAGAAAATCATAAAGGAATTTTAGAGTATAGTACTACTAGAATAAGAATTAACACAAAAAATGGAATCTTAAGAGTATCCGGTAAAAATTTAACAATAAAAAATATAATTGTTGAGGAAATTGTAATAGTTGGAGAAATTTCACAGGTTGAATTTGACTAGCTAAGGAGTGGAATAATGATAATTGTTTCTTTATGGAATTATTTAAGAGGCTATGTTATTATAAAAATAGAAGGACTGGCATTAGAACGTTTTATTAATACTTGTATAGGTGAACAAATCTACCTATGGGATATTAAAAGAATTAACTATACAACTTTAGAAGCAAAAGTTGGTCTGCGTGGCTTTAGGCAGATGAGAAAGATAGTAAAAAAAACAGGGTGTAAAGTTTATATATCCAATAAAAGTGGGTATCCTTTTTGGTATAGTAAAGTAAAAAAGAGGAAAATGCTTTTCTTTGGGGCATTTTTTTCTTTAATTTTTATAACGATTATATCGAGTTTTATATTTAAGATAGAAGTGATTGGTAACGAAAAAATAAGTGATGAAGAGATTTATGCTGTATTAAAAGAATCAGGACTTAAAATTGGAAAGAATAAATACCAGATGGATATACGAAGTATAGAGAACGATCTATTATTAAATATAGAAAATTTAGCTTGGGCCGGTGTTGATATTAAGGGAACCACGGCTAGAGTAGAAATTGTAGAAAGAACTGAAACACCAATACAAATAGATAAAGAAACTCCCTGTAATGTTGTTGCATCGAAAAATGGTGTAATTAAAAGTGTCATAGCACGTAATGGTGAATCTATAGTATCCGAGGGTGATATTGTTCGGCCCGGAGACATAATAATATCAGGAATTATAGAAAGAGAAACTCTAGAAGAACCTGTACTAGTTCATGCTTATGGAGAAGTTTATGCAAAAACATATTATGAAACAACAAAGTTTATGAAATTAATAGAAACAAAAAAGCAAAAAACAGGAGAGAAGATATCGAGAAGAACAATTAAATTAGGTGATATGAGTTTAGCGATAAGTAGAGGCAACATTCCCTATGATACATTTATAGTAGAAAAAAATGCCAAAAGACCATTGAGTTGGAGGAATTTAAGTATTCCTGTAGAAATTATAACAGAAGAATACTATGAAGCAACAGAGACTAAAGAAGAGCTAGATATTAATGTAGCAAAAGCAGACTTACATGAAAAAGCAGTCAGAGAGTTAGTAAAAGAAATACCAGAAGATGCTGAACTACTTGACTCAATTATTTCTTTTGAACAAAAAAACAACGTGCTATATATAGATTTAATTATTGAAACATTAGAAGAAATCGGTAAAAAAAGTGCACTAGTAGAAAAGGATTATGAGGAGGATAATACTTGAAAGAAGAGCAAAAAAAATTAACCATTGATAATGAAGCGTTTTTAAGGGAACTTTTTGGTGATTTTGACGAAAATAAAAAACACATTAAAAATATACTTGGTGTAGATTTTGTATTAAGAGAAAATGAATTAGTTTTAATTGGGGATAAAAAAAATCTAGTTTTAGGAGAGCAACTAGTTAACACCTTATTAAAAGTAAAAGAACAAGGAGAAAGCTTAACTAGGCAAAAAATAGATTATATAATGAACTTATTACTAGAAGGAAGTCCAAATACATCTGATATTTTAAATGTGGATACAATCCTAGTAACCCACAAAGGGAAGCCTTTAAAGGCCAAAACCTTGGGACAAAAAAATTATCTTAATGTTATTAAAGATAAAGATTTAACCTTTGGAATAGGGCCTGCAGGAACCGGAAAAACATACTTAGCCGTAGCTATGGCTTATAAAGCTTTTAAAGAACAGTTAGTTAATCGCATTATATTAACACGCCCAGCCGTAGAGGCTGGTGAAAGTTTAGGTTTTTTGCCCGGTGACCTAAAAGATAAAGTAGATCCTTACTTAAGGCCATTGTATGACTCCTTATATGATATGATGGGACAAGAAAAATTTATGAAGTACATGGAACGGGGTGTAATAGAAGTTGCCCCATTAGCGTATATGAGGGGACGAACCTTAAATAATGCTTTTATAATTTTAGATGAAGCGCAAAATACAACACAAGAACAAATGAAAATGTTTATGACCCGACTAGGTATCGGTTCAAAAGCTGTAGTAACAGGAGATATTACTCAGGTAGATCTTCCAAGAGGAAAATTTTCAGGTTTAAAAAATGCTATAGATGTATTAAAGGGGATCGATGATATAGGATTTTGTTATCTAACGGATAAAGATGTGGTACGTCATCAATTAGTTCAGAAGATTATTAAAGCATATGAACAGCATGATATGCATAATTAAAATAGCTAATGAATAACTCTCTGGGGGTTAAATTATGAACATTCGAGCTGTATTTAAGGACAAGTTGAGCAATAACTATATTACTAAATGGTTAAGTAAAGCTTATGTAAAACAATTACTTGTCGCTATGTTCTTTTTCGTATCTGTTGTAGGTATATTATTATATAATCTTATGCCTGATAAATATGATTTAGATATTGGACAAAATTCACCAGTGGATATATATGCGCCAAAGGATATCGAAAATAGGTGGGAGACGGAGAGACTAAAGGCAGAGGCAGCAGAATCCGTTGATCTAATTTATACAGTTAACTTAGGGATTCATGGAGAAGTTAAAAGTGACATTGAGGAATTTTTTAACTTCTTTATTAAAGTACAAGAGGATGAAGATTTAGAGTATGAAGAAAAAGTAGAACTTTTAATCAATGAAAATCCCTTAGGATTACAAGGGGAATACTTCCAGGATATTGTTAATGTTGAAAAGGAAAGATTAAGTTATCTCCAGGATTATATAACCGAAATTACAGCTCAAAGAATGAATGATGGTATAAAAGTAGAAGATATAGATTATCAAAAATCAGTTATAAATGAATATATTTCCACGTTCGATGACTTTGATCAGGAATTAAAATATTTAGCCTATGACATAGTTAATACGACTATTCGCCCTAATCAATTTCTTGATTTAGAGATAACACAACAGTATAAAGAAGAGGCTATTCAAAATATTGATAGAGTGATGATTAGAAAAGATGAATTAGTAATAAGAGAAGGCGAAGTAATAACCTTTGAAAAATATAGACTACTAGGTGAATTGGGAGTATTAGAAGAAGATGGAAAAATTGACCTTATGCTGTATTTAGGGGTTATGGCAATTAGTATTATTTTATTATTATTAATAATAGCTTACATCTATGTATTTAATAAAAGCCTACTAGAGCGAGTAGATTTGCTAATAATGATTACGATCATTTTTATAAGCACATTACTTATAGCAGAAGCAATTTCTACTATATCTATTTATTTGATCCCTTTAGGTGCATCTGCTATGTTATTATCTATTTTGATTGAACCAAGACTTGCTTTATTAATAAATATATGCTTGACAATATTAATTGGCATATTAATTGGCAATGATATTATATTTATTTCTATGGCAATAGTAGGAGGTACAGCTGGTGTTTTTAGCGTATTAAATACACAACAAAGATCTTATATAATAATTTCAGGATTAGCTATAAGCATAGTTAATATTATTACAATAATAGGTATAGGATTTATATACAGTCATGAAGTTTCAAAAGTTTTAACTTTTGGTATGTATAGTTTTATAAATGGTATTTTATGTGCCATCTTAACAATCGGCACATTACCGCTTTGGGAAAACCTATTTAATATTGTAACACCATTGAAGTTATTGGAATTATCAAACCCAAATCATCCGCTGTTGAAAAAGCTACTTATAGAAGCTCCTGGGACCTATCATCACAGCATAATTGTTGGGAACTTGAGTGAATCTGCAACAAATGCCCTTGGCGGAAATGCACTTTTAGCAAGAGTTGGTTCATTTTATCATGACATAGGAAAAACAAAACGCCCTTACTTTTTTAAAGAAAATCAACTTACTTCTGAAAATCCACATGATAAAATTAATCCAGCTTTAAGTAGCTTAATCATAACTAGTCATGTAAAGGATGGAGTAGAATTAGCTAAGAAATATAAATTACCAAAGGAAATAATCGATTTTATAGCACAACATCATGGTGATACCCTTGTCGCATATTTTTATCATAAGGCTAAAACAAGTGAAGAAGACATCAGAATAGAAGAACATCGATTTAGATATAATGGTCCTAGACCTAATAAAAAAGAGACTGCAATAGTAATGTTAGCTGATTCTGTAGAAGCGGCAGTAAGAAGCCTATCTAGTCACTCTAAAGAAAAAATTGAGACTTTAATAACCAAAATTATTAATGAAAAGCAAGAAGCTGGTCAATTAGATGAAAGTGATCTAACACTAAAAGAAATATCAATAATTAAAGAAACATTTATTAAAGTTATATTAGGTATTTTTCATGAGAGAATTGAATATCCGGAGTTAGATATAAAAGAACTGAAAGGAAAAAAAGCATATGAATCTAGAAATTAGCAATAGACAAAACATCGTAGAGTTAGAGGATAACATGATAGCTATGTTTAATGAGTTAGCTATAGAGAGTCTTAAATATGAAGGCTGGGATGAAGATTTCGAAATAAGTTTGTCATTAGTAGATAATGATGAAATAAAAGAATTAAATAAAACATTCCGTGGAAAAGATTCATCTACGGATGTTTTATCTTTTCCGTTATACGAAGCGTCAATGGAAGAAAAGCTACTTGGAGACATTGTAATTTCAATTGAAAAGGCAATAGAACAAGCAAAAGAATATAATCATACAATTACAAGGGAGTTAGGATTTCTTTTTGTGCACAGCATGCTACATCTTATGGGATATGACCATAATGATGAAGAAAATACTAAAAATATGCGAAAAAAAGAAGAAGCAATATTACAAAATCTAGGGCTAATAAGAAAGTAAAAGAGGTAACTAGCTATGAAAATGCGAAAGCTAATTGACAGTTTTAACTATGCCTTTGAAGGCATAATATATGCGTTGAAAACCCAAAGAAATATGAAGATTCATTTCCTTGCAGCTACTGCTATTTTAGTATTGAGTTTATTTTACAACTTGACTAGGGTAGAAATGATACTACTAGTGTTTACTATATCATTGGTTATTATAACTGAGATGATTAATACATCTATAGAATCGACAATTGATTTAATAACGGATCGATACCATATATTTGCAAAAATTGCCAAAAACGTAGCAGCTGGTGCGGTTTTAATTGCTTCAATTAATGCGCTCATAGTAGCTTATTTAATTTTTTTTCATAGGATAAATCCCTATACACACATTGTTTTGAACAGAGTAAGACAGTCACCAATACATATAACTTTTATTACATTTATAATTGTTGTTTTCCTGACAATTGCACTAAAAGCACACTTTGCAAGAGGTACAGCATTGCAGGGGGGCATGCCTAGCGGACACGCAGGAGTTGCGTTTACCTTAGCTATATCTATTACATTCATATCAGAGAATATGTTTATAGCTACTTTGGCAATACTAATGGCACTACTAGTATGCCAGAGCAGAATTGAATCAAAAATACATACTGTATATGAAGTAATTGCAGGAGCAATACTAGGAACACTAATAACCATTATATTTTTTCAAATATTTAATTAATATAAATGAGGTGATAGCTTGAAAAAACTTAATTTAAAGATAGGGATTATAATAGTGATTTTATTAACTACAATAATGTTTGGTTGTTCGGATAAAGAGATTGTTCAATATGATGGTCAGAAGGATCATGCGTCAACGGAGATAGAGAGTACAAAAGAAGGTAAAGCTCCGAGCCCGCTAACCGGCGAATGGATTGATGAAAAAATAGCCAATAGAAGACCCGTAAGTATTATGATTAACAACCATCGTGTTGCATTACCCCAAAGTGGAATTTCACAAGCAGATATACTCTATGAAGCAATAACTGAAGGTGGTATTACAAGATTAGTAGCTGTATTCCAAGATTTTGATGCTGAAAAGATTGGACCTATTAGAAGTGCTAGACACTATTTTTTAAATATTCCTTTAGATCATGATGCAATGTATGTACATCATGGAGGTAGTAGAGAAGCAATGGATGCAATTCAAAAGCTTAAACCAGCCAGTTTGAATACACTTTCTAGTCTCGAAAGCATAATGACATGGCGTGATCCTAAGCGAGCAAGTCAGAGTGGAATGTTAGAACATAGTCTTTATACAAGTGCAGAAAGAATACACAATGGTTGGGAAAATATCGGATTTAGAAAAGAATTATCAGAAGACACTCCAAGGGTTTTTTCATTTACAGATGAGTTAAATGTGATTGGAGAAGAAGCAACAAGTGTGACTATACCATTTTCTCAAAGCTATACTTCGGTATTCGAGTATAATATTGAAAAAGGAATTTATGTAAAAAGTCATCATAATCAACCTCATATTGATGATAACAATAACGAACAATTAACTTTTAAAAATATAATTATACAATACACAGATACTAACTTAATTAATAATGGACCAAGACTAGATATGAAATTAGTTGGACAAGGTGAAGGCATATATATAACTGATGGAAAGGCAACATCAATTTCATGGAAAAAAGCAGATACACATACGCCAACACAGTTCTTTGATTGTGATGGAAATAGATTGAAGTTAAATAGAGGAAAAACTTATGTTGCTTTATTTCCTAGCAATAGATCAGTTAGTTATAAATAGACAATCAGGAGGATTAAGACAATATGGAATATAAGTTACTTGTAAAAAAAGCAATAGAATCAAGAGAAAAAGCATACACACCTTATTCAAATTTTAAAGTTGGTGCAGCGCTTCAAACAAAAAGTGGGAAAATCTATACCGGTTGTAATATTGAGTGTGCTTCTTATGGGGCAACAAATTGCGCGGAAAGAACAGCTATTTATAAAGCAGTTTCAGAAGGTGATAAAGAAATACTTGCAATTGCAGTTGTTGGTGCACCAGAAGAATACACATATCCATGTGGAATATGTCGTCAGGTAATTGTTGAGTTTGGTAAAGAAATAAAAATTATTATTGCACAGACGGAAGAAGATTATAAAGTTTATAATATAAAGGAATTACTACCTAATTCCTTTTCACCAGAAGACTTGACAGAAAGGGAGTGTACCTAGTGGCGTTTAAATCAGGGTTTGTATCCATTATTGGTAGGCCAAATGTCGGTAAATCAACTTTAATGAATTATATAATTGGAGAAAAAATTGCTATTATGTCTGATAAACCGCAGACAACTAGAAATAAAATACAAAGCATTTACACAGATGAAGAATTACAGATTATTTTTATCGATACACCAGGCATGCATAAACCAAAACATAAACTTGGCGAATACATGGTAAATACAGCAACACAAACATTAAAAGATGTAGACGTAGTTTTATTTGTAGTTGATAATTCAAAAGAGATTGGTCCTGGAGACAGGCACATTATCGAACAATTAAAAGAAACTAGAACACCAGTTATTCTTGTAATGAATAAAATAGACTTAATGAATCCTGAATCATTTAAAAACCTTTATAATTTGTATGAACAAGAAGGTGTATTTAAAGATATAATTGGAATATCTGCCCTCGAAGGTGCAAATATTAGTTCATTAATACATAAAATAAGTGATTATTTGGATGAAGGACCTAAATATTTTCCAGACGACATGATTACAGATCAACCTGAAAAAGTAATTGTTGCAGAAATAATAAGAGAAAAAGTTTTGCACTATATTGATCAAGAAATTCCTCATGGTGTAGCAGTTGAAATAACATCTATGAAATATAGAGAAGAAAAAGATATTGTAGATATTAATGCCACAATATACTGTGAAAAAAAGTCACATAAAGGAATTATAATAGGAAAAAATGGAAGAAAGCTAAAAGGAATAGGAAAAAGTGCTAGACAAGATATTGAAACATTGCTTGGTTCAAAAGTATATCTAGAGTTATGGGTTAAAATCAAAGAAGATTGGCGCAATAGTCAATCAACATTAAGAAACTTTGGCTTTGAATAAATTATAACAATTTTTTCAATGAATATTCCTCTTCAACTTACAGAAAATAATGCTAAATATCTGTAAGAAAGGGGACTTAATTTATGATAAATGAACAAATGTGGAAAATATTTAAGGCATCCGGAAATATAGAGGCTTTTATGTATGTAAAAACATATAATGAATTTAATCAGCAACAAAATAATTATAAATCCCAAGAAATCACTCAACTGGATGAAACAAAGTTTGTAAACGAAAGTCAATAAAGAATATGTGGGGCAAAAAAATATGCTTGTCAATACAGATGGAATTGTACTAAAAAGTTCTAAATTCAATGAAAATGATAGCTTAATAGTTATTTTTACAAGAAAATTAGGGAAAATAAGTGCTGTTGCAAAAGGCTCGAGACGTCCAAAAAGTAATTTATTATCAGGTGTACAGCCTTTTTGTCACAGTGAGTTTATACTTTACAAGGGAAAAAGTTTATACACGGTATCACAATGCGATGTCAAAAACATTAACTATAAACTAAGAGAAAATTTAGATGTACTTTCATATGCAACATACTTTCTAGAACTTGTATCAGCAGAAACAAATGAAGGACAAACAAATAATCGTCTATTTAACTTATTAGGAAAAACCCTCTTATTATTATCTAAAGATAACATCGAAATTGATACCATAGTAAGATGCTTTGAATTAAAGTTTCTTGACTATACTGGATACAAACCTCATTTGGAAAGTTGTGTAAATTGCAACTGTTTACGGTCCGAAAAATGGATGTTTAGTTCTGAACGTGGAGGATTATTGTGTGGTCAATGTCAAAATTACCAAGATGGTACCATTATTTCTACTTACACAATTAAATTAGCTAAATACTTACTATTTAAAGATATTACTGAAATTCAAAAACTCAAAATAAGTAATTTTCTAAATGAACAATTAAAAAAAGTTTTAAAACATTATATTTTTGTGCATATTAATAAACATAACTTTAAAAGCTTAAACTTAATTGAAAAAACATATAGGAGTGAGTAGAATGGAAGTAAATTTAGAGATGATAGATACAATTCGAGAAAGAACTGGTGTTTCTTATAGAAAAGCAAAGGAAGCATTAGAAAAAACAAATGGTAATCTTGTAGATGCACTAATAATTATAGAAGAAGAGCCTAAGAAAGATTGGAGTAAAAATGTAAGTGATACAAGCAATGAGATTATAGAAAAATTAAAAAAATTAATAGAAAAAGGAAATGTTACAAAAGTGATCGTTAAAAGAGAAGGCGAAACGCTAATGAATATACCTGTTACAGCAGGTGCTATAGGTGTAATACTTGCTCCTTTGGCAGCTTTATTAGGAGTATCTGCTGCATTGCTAACAAAAACAAAAATTGAAATAGTGAAGAACGATGGAGAAGTGGTTGACCTGGGTAATATAGCAGTAAATAAAATGAACGACGTTAAAAACAACTTTGAAAATATTGAAGAAACATTAGACAATCTAAATGATACAGATTATTAGATCGAATCATTGACAAAAAAGTCATTATTTGATAAATTTTTATTAAGATTTGGAAGATAAGTAAAGTCTTTCGTTCCGGAGTTTGGGGTGAAAGACTTATTTTTAGTTTTTAGGAGGAGAGCAGATGGTAACATCAGAGAAAACGATGGACAAAATAGTATCATTAGCAAAGTCTAGAGGCTTTGTATTTCCAGGTTCAGAAATATATGGTGGGCTAGCAAATACATGGGACTATGGACCTTTAGGAGTAGAATTAAAAAACAACGTTAAAAAAGCATGGTGGAAGAAATTTATACAACAGAGTCCATATAATGTAGGTTTAGATTCAGCTATTTTAATGAATCCTAAGACATGGGTAGCATCAGGGCATGTAGGTGGATTTAATGATCCTTTAATGGATTGTAAAAAATGTAGAGCAAGACATCGAGCGGATAAATTGATAGAAGATTATTACCATAATAAAGGTGAAGATGAAATTGTCGATGGTTGGACTAATGAACAAATGAAGGACTTTATAGAAGAAAATAAAATAGTTTGCCCTGAGTGTGGTAAAAAAGAGTTTACAGATATCAGACAGTTTAACTTAATGTTTAAAACATACCAAGGAGTAACAGAGGATACAAGTACAGAATTATTTATGCGTCCAGAAACAGCACAAGGAATTTTTGTGAATTTTAAAAATGTACAAAGAGCCTCCCGAAAAAAAGTGCCTTTTGGAATCGGACAGATTGGTAAGTCCTTTAGAAATGAAATTACACCAGGTAACTTTACTTTTAGAACAAGAGAATTCGAACAAATGGAGCTAGAGTTTTTCTGCAAACCAGGAGAAGATCTAGAGTGGTTTAAATATTGGTTAGATTACTGTGAAAACTGGTTATTAAACCTAAATATTAATAAAGATAATATAAGACTGAGAGATCATTCAGAAGAGGAGTTATCTCATTACAGCAATGCTACCACAGATATAGAATTTAGGTTCCCATTTGGTTGGGGAGAGCTATGGGGTATTGCAGATAGAACAGACTATGATTTAAAACAACATAGCGAACACTCAGGTATTGACTTTACATATACAGATCCTGTTACAAATGAAAAATACGTGCCTTATTGTATAGAACCATCATTAGGAGCTGATAGAGTTACGTTAGCATTTTTAGTTGATGCATACACAGAAGAAGTTATTGATGAGAAGGATACAAGAGTATTATTAAAATTACATCCTGCATTAGCACCATTTAAAGCCGCTATCCTACCATTAACAAAGAAGCTAAAGGATGAAGCTTTAGAACTTTACAGTACGCTATCAAGTAAATTTGTGGTCGATTATGATGATGCTGGCAGTATCGGAAAAAGGTATAGAAGACATGATGAAGTCGGAACGCCTTACTGCATAACTTTTGATTTTGATTCTCTAGAAGACAAGTCCGTTACCGTAAGAGACAGAGATACAATGAAGCAAGATAGAATAAAAATTGAGGAACTAGAAGCATATTTAGAAGAAAGGTTACAATTCTAAATTAATATTAATCAGTCGAAGTTTCAAAATTCGACTGATTTTTTTACAAAAATATAAAAAATATATAGAAAAAATTGAATAAATGTGGTAAATTATTTATATGCTGTAGCATAATTAATAAATAGTGTATCACAATAGTGAGGTGATCATAATTCAACTTACGAGTAGACAAAAAAAGATAGTTGATATTGTAAAAGAACATCAACCGATAACAAGTGAGCATATTGCAAAATATCTTACAGTAACAAGAGCTGCTTTAAGACCTGACCTTTCAATACTTACTATGACAGGTGTCTTAGATGCAAGACCGAAAGTAGGTTATTTTTATTTAGGACTTCCTAAAAACAATCAACTATTGGAAGAAGTTTCAACCATTAAAGTTAAAGATATTATGTCACTTCCCATTGTAGTTACAGAAGAAACGACTGTTTATGACACCATAGTCACGTTGTTTTTAGAAGATGTTGGTACTATATACGTTAGTTCGGCAGGGGACTTAAGCGGTGTAGTATCTAGAAAGGATTTATTAAAAAGTGTTATTGGCGGAGTCGACATGAATAAGATGCCAGTTGGAATGATTATGACCAGAAAACCTATAATAACAATAACTCAAGAAGAAAATGTGATGATTGCAGCAAATAAAATTATCGAAAACGAAATCGATAGTCTGCCTGTTGTTGAGTTAAGTGATGACGATAATAAAACTAAAACTAAGTACAATGTCATTGGAAGAATTTCAAAAAGTAATATAACTAAACTTTTTGTAGAGTTATGTAAAAGTTAGGAGGCGTTATGGTGGAAAACAAAAACGAACAACTGGTAATTTATATTGTCTCAGATTCAATTGGAGAAACAGCAGAACAAGTTGCTAAAGCAACTATTAGTCAGTTTAATATGACAGATTATGAGATTAGAAGATATCCTTTTATAAGTGAAAAAAATCAAATTAAAGAAATTATAGATGAAGCTAAGGAATTTAAATCAATTATAATTTTCACAATGGTATTAGATGAATTAAAAACTTTTTTAATAGAGTACGGAAGTAAGAACGAAGCAACCTTAATAGACGTACTATCACCAGTGCTTTCAGGGTTTCAAAATGTTTTAAACATAGAGCCTAAAAAAGAGCCAGGATTAATACGTAAGTTAGATGAAAAATACTTTAAAAAGATTGAAGCTATAGAATTTGCAGTAAAATATGATGATGGGAAAGATCCTAGGGGCTTAAAAAAGGCTGATTTAATATTAACAGGAATTTCTAGGACTTCAAAAACACCTTTAAGTATGTATCTTGCACATAAGCATATAAAAGTGGCCAATGTACCTTTAGTTCCAGAAACCCCCATACCAAGGGAATTGTACGAAGTACCACCTTGGAAAATTATAGGATTAACTACTAATCCAATTAAACTAATTGAAATAAGACAAGAAAGGCTAAAGGCTTTAGGTCTAAAAAGTGAAGCAAACTACGCAAGTGTAGAGCGTATTTTAGAAGAATTAGATTATGCAGAAAATATCATGAAAAGACTTAGATGTCCTATTATTGATGTTTCATCAAAAGCAGTAGAAGAAAGTGCAAGTATTATAATAGAAATTTTTAGAGAAAAGGGTCATCAATTTAGTAATGGTAGGTAATAATTAAAAATTTATTATAAATGCTATAAATAATTTTGGAGGTGCTTTTGAGTGGCGAAGTTTGTTTATAATTTCAATGAAGGATCAGCAAAAATGAAATCTTTATTAGGTGGTAAAGGAGCCAATCTTGCTGAAATGACAAAAATTGGTCTTTCAGTTCCAGAAGGCTTTACAGTTACAACTGAAGCTTGTAATGAGTATTACAATCAGGGTGCAAAATTATGGGAAGATCTAAAAACAGAAATTTTTAATCATTTAAATGAATTAGAGAAGATGACAGGAAAACAATTAGGTAGTATTGATAATCCTTTATTAGTTTCTGTTAGATCTGGTAGTGTTATATCAATGCCAGGAATGATGGATACAATACTAAATCTAGGCTTAAATGACAAATCAGTTGAAGGTATGGCAAATGCTACAAATAATCAAAGATTTGCATATGACAGTTACAGAAGATTCATCCAAATGTTTGGAGATGTTGTTTTAGAGATACCTAAATATAAATTTGACAATATATTAGAAAAAAGAAAAATTGATAATAACATAGAAGATGATACACAATTAACTACTGAAGACCTTAAATATATTGTTCAGCAGTATAAAGAAGTAGTAAAAAAAGAGTGTAACATTGATTTTCCACAGGATACTAAAGAACAATTACTTATGGCTATAGAAGCAGTATTTAAATCATGGAATAATCCAAGAGCTATAGTATATCGTAAACATAACGATATCCCGCACCATTTAGGAACAGCAGTTAATATTCAATCTATGGTATTTGGAAATATGGGAGATACTTCTGGTACAGGTGTTGCATTTACGAGAAATCCTTCAACAGGAGAAAACTTACTATATGGAGAGTTCCTATTAAACGCTCAAGGTGAAGATGTTGTTGCTGGTATACGTACACCTAAGCCGATTGCAGAATTAGATCGTTTAATGCCAAAAGTATATAAGCAATTTGTTGATCTTTGCGACCTATTAGAAAACCATTATAGAGATATGCAAGATATTGAATTTACAATTGAAAATGAAAAATTATACATACTTCAAACTAGAAATGGTAAAAGAACAGCAGCTGCAGCAATAAATACTGCGGTAGAAATGGTTGAAGAAGGTTTAATTACAAAAGAAGAAGCAGTAATGAGAGTAGAACCTGCTCAACTTGATCAACTATTACATCCTACTTTTAATCCAGAAGAATTAAAAAATGCACAATTACTAACAAAAGGACTTCCTGCGTCTTCCGGAGCTGCATCAGGTAAAGCGTACTTTAATCCAGAAGATGTTGTAAAAGCTAATAATGCAGGTGAAAAAGCTATACTAGTAAGAGCCGAAACGTCACCAGAAGATATAGAGGGAATGTATGCAGCTCAAGGTATATTAACTGCAAGAGGTGGAATGACTTCTCATGCAGCTGTTGTTGCCCGTGGGATGGGTAAGTGCTGTATTGTTGGAGCTGGAGATATTAGAATAAATGAAGAAAATAAAACTTTCACAATAGGAACAGAGATATATGATGAAGGTCATAACATTTCTTTAGATGGAAATACAGGAAGTGTTTATGAAGGTACAATCGCAACAAAGAGCCCTGAGTTACTAGGAAACTTTGAAGTATTAATGAAATGGTCAGACGAAATTAGAACACTAAAAATTAGAACAAATGCTGACACACCTAGAGATACAAAACAAGCAATAAACTTTGGTGCAGAAGGTATTGGATTATGTAGAACAGAGCATATGTTCTTTGAAGAATCTCGTATTTTTGTTGTACGCCAAATGATATTATCAAGAACTGTTGAAGAGAGAAAAACTGCATTAGATCAATTACTACCAATGCAAAGGCAAGATTTTGAAGAAATTTTCAAAGCAATGGGAAGCAGACCAGTTACAGTTCGTTTACTTGATCCACCGCTACATGAATTCCTACCTCATGAAGAGGACGATATTGTAAAACTTGCAGAAAAAATGAACATGACAACAAAACAATTAAAAGATGTAATCGAAGGACTAGATGAACAAAACCCAATGTTAGGTCATCGTGGATGTAGATTAGCAGTAACTTATCCAGAAATTTATGAAATGCAAGTTAGAGCTATTTTAGAAGCTGCGATAAACCTAAAGAAACGTGATAATATGGAAGTTATTCCTGAAATTATGGTACCTTTAGTAGGACAATTAACAGAGCTAAAATATATAAAAGACCTAATGATAAAGGTAGCGAATGAAGTAATTGAGGAACATGGAACTAAAATAAGTTACTTAATTGGGACTATGATTGAAGTTCCAAGAGCAGCCCTAACAGCAGATGAAATTGCGGAAGAAGCTGAATTTTTCTCATTTGGTACGAATGATTTAACACAAATGACATTTGGATTTTCAAGAGATGATGCAGGTAAATTCATAGGCGAGTATATTGACAAAAACATTTTTGAAAAAGATCCATTCCAGCGTATTGATAGAACTGGCGTAGGAAAATTAATGGACATATCAGTAAAATTAGGTAAACAAACAAGACCAGACATTAAGTTAGGGATATGTGGAGAGCATGGTGGTGATCCATCATCAATAGAATTCTGTTACTTATTAGGTCTAGATTATGTATCATGTTCACCATTTAGAGTACCAATTGCACGATTAGCTGCGGCGCAAGCAGTTATTAAAAATAAATAGTATTAATAATAGATAAAAATAAAATGGAGTTGTCGTAAAGACCTCCATTTTATTTTTTAATTATTAAATAAATCTTTTAAAATTATAATTTATTGGGTACAACAATATAGATTAAACATGCATTGGCTAAAGCATTAATAAGAGGTGATAACTGTGGATGTAATATTTAGAGAACTAACTGAAAATGACGAAAAAGATAAGTTAGCTTCTTATGCTCAATTAAGTAAAGAAACGGTAGGAAGAAAAAAACATGAAGAGAAATGTAATATACGTACATGTTATCAGAAAGATAGAGACAAAATTATACACAGTGAATCATTTAGAAAACTAAAAGGTAAAACCCAAGTGTTTATTGCTAAAGATGACTTTTTTAGGACTAGGTTAACCCATACTTTAGAAGTAAGTCAAATTTCAAGGACTATAGCCAGAGCCTTGAAATTAAACGAAGACTTAGTAGAAGCTATAGCTTTAGGCCATGATTTAGGGCATACATGTTTCGGACATAGTGGAGAACAAGTTTTAAATCAGCTAACAGGTTGTTTTCGTCATAATGAACAAAGTTTGAGAGTTGTAGATCAATTAGAAAGAAAAGGAGAAGGTCTGAACTTAACATATGAAGTAAGAGATGGGATATTAAATCATACCAGAAGTGGTATTCCGACAACATTAGAAGGAAAACTTGTTAAAATAGCAGATCGTTTAACTTATTTATGTCATGATATACAGGATAGTATTAGCGCAGGAATATTAAAAGAAAAGGATATTCCGACCAATATAATTGAAACTTTAGGTAATAGCCATAGTAAAAGAGTTAACAAGTTTGTAAATGATATTGTTAATGAAACTATAAATAAAATAAATCTAGGATACGAAGTAGATATATATCAAAGCAAATACATTGAAAAAATAACATTACAGTTAAGAGAATTTATGTTTAAAGAAGTGTATAACAGTGAATTTTGTTTGAAAGAAAAAGAAAAGGGGACCTATATAGTTAAATTTTTGTTTAATTATTTTGTAGATAACATTGAAAAAATACCTGATCGATATAAAGTGCAACAAAATAATTGTAATGAGTTAGTGGTAGACTATATTGCAACTTTAACAGATAATGATGCTATTAGATTATATCAAAATCTAATTATACCATATCCTGAAAGTAAGCGTAGTATCTAAATGATAAAAAATAAAATTTTATGAAGGATTTTTATCAGTTTATGTCGAATACTTTCTATCTATCTGGAAAATTTAATAACTTTTTATTATATTATGTACAAATTATGAATAAAATAAAAAGTAGACAAGAAGGAGATTTTTAATAAAAGAAGAAGTAATATATATAAATGAAAATTAAACTAGGTGATATTATGGAAGGTTTTCCAGAACATATAATTAATGATGTAAAAGAAAGGAATGAAATTGTAGATGTTATTTCAGACCATATAAATGTAAAGCAAAGTGGGAATACATACAAAGCGTTATGTCCTTTTCATAGTGAAAAAACACCATCTTTTGTAGTAAATAAAGAAAAGCAAATTTATAAATGCTTTGGTTGTGGCGAAGGTGGAGATGCTATTAGTTTCATTATGAAAATTGAGAACCTAGACTTTATTGAAGCAGTAAAGTATTTAGCACAAAGAGTGAATATGCAAATTGACTTTGAAGATACAAACGTATCTAAAGAAACAAGCAGAAACATTAGTAAATATCTTCAAATTAATAAACATGCAGCTAAGTACTATTACCAAAATCTTAAAGTGCCAGGTAATCCTGCTTTGAATTATTTAAAAAATAGAGGGTACTCTATAAGAACTATTAGTCAGTTTGGTATTGGATATGCAAAAGATTCGTGGAATAGCCTAATTTCTCATTTGAAACAGCTAGGATACGCTGAAAGTGAAATTGAAAAAGCTGGCCTTATTATACCTAAAAAAAAAGAAGGCTACTATGATCGATTTAGGAATAGGGTGTTATTTCCTATATTTGACGTTAGAGGCAACGTAATTGCTTTTGGTGGAAGAGTCTTAGACGAGAGTTTACCAAAATATTTAAACTCTCCAGAGACAGAGTTATTTAATAAAAGGAAAACATTATATAACTTAAATAACGCAAGAAAAAATGTCCATAACAACCAGATAATTGTAGTTGAAGGATATACGGACGTAATTGCCTTGTACCAAGAAGGCATAAAAAATGTAGTAGCAACTTTAGGAACTGCCTTCACCAAAGATCATGGAAATACTTTAAAACGATATTGTAATGAAATTGTTATATGTTTCGACGGTGATAGTGCAGGAGCAAAAGCAACTTCCCGGGGAATTGAGACTTTAAAAGAACTGGATATAAGAGTAAAGATAGCTATTTTGCCAGAAAAAATTGATCCAGATGAGTATATAAAAACAAAAGGCAGAACAAAATTCTACGAGTTAATCCACACAGCTATGAGTTTAATTGATTATAAAATCTTTGTTTTAAAACAACAATATAATATAAATATTTTAGAAGAAAAAATTGAGTTTAGCAAAGAAATAGTTAAAGTAATAAAACAAGTTAAGAGCCATATAGAAAAAGATTTATACATTAATAAAGTCCATAGTGAATTTGACTTATCAATTGACGCATTAAAACAAGAAATATATGGGAAAAGGGTATTGGATGATAACAAGAGTAATAATAAGTATACTTATAACAACAAAAGAAATAATAATAAGTATATCGAAGCAGTTTCATATGCTGAACAAAAAGGTCATATAATCGCTGAAAGGCAATTAATCAATATACTAATCAAAAATACAACAAAAGCATTAGATATTGTTAATAAAGTAAAATCAACTGACTTTTTAATAGGAAACCATCAACGAATTGTTGAATATATAAAAGAGAAATTAAATAACAAGATCTTAATAGAAGAGAATATAATTATTAATGATTTACCTGAGCTTAAAAATGATATTTATGAAATAGTAAATTTAAATATGAAACATGTCAATATTGATGTAGTCCTAAATAACTATGAAAAGAACCTTAAGAAATATAAACTACTTTACGAATTAAAAGTATTACAAAAAAAACAACATGAAGTTATGAACAGGAGAAATACTACTAAGGAAGAGGTCGATCAGGAATTGTTGAATATAGGAATACGTATTATGGAAATCAACAGAGATATACAGAGTATTAAATAGCAGAAAGGAGGGAAAAAAGTGAGCAGTATAAAAGATGTGAATAAAGAGTCGATAAAGAAGTTAATAGAAAAAGGCAAAAAAAGAGGTATGATAACGTATACAGAAATCATGGACACATTTGATAACATTAATTTAGATAAGGAACAAATAGATGAATTATATGAACATTTAGCTACTATGGGAATCGATGTTGTCGGAGAAAAAGAGGATATTGAAATAAATGATGCGGATATTAATGCTGATGATATAGAAAAAGAAATTGTAGAAGAAAATATAGAGGATGATATAGCTCTATTAAAAGGTGTCAACATAGATGATCCTGTCCGTATGTATTTAAAAGAAATAGGAAAAGTACCTTTGTTATCTGGAGATGAGGAAATAGATTTAGCCACAAGAATGGAACAAGGTGATGAATACGCAAAGAAAAAACTTGTAGAAGCCAATCTTAGACTAGTAGTAAGTATAGCGAAGAGATATGTAGGTAGAGGCATGTTGTTCTTGGATTTAATACAAGAAGGTAACCTGGGTCTAATAAAAGCAGTAGAAAAATTTGATTATAGAAAAGGCTATAAGTTTAGTACTTATGCAACGTGGTGGATCAGACAAGCAATAACTAGAGCAATTGCTGACCAAGCTCGTACTATCAGAATACCAGTTCATATGGTTGAAACCATTAATAAGTTGATTCGTGTATCTAGACAACTATTACAAGAATTAGGAAGAGAGCCAAAACCGGAAGAAATCGCTGAAGAAATGGACATATCAGAAGAAAAAGTGCGTGAAATTCTCAAAATAGCACAGGAGCCTGTTTCTTTAGAAACACCAATAGGGGAAGAAGAAGACAGTCATTTAGGCGACTTTATTCCAGATGATGACGCTCCAGCACCAGCTGAAGCTGCAGCTTTTTCTCTTCTGAAAGAACAGTTAGTTGATGTTTTAGACACTTTAACGCCAAGAGAACAAAAGGTTTTAAGATTAAGATTTGGTTTAGATGATGGACGTGCAAGAACCCTTGAAGAAGTAGGCAAGAAGTTTGAAGTTACAAGAGAAAGAATTCGACAAATAGAAGCAAAAGCATTAAGGAAGTTAAGACATCCAAGTAGAAGTAAAAAGTTGAAAGATTATTTAGAATAAAAAATAGATTCGCTTAAAGCGAATCTATTTTTCTACCAATATTGTTTTTGTTTACCGTACTCGATTTTTTTATTTAATTCTTCGTTAGTTTCTTGATTGTCTATTTGATCTTGAAGATCATGCATTAGCTGCTCGGACTCTTCTTCCCATTCTTGAGTTCTACCGCCCCAGCTAAATTTTGAAATTTCCTCTGTTGGTTTAATATCTTTGTTCTTTTTATTAGTATGGGTCATATTGATCCCTCCTTAAGTATTAGTTTTTAAAAAGAAACAAAAAATATACAAGATAGAAAGGTAATAAAATAGAAATGCAATTAACGCCAAGACTAAACAAAATAGCAAATGAAATTGAAAAGCAAAGTAAGGTCGCTGATATAGGAACAGATCATGGGTATTTACCTATTTATTTAGTTCAAAAACAAATAAGTAGTTTTGTAATAGCTTCAGATGTAAACAAGGGACCATTACAGACTGCTGAAATTAATGCAAAAAAATACAAATGTCAAGATAGTATTAGTATTCGCCAGGGAAGTGGTCTTGAGACTTTGACAACAGGTGAAGTTGATACAATTATTATTGCAGGTATGGGTGGGATTTTGATAAGTGAATTATTAGAAGCTAATCCCCAAATAACAAAAAGCATAGTGAAGTTTATTCTCCAGCCAATGCAAGCCCAAGATGTACTAAGACGGTATTTAGTACAAAATAATTACAAAATAGATAAAGATATCCTTATAAAAGAAGATGAAAAAATTTATGAAGTTATAGTTGCATCAGAAGGAATACAGCATGTAGAGAAAGAAATTTTTTATGATATAGGGTTTCATATTGAAGATAACAATATAGAATTAGCAATCGAATTTGTTGAAAGAAAGATTCAAAAAGAATCAAGAATTTTAACACAAATCAAGTCTTCTAAAACAAGTGAAAATAACAATATATACGAAAAAAGCATGAGAAAACTGCATTCACTTAAGGAGGTCAAAGCGTGGTTACAGTCAAAGAAATAACAGATATAATTGAACAATTAGCACCAAAAAAATTAGCTTTTAATTGGGATAACGTTGGTCTTCAAGTTGGCAGTAACGGTGATGAAATTAATAAAGTACTGTTATGTTTAGATGTTAATGATGAAGTTATAAACGAAGCCATAGAAGAAGAGGTGCAGCTAATTGTAGCACATCACCCACTAATTTTTTTACCTTTGAAAAATATTTTAGAAGAAGACTATAAAGGTAATATCATACATAAAGCTATAAAGCATAATATTAATATTTATATTGCCCATACAAATATCGATGCAGCAGAAAAAGGGCTCAATGCATATATTGCAAATAAAATAAGACTAAATAACTTACAAGTTTTAGACCCTATTAGCACCCAAACCTATTATAAAATAGTTGTCTTCGTTCCCGAAGAATATGAAGAAAAGGTAGCCAATGCACTTTCAAAAGTAGGAGCGGGACATATTGGAAATTATGACCACTGCACTTTTAGATCAAGGGGGCAAGGTACGTTTAGGCCTTTAGAAGGTACAAATCCTTTTATTGGTGAAAAAGGGGAAATAGTAAAAACAGATGAAGTGAAAATTGAAACAATCGTACCAAAATCATATTTAAGTATTTCGATAAAACAAATGATAGATGCACACCCCTATGAAGAAGTGGCATATGATATTTATAAGCTTGAAAATGAGGAAGAAATACGTAATGGAATTGGTCGAGTGGGAAAACTTAATGAAGCAGTGAGATTTGAAGAATTAATCCATAACTTAAAAGAGACCTTCTCTTTAAATAAGTGTAAAGCAGTTGGAGACTTAGAGGATTTTATAGAAAAAATAGCTATAGTAAATGGGAGTGGAGCTGACTATATAAAACTAGCGTCACAAAAAGGGTGTGACCTATTAGTAACTGGGGATATTAAATACCATGATGCCCAGTTAGCAGCTGAACTTAAACTAAATTTATTAGACATTGGACACTATGAATCAGAAGTTTATTTTAAAGATTTACTTTTTAACTACTTAGAAAAAGAATTTATTAAAAAAGATATAAATGTAAACCTCTTAAAAACAAAAACTAAAAACAATCCATTCTTAAACGTATAGGAGGATAATATATATATATATATATCCGACATTATTGATACCTAAAAGGGTCCCCCTATGGGTTTATAAATATAACTCTTTTGACTAACAGTATAAGATGTGATAATATATAAATTCTTCATCAATGTTCTAGCACCAAAGCGTAATAAGCAATAATATATTAAAATTTATATATTAAGAAGAGTAACACTTTATAAGTTTACAATATTTACATTTTGACAAAAGAACGAAAAACATGTTACGATAGTACTCCTGAAGAACTTAAACAATTAAATATATTAGCGAGTAGGTCAGATGATCGCGGGCACAGATAACTGTGAACGAGGAAAGTCCGAGCTCCGTAGAGCAGGGTGCTGGGTAATACCCAGTAGAGGTGACTCTCAGGAAAGTGCAACAGAAATAGACCGCCCAACATTTAATCTAAGTATTCTAATAATTTACATTATATTATAGTACTTAGATTGAGTGTTGGGTAAGGATGGAAAGGTGAGGTAAGAGCTCACCAGCAACTAGGCGACTAGTTGGCTCTGTAAACCCCACCCGGAGCAAGACCAAGTAGGGAGATTTAGTGCGGCTGCTCGTCGCGTCCCGTGGTAGGTTGCTTGAGTCTATTGGTAACAATAGACCTAGACAGATGATCATCCAAGACAGAACTCGGCTTATAGATCGACTCGCTTAACTTAAAAAACACTTCCTTAATAGAAAGTGTTTTTGTTTTGCCTTAATATATTGTCTGGAAGAATTTTGAGAAATTAACTTTTCTAATTATTGAATATATAGGCGCTTTTTCTTATTAAAGCGTAAATAATACATATAGAAATAATAACTATTCCGATAACAGAACATGCAATAATAGAGGGTATTGATACTGTGCCTTCTGATGTTCTTGTAATATAGATTCCAAATAAAGCCCAATTAATAACTAGCCCATAAAATATATCATTGTGTTTAAATATAAATAAAAGACCCAGTATTATACCTATTGACATGACAATTACTGTCCAAAATGGCTGCGAAATACCAAATCCATTCCAGTCAATTGAAACTAAAAAAGTCGTAATATTAGCAATCGTAGCAATACTAATCCAGCCAAGATAAACACTAAAATTTATAAAAACAAAATAAATTTCTTTTTTTGGTTTAGATCCCTTACCAATACCTAAGTTTCTATAAATCATAATTAAAGAAATAAGCATGACAAGCATAATGATTACAGAAGTTCCTATATAAAGATAGTGCCATGCAAATATCCATGACATATTGCCAATACCAAGAATAATATTCCAAATTCCAATTTTATCTACGAAAGTTTGTTCCTTTTTCTTAGTATTAAAAGCCACTATTAGTTGATAGACAGTAAATATACCAAGTAAGGTATAAATTAAACCCCAAATGGAAAATGTGAATCCAGCTGGTGTAAATAAGTTAGGATAAAGGGCAGATATTTCACCAGTAGTTAGGTTGTTAATGGGCAACTGATTTGCTAAAAAGTTCACAACTATTGTGCCAATAAAAACTAGAAGATTAAAAATACTTAGTACACGCTTCCTATCCATTAATACTACCTCCGTCATAAATCATATTTATAAACTTATACCCATAAATAATATATTCAAATTTAAAAGTATTAAAACATTAAATCAAAATATTTACGTGTTATTATTACATACATGGGGGTATAGGATAAATAAAGATGAAATATCCCATATTCAAAAGAAGTTTCTAGTAATTGACACCCACTAATGTATATAATACGATATAATTTAATGAGAAAATTTATTAGTTAGGGGTCATTTCGTTTTGAAACATAAAAAATTTATAAATATATTAATAATAGTAATGTTGCTTTTGGTTTGTATATATATAAATCAACGGTTAAATTTAAATACCAAAGATGATTTAATGGAGTTATTTGATCAATTTAGAGAAAGTCAGTATATCGGTATTATTTATATTGTTCTGACGGTTATATTGAGTGTTTTATGCGTTCCCATTTCTTGGATGAAAGCTTTAGGTGGAGTTTTATTCGGGGTGAGATATGGTTTTATATATTCACTAACTGCAGCAACGATTAGTGCCAGTATATCTTTTTTTATTTCAAGTCACCTAGGAAAAGAAGCTGTACAGCGGATATATAGAAAACGTATAGTCGATGGTATTAGTAATAAAAATCAAAAGTATTTTAAATTAATACAAGGGATAAAGCCTGTTTATATTGTTTTATTACGAAACATCTATTTTGTACCTTTTTCATTAACGAATTATCTTTTGGGTATTACAAATATTCCCTTCAAAAAATATATTTTATACAGCATTGTAGGGATGGTTCCCGGGACATTTACGTATACTTATTTTTTTGCTAGATCAATTAATATGCATGAAAGTCCAACCGAAATGCTGTTGCCATTATTCATTTCTGCGATATATTTTTTAAGTTTATATATTATTAAGAAAAAAGTAAATTTAAAGGGAATGGCAGAAAAAGATAACTTAGTAGAGAGTAAGTAGTAACAAAATGTTTCAAGTAACAAAACGTTACTTGAATAATTAAACTAGAACTTCAATTAATGAAACAAATTGTTACAAACAGCAATTAACATTTATTAACAGCTTTAAACCATTTAAATTTCAACGAAATAAAGTTTACAAACTTGGCACAGATATTGCAAATTATATTATTATAATCAATAACAGTTAGATTATTAACTATATAAAATCTATTTGGAGGTAATATTATGAAAAAATTTAGAGTTG
Organism: Serpentinicella sp. ANB-PHB4; assembly: GCF_031432315.1. Taxonomy (NCBI): domain Bacteria; kingdom Bacillati; phylum Bacillota; class Clostridia; order Peptostreptococcales; family Natronincolaceae; genus Serpentinicella; species Serpentinicella sp. ANB-PHB4. The sequence goes on from NZ_JAVKGO010000001.1 coordinate 131,911, forward strand.
GATTAGTTGATTACTCAGTTTATTTACCTGAAAAAACAATTACTGCAGAAGAACTTTCCAAAGAAGTAAATATAAGCCCTGAGATTTTAAGAGACAAAATGGGGATTGGTAGAAAATACGTAGGTGGACCTGAGGACCATTCAGGTATAATGGCTACAAAAGCATCTAAAGCAGTAATAGAAAAAGCTAACATAGACCCAAAAGAGATCGACATGATCTTATATGCAGGGGAAACCTATGCTGAATATGTTTGTTGGACAGTAGGAATAAAAGTACAAGAGGAAATAGGTGCAACAAATGCCTATGCATGGGACTTATCCTTTAGATGTGCTGGAACCCCCCTTGCTCTAAAAGTTGCAAAAGACATGATGTTTGCGGATGAAAGTCTAAATACAGTTTTAATAACAGGTGGAAATACAAATGCATACTTAATTGACTATGAAGACCCAAACCAATCATTTATGTTTAATATGAGTCCAGCTGGGTTTGCGATGATTATTAAAAGAGATCATTTTGAAAATGAAATATTAGGATCAGGGATTATAACAGAGTCTTCATTTGCTGAAGATGTAATAGGTAAGTATGGTGGTACTCTATACCCTATCACAGATGAAATTGGACAGGATCCTGAAAAACTAAGAAAAGCAAAACTGATAACGTTAACAGATCCAGAAGGTATGAAGAAAAGACTAGCTACAAAATCATTGCCTTCCTTTACTGGTGCTGTTAGAAAAGCACTAAAAGCTTCCGATTTACAAGAGAGTGATATAGATTTTATTGGTATTAATCACATCAATCCAAAAGCACACTATGCTATTATGGCAGACCTTGGTATTGAGAAAGAAAAAACATCTTATTTGATAAATGACGGTCATTGTGGCCATGCAGATCAACTGATAGCACTAAACCATGGGATTAATGAAAATAAAGTAAAAGATGGTTCTATTTTAGCACTGTTAGGTGCGGGTACTGGTTATGGATTTGGTTGTTCAATAGTTAGATGGGGTAAAGTACAAGAATAAGTTTGTATTATTAAAAACAATAAGGGGGACTAACATGAAGGTCATTGGTATTACAGGCAGTCCTAGAGAAAAGAGTAATACAGAATATTATGTACAATACACACTAGATAAAATTAAAGAACATGGCATAGAAACAGAGCTAATAACATTAAGAGATAAAAAAATTCACCATTGTACCGGTTGTTATGGATGTATAACCGCTAAAGAATGTACACTAGAAAAGGATGACTTCGAAGAAGTATTTAACAAAATGCTTGAAGCGGATGGGATATTAGTAGGCTCTCCCGTATATAATTCTTCATCAACGGCTATCGTAAAAGCTTTACTTGATAGAGCAGGGTTTCTTGGAAGATGGATTAATAATGATATGAAAGATAAATCAGAAAATTACCAGTGGAAAGGAACTGCATTTTCGGGTAAAGTTGCAGCACCTATTACCGTTGCAAGAAGAGCTGGTCAAAACTTCACATTTGCAGAATTAGCTTTATGGATGACAGTAAATGATCTAATAGTAATAGGATCTCATTATTGGAATGTGGGTGTAGCTGGAAAAGGTGGAGCTGTAGATGCAGAAGAGGATTTAGAAGGGGCTAGTATTATGGACCATTTAGCAGATAATATGGCCCATGTAATAAAACAATTAAAAAAATAAATCTGAAAAACCTCCTGTTTTATAAAGTGTACCCTTTGTAAAGGACTTTTTAAAAAAAGACTATGCTACACTAGAAAGATGATTCCTGTACTGTACAGGGGTCATCTTTTTCAAATTCCACTGATATCTGTAGTTGTTGTAATAAGACATGTAACTCTTAATTTCACGCTTTAATTCAGCTAGTGTTTCACAAGGCTTAATAGATGCTTCATCTTTGAAGTGACCAAAAAATGATTCCTGTGGAGCGTTATCCCAGCAGTTTCCTCGTCTCGACATGGATTGTTCTAAACCATATTTCTTAACCATTTTCTGATAGATTGGACTTGTATAATGAAATCCTTGATCTGAATGGATGAAGGCTCCATCTGCAAATTTAACTCTCTTGTTATTTCTCAACTGTAAAAGCGTATCTGTAGCGATATCTAGAGTGATACGATCAGAAACGTTATAAGCTAAAATTTCATTGGTTGAACCATCTTTAATAGTGGATAAATAAGCTTTCTTTCCCTTTCCATAAAATAAATAAGTGATATCTGTTAATAATACTTTTCCAGGTATATTTTGTTTGAACTGTCTATTTAATTTGTTTGGTAATACAGTATGTTCCTTAGTTGCTTTCGCCATCTGACGATATGGATTAGCTTTTCTGATAGGACATATAATGCCATATTTCTTCATAATCCTGCGAATACGTTTTAGGTTGTAATTGATATTAAATTCGCCTTCTAAAGTCATTTTAATTTGACGAGCACCCTTCTTGCGTCTTTTATAGTTAAAGGCTTTAAGTATCTTCTCTTTAGCAAGTTCATCTTGTTTGTCACGTTGTTTTCTTCTCTCAAGTGACGCTAATGAGAAATAATTATAGTATCCTGAAGGGGACACCTTGGCTTGCTTACATAAATACCTCACTTTGTTTTTTAATTTAAACTTTTCAATTACGGATTTAATTAGTTCAAACCTCTGGGATACAGGAATGTTTATTTCCGTTTCTTTTTCAGCCTCCTCTCTGCCATATCGATCTTTTTTAGTAATTCTAACTCTGCTTTTAATAAGCTGTTTTGAGCCTCTAACCTTTCATATTTCTCTTCGATAGAGAGTTGCTTTTCACTTGGTCTACCGGGGTTTTCTTTACGGGTGTCTTGTAAACCCTCTACACCATTTGCTTGGTATGCCGCACGCCATCTTTTCCCTGAAGACTTTATACGGTTTTTTCCGATAATGTCTATATCAAATCCATGTTCGTCAAATATTTGTCTTGGAAATTTACCTTTTTCATTTTCAGTAATAAAAATTCGTTTAAATTCATCAGTATAAGTGATCCCTTTTGCACTAACAGATTTAACGTAGTGATTTTTAGATAATATTTTTATTTCCTTTTCCGTAAACAATCTCTTACTCATTTTATTTCCCCATTTACTATTTTTTCTTAATTATACACAAAAGTACCCTATAAGTAGACTTTTTTTAAGTGTCTACTCTATAGGGTACATTTTATTATATAGGAGGTTTTTTTATATTAATGTAGTATATACTAATATAAATAAGTTTTGAGGGGGAGTCTATAATGAACGATAAGATAGATAAGTTAAAGAAAATAGTAGAGAAATCCAGCAATATTGTTTTTTTTGGAGGGGCTGGGGTATCTACTGAAAGTAATATCCCTGATTTTAGAACAGATAAGGGAATATTTAATAAAAAAGAAGAATATCCTCCAGAGATAATGCTTAGCTATAGTTTCTTTAAAAAGCACCCTGACAAGTTTTACAAGTTCTACATAGAAAATATGGTATATGCCCATGCACAACCTAATGCTGCACATAACGCCTTGGCTAATCTAGAAAAGCAAGGAAAATTAAGGGCTGTCATAACACAAAATATAGATGGGTTACATCAAAAAGCTGGGAGTAAAAATGTACTTGAACTTCACGGAAGTATCTATAAAAATCATTGTATGAGCTGTGATAATGGATATCAGCTAGCAGATGTTGTTGCCAGTAAAGGGGATATACCAAGATGTAATAAATGTAATGGTATTATAAGACCTAATGTTACTTTATATGAGGAAGCTTTAGACAGTAAAGTAATTGAAGATGCAATTAACTATATTAAAAATGCTGAAGTATTAATTATTGGAGGTACTTCTTTAGTTGTATATCCAGCAGCCGGATTAATCAATTATTTTACAGGTTCAAATTTAATTCTGATCAATAAAGATCAAACACCCTATGATAACAATGCAAACCTAGTCATTAATGATAGTATAGGTGAGACACTAAAAAAATTGATATAAAATTGTATATAACTTAATTAAATTTAAAGCTATAAAAGCAACTACACAATGTAGTTGCTTTTATGTTTTTGATAATTCTAGCACATAAAATCCCTAATAATTTGAAACAATAAATTATATCAAAGTTAAATATTAGGAGGATTAAATATGAACAAAAAACAAACTAAGTTTGTTTGTATACTAGTAACATTATTTTTAATATTTATCCAGATAGGTTGTGGAACTGCTAGTGAAGAGGATGATCCACCGGAAACCGGTGAAGAAGAAAGAGCATTAGAAAGGCCACCTATGGAGGAAATGATAGTATCATCGGAGCACTGGAAAGACGAATATCCGTTAATATATCAATCCTTTATCAATACATCCAGGGCAAAAGATTGGGAAATAGAAGACACATCTTTAGGAGGCCTACATCCTATAGACTATCTTGAGAGATATCCAGAAATAGCAATTTTGTATGATGGAATAGGTTTTGGGAAAGAATACTTTGCAGCAAGAGGGCACTACTACTCTTTAGATGATGTTATTAATACATCAAGACCAAAACCAGGTGCTTCATGTTTAGCTTGTAAAACAGGAGAGTATGAATATTTACATGTTAAGTATGGGGATGAAATGTTTGCAATGGATTTTCACACCACTGTACAGGAAGTACAACATCCGATTAGTTGTTATAACTGCCACAGAAATGAACCTGGAAAAAATATTCACGTAACATTGCCACATTTAGATAATGCAATAGAGAATTTAAACCTAGAAATTGATCCTGGAACAAGGGCATGTGCCCAATGTCATGTAGAGTACTTTTTAGAACCCGAAACCAAAGAAGTAATTTTACCTTGGGATAACGGTTTAGGTGTAGATGAAATTGAAGCGTATTTTGATGAAAGAGATTTTTACGATTGGAAACATCCGAGAACAGGGACACCATTGATCAAAGTTCAGCACCCAGAATTTGAAATGTATACTGGTAGTATACATGATGGATTTGGAATAAGTTGTGCAGATTGTCATATGCCAACCATGGAAGAAGAAGGTGAAACATATACATCACACTGGGCAAAAAGCCCTCTAAAAACAGTTGGTGAATCCTGTGGTTATTGTCATGGAGAAGGAGAACAGGAACTTATTGAGTGGGTCGAAGATATACAAAAAGAAATAGATGCAAAAAAAGCAGAAGTGAGTACTTTACTAGTTCAATTAATTGAAGAGTTTGCTGAAGCACTAGAAGAGAGAAGTTTGGATGACGATACAGTTGAAGAACTATGGAGTCTTCACAGGAAATCACAGTACCGTTGGGATTTTGTTTTCGTAGAAAATAGTACAGGATTCCATAACGCCGATAAGTCAAGAAAAACCTTAGAGGATGCAAAACAATATGCAGAGGAAGCACTAGAAATATTAGCAAATCACAGAGAATAAATATCAAACCACCACGATAATAAGTGGTGGTTTAAAAAATAAAAAAAGGAGGGGTTTACCCTATGGGTAAAATGTTAAAATTCCTTAGATCTATGAAGTTAGGGTTAATATTACTTGTAATCATTGGAGTTTTTTCTGTCATAGGTTCTATTATTCCACAAGGTAGAGATGAAGCATTTTATTTATCGAGATACTCGGAAAATATGTCAAGACTTATAGTGAGTACAAAAGCGTATGATATTTTCTATTCAAAATACTTTATTTTTGGATGCATAGCACTAATGATTAATCTGTCACTGTGTAGTATAGTGCGTTTAAATATAATTATCAAAGAAATAAGAAAGATACCAAGTAATAAATCTATGAAACAGATACAGACTGAATTTAGCAATGCACAAGAAATAGCTAAAAAATATGGTTTTAATAAAATTAATCATGAGGAAGATGGGCAGAAGCGTACATACTACTATAAAAAAAATAAAGTGGGATACTTTGGGTCATGGATGATACATCTTGGTGTTTTATTGATTATCTGTTTCTATTCCTACGGTCATTATACTGAATTTACTACCTCTGTATATGGTGTGCCTACAACGTCTAAACCTATAGAAGGTACTGAGTTAAATTTAAGAATCAATGAATTTGATATAGAGTATAGAGAAGATGGTAGTATTGAACAATATATTTCAAAAGTAGATTTGTTAACATCTGATAATCAACATATAAAAAGCGAGAAAATTTATGTCAATAATCCTATGCGCTATGATGGATTAACTTTTTATCAGACAGCTACTGGTTGGGCATCAAATATACAAGTTTATCACAATGACACATTAATAATGGAAGACATATTTTATGAGAGTACTGTTATGTACGAAAATAGAGATGATATTGTAATCCAGTTTAACAAGTTTTACCCAGATTTAATAATGACCCCGCAAGGCTTATTTTCTGCATCTAATGAGATGAACAACCCCCATGTTTTATATACAATTTTTTATAACGGTCAAAGAGTAGATATGAATGTTTCTTCTATAGGTGAAACGATAGAGTGGAACAACTACAAGTTTATATTTGATAATCCTCAGATGTACACATATCTTCAAATTAATGAAATGAAAGGAAAAATGGGGGCTTTGATTGGATCAATTATTATAGTCATTGGACTTGTATTATGTTTTTATTTTAAGCCAAAAGAAATTTTAATACATCAGAAGAAAAATAAAATTGTATTATATGGTAAAAATTTATCAATACAGGTATAGGAGGAGAATTATATGATTAAAGAAGGGAACGCTTTTTTTATAGCTTTAGGCTTGTATAGTTTAGCAACAATCGCTTACATTGTTTTTTTTATGTTAAGAAAAGAAAAGTATGCGAAGTATGGGAGTTTGATAATAAAATTAGGGATTGCATTTCATACCATAGCATTGACAGTACGGACAGTAGAGGCAAGTAGACTTCCATTGTCAAATCAATATGAGTTTGCAACAAGTTTTGCATGGGGTATAGCACTATGCTTTGCTGCATTTGAAAAAAAATATAATTTCAAAGCACTAGGTACATTTGTAACACCACTTATATTATTAATAGCTTTTTATGCAGCTTTACAATCTAGAGAAATAAGACCTCTTATGCCAGCACTTCAAAGTAGATGGATTATAATACACGTTTTAACAGCTGTTATAAGTTATGGTGCTTTTGCCGTAGCGTGTGGTATATCTCTGATGTACTTAATAAGAGATAAGTTTAAAAGTGATAACTTTATTTCAAATCATATACCAGACTTTAAGACTTTAGATACAATTAGTTATAGAGCAACTGCAATTGGATTTATAATGTTAACCATAGTTATAGTAAGTGGTGCGATATGGGCAGAACAAGCTTGGGGAAGATATTGGCAATGGGATCCTAAAGAAACTTGGTCGCTTATTACATGGATTATATACTCCGTCTATTTACATGTAAGACTGACAAGAGGGTGGAAAAACAAAAAGGCCGCAGTTTTTTCTGTATTAGGTTTTATTGCAATACTTTTTACATATATAGGGGTTAATACATTATTGACAGGGTATCATTCATACGCTTTTATAAGTATGTTATAATGTACGAAGTATAAAAAAACTTTATAGACATTATTTAGTAATAATGTCTATAAAGTTTTTAAGGATTTTTGCTGTAAGGCCCCAAATAACTTGATTCTGGTATTGATAAAAATAAATCTCATAAAAATTAGTGCGCCAATCATAATTTCTGCCTCCTTGTATAAGGTGATAAGGAAAATCCTCAGAAAAGTTTAGGCTAAGGTCTATTTTTTGCATAGTAGGTGGATTTTGAATGAAATGAGATAAAGGGACTGTAAATATTGAGTCTACCTCATCTTTATTAAGCTTTAACTTATTTATATTTATGTTTTTGTTTATAGCGCAGAAAGAATAGATGGTTGTATTAAACAGTGTTGAAATTGGTTTAAGTTCACCTACGACTTCTATGTTTTCTTGTTTGATACCAATTTCTTCTTCAGTTTCTCTAATCGCAGAAAATAGAGGTGACTCATTTGGTTCTATTTTACCACCTGGAAAGCAGATTTCACCTGGTTGGTGTTTTAATGTAAATGATCTAATTTCAAATAATAGATGTAGATCATTGTTAATTTCAATAATGGGAATTAATACAGAGTAACTATTAGCGCGATCATTGTTTTTACTATTATTAGAAAAAGCCTTTATAATATCTTGGTAATTCATATTTGACACCACTTTCAATGTTTTATTTAATAGTATCATGTATTAACTAATAATTTCAAATTAGTATGAGGTGATAGAATTGTCTATATACACGAAAATAGGAGATAGGGGCACAACAAGTTCAGGCAATGCACTAAAAGAAAAAGATGATATTTTAATCGAATGTCTTGGTACATTAGATGAGTTAGTATCATTACTAGGAATAACTCGTACACACATAACTGATATACCAGTAAATAATAATATTCTAAATATCCAAAGAAAGTTATTTATAATAGGCGCTGAATTAAGCCAGAATAATAAACAAGGAATTGACCCAAAAGATGTAAAATGGCTTGAAAGTATTATAGACAATACAATGAAAGATCATGTGATTGAAAACTTTATAGTACCTGGAAATAATAAAGAAAGCAGTTATTTACATATGTCACGAGCATTAACTAGAAGATTAGAACGACGGCTAGCTTCACTAAAACGAACAAATAATTTCAATATACTCATCTTAGAGTTTATTAACCGATTGTCAGATGTATTTTTTGCAATGGCAATTGATTTAGAATAACTTTACAAAAGGGGAAGTGTTAAAATGATAAAAAATGTATTAATTAACGAAGAAGTAATAAAGGAAAAGGTTACGGAACTGGGTGAACAAATAACAAGAGATTACAGCCAGCACAATGAAATTGTAGTAATTGGTGTACTTAAAGGTGCTAATGTCTTTATGGCTGACTTAATTCGTAAAATTAAAATCGACACAGTGTATATCGATTTTATGTCTGTATCAAGCTATGGGGATTCTACAGAGAGTTCGGGTGTAGTAAAAATACTCAAGGATTTAGATTTAGATATAAGTGATAAGCATATAATAGTGATAGAAGATATTATTGATACTGGACTGACCCTTGATTATCTAACTAAAAATCTAAAAGATCGAAATGCTAAAAGTATAAAAATATGTACATTATTAGATAAACCTTCAAGACGAAAGTGTGCCATAGAAATTGATTACTTAGGGTTTGAAATACCAGATAAATTTATAGTTGGTTATGGGATAGATTATGCAGAAAAATATAGGAACCTACCATATATAGCAGTTTTAGACTAGTCAAAATCTTTTTTTCATTGTGTATATTATATTAAGTAAGACTCCATACTAGTATTAAACTATTTAGGGGAGGTATACAATGGAAGCTAAATTTGAGGAAGTAAAACAAAATTTCATTAATGCTGATTTAGACGGTAAAATAGAAATTTATACAACGACACAGGGACTTTCAGTGGATCAATTCAAAGAACTATTGAAACATTTTCCTTTGCAACATCTAGATAAACTTGAAAAAGCAATGGCATAGATAACAAATTGAAATCCTCTTTATTAAAAGAGGATTTTAATTTGTTATAAAGTTGTCAATACTTAAATTAGAAAATAATAAAGGAGGACAACATGAAAAATATTAATGCTTTTTTTCAATTTTTAACAGGTCAAGTAAAGGGGTATAGTAAGAATAGAAGTAGTAGTCGAAGGTTTAATGCATATTATATGCAATCTAAAGAGGATCAAAGGAATCAAACAGCAAAAGTATTTGATTATGTTTTAGTACGTTTTATGGTTTTTTTAGTAATATTTACATTTACATATGTGGAGTTTAATAACGTGTATACATCTGGATTAACAGCTTTAGTTATTTTAACAGTAATCCATTTTATTCTAATAAAACATAGAGAAAAAAAACTTAGTAAAAATAAAATCTTAAAACGTAAATCCTTAGCAGGTCAAAAGGTGTATAAAGAATTAACTAATAAAACGCAAGAAGAGGCACAGGATTATATCTATAATTTATTAAGTACATTACATTTTAAAAATATTAAATTTGAGTCGGTTCAAAATAAAGTTATTGAGTTAAATGCAGCATTAAATGGCGAACGTGTTAACATACTATTTTATTTATACAAAGCCGATGTAGATGTTGAATTAAAAGAAGTAAGAGAATTTTTTCAGAATTCAGTTAAAAACGAGGTGAACAAAGGAGTAGTAATAACAACATCAGACTTTACTCAAGATACCTATAATTTCTTAGAACAATTACATGGGAAATTTAAATTGATTCTAATTAATAAAGATATGCTATTACGAGTGATTGATAAATGCAACTTATTTCCTGATGAAGATGAAATAGATGAAATTATTGAAAATAAAATAAGCAAAAAAGAAAGAAAATGGAGTCAATATAAAAATGTGATGTTTTCAGGACAAAAAGTAAAAGGCTATTTTTTACTATCCATATATTTACTTATACTATCCAGACATATACCATATAGTACTTACTATAAAACAGTTGCGTTAACAACCTTACTGTTAGGACTAATTTCATTGGCAGCATATATGTTAAAGAAAAAAAACAAAACAAAAGATGTAATTGATATCGATCAGTTATTTAATAAATAATATAGACTAAAAAATTATAAATATTATAAAGGCTTGTTCATGGGTATAAGTAATATATTAGAAAAATTATCTATTGAATAAGATAGAAAAATAATATAATGAAGATTTTTACGAGCTAGTGTAAAATTATTTAGGAATTGATTTTTAGTGATTTATTTGAGAAACAAATATCTAATGGTTTGATTTTTTGCATCAAAAGACGTATAATTTACTTTGTATGATATACATAAAGGAGGAAAAACAAATGAGTAAAAAGATGATACCAATTGCATTATCAAACAGACATATGCACTTAAGCCAAGAGCATATCGAGATCCTTTTTGGAGAAGGATATGAGTTAACAAAATTTAAAGATCTATCTCAACCAGGACAATTTGCAGCACAAGAAAAGGTTGATGTAGAAGGACCAAAGGGAACAATAAAAGGAATAAGGGTACTTGGACCTGCGAGAAACAGTACGCAGTTAGAGATTTCATTAGCAGATGGGTTCGTATTAGGGATTAACCCACCAGTAAGAGATTCAGGAGATATTGCTGGTAGTCCAGGTGCAAAATTAATTGGACCAAAAGGTGAAGTTGTAATCGAAGAAGGGATTATTGCTGCTGCAAGGCACATACATATGGGTGTTGAAGATGCAGAAAAGCTAGACGTAGTAGACAAAGAGAGGGTACAAGTGAAAACAGAAGGCGAGAGAGCCTTAATATTTGAAAATGTACTTGTAAGAGTTAACCCATCATATGACCTTGAAATGCATGTAGATGTTGATGAAGGTAACGCAGCAGGAGTAAAAAATAGAGAATTAGTAGAGCTTATTAAATACTAATAGAGGTGAATATGATAAAAGATATAGCAAAATACATTGATCATACAGTACTAAAAGCCGAAACCACTGAAAACGAAATTAAAAGATATTGTGATGAAGCTAAGCAATATGGATTTTACTCCGTGTGCATAAACAGTGCAAATGTTGAGTTTGTAGCTAATCAACTAAAGAATAGCCACGTTAAAGTCACTTCCGTTGTCGGATTTCCACTAGGAGCTTCTTCTACAGAAAGTAAAGCTTTTGAAACGACTTTTGCTGTTAAAAAAGGTGCCGATGAAATAGACATGGTTATCAATATTGGAAAGTTAAAGGAAGGCGATACTGACTTTTTACTTAATGATATAAAATCAGTAGTAGAAGCTGCCAATGGCGCAATAGTAAAGGTTATTATAGAAACTGCATTGTTAACGGAAGAAGAAAAAATTCAAGCATGTAAAATATCTAAAAGTGCAGGAGCTCATTTTGTAAAAACATCTACAGGATTTAGTACTGCTGGAGCTAATATTGAAGATATAAAATTAATGAGAGAAGTAGTAGGTCCAGATTTAGGAGTGAAAGCTTCAGGTGGTGTTAGGACATTAGAAAATGCCACAGCGCTTATTGATGCAGGTGCATCCCGTATAGGTGCAAGCGCATCCGTAAATATTGTCTTAGGAACCACTGATAACAATTCAAAAGGATATTAATAAATATAAAAAAAGCCCTGTAATAACAGGGCTTTAAACATTAAATCTAAATAAAATAACGTCACCATCTTTAACAATATAATCTTTTCCTTCAAGTCTAACAAGTCCTTTTTCTTTTGCAGCATTATGACTACCACACGTTACTAAATCATCATAAGCAACCACTTCTGCTCTAATAAATCCTTTTTCAAAATCCGTATGAATTTTCCCGGCCGCCTGAGGTGCTTTAGTACCTTTTTTTATTGTCCAAGCTCGAACTTCCTTAGGTCCTGCTGTTAAATAACTTATAAGACCAAGCAATGAATAGGAGGCTTGTACTAATCGGTCTAACCCAGATTGACTTAAACCAAGTTCTTCTAAAAACATGTCCTTTTCATCATCATCCAACTCAGCAATTTCTGCTTCTATTTTTGCACATATTACAACAACTTCGGCATCTTCATTTTTAGCAAATTCACGTAGTTGCTTAACATAAGGGTTATTACTACCACCTTCAGCAACTTCATCTTCAGAAACATTTGCAATATAGATGATAGGTTTAGAAGATAACAAGTCTATATTTTTTAAAATTTCTTTTTCTTCAGCATTAAATTCTATAGATCTAGCAGATTTTCCTTCTTCTAAAGAAACTACTATCTTTTTGAGTAGAGTTAGTTCGGGAAGTAAACTTTTATCACTTTTAACCAATTTCTCAGTCTTTTGAATTCTTTTTTCCACCATTTCAAGATCAGAAAAAATAAGTTCAAGATTTATTGTTTCAATATCTCTAATAGGGTTAACATCGCCATCTACATGAGTGATATTGGAGTCTTCAAAACACCTTACAACATGGACAATAGCAGCAACTTCACGTATATGTGATAAAAACTTGTTTCCTAAACCTTCTCCTTTACTAGCGCCCTTAACTAGACCAGCAATGTCATAAAACTCAATAGTAGCTGGAAGGACTTTCTCTGATTGATGCATCTCTTCCAATGTATGTAATCGGTGATCTGGTACAGCAACTACACCAACGTTAGGCTCAATTGTACAAAAAGGATAGTTAGCAGATTCTGCACCTGCTTGAGTGATGGCATTAAAAAGTGTACTCTTACCTACATTTGGCAACCCAACAATCCCTAATTTCATTATAATCTTCCTTTCTCATTTCTAAGTCTAAACAACAAAAATAATTATATATGAAGCAGTAAACATTAGCAACCGATATATTATTATTTAGCTTATTATTCCAACAATATGACTTATTAATCTTATTAAAAAATGAAAAAAAAACCAAAATAAAAATAGCAAATCGTGAGAAAATAAGTACAGGAGGTGAATAAATGAAAAACAAAAAAAATCTAATGTTTCTATTTTGTTTAGTACTTGTTTTTGCAGCTTTTGCCACAGGGTGTAGACCATTAGAAAGACCAGATCCTACACCAGCGCCAGACCAAAACCAACAAACAGAGTTGCGTGAGACTACACCTGGAGCTGACACGCCAGAGGGAAATCAGCAACCTAACAACGATATGACAGGTGTAGGTGATTTATCTTCAAGAGCAGATACAATAGCAGATGCTGTAACTGATTTACCAGAGGTTGATAGTGCCACAGTTTTAATAACAGATAACACAGCTATTGTAGGAATAACTACAATGGATGACACCATGGGTGACAATAATGTTGGCCAGAACTTACAAAATGATGTAGAAAGAGTTGTTAGAGAAGCGGATAGAGAAATTGATAGAGTTTCGGTAACGACTGACCCTGATTTATTTACCAGAATTGAAAATATAGCGAATGAAACAGGTCAAGGTAGACCATTAAGTGGTTTTGGAACAGAAATTGAGGAGATACTTCGAAGAATCACACCTACAAACCCAGCAAATTAAGAAATCAAAATGAACGAAGGTGAAGATCATTCTTCTCCTTTGTTCATTTTACATAAGCAATAGTTGATTTGTAAAAAATAAATTTAAGGTATATAATAGCTTCGTAGCAATAATAAGAGGGGGTGACAATTTGAATCCAATAGCATTTGAGTTATTTGGTATACAAGTAGCTTGGTACGGAATACTTATATCTTTAGGTATAATATTAGGTGTTATATTAGCAACTAAAAGAGCTGTGGCGGTTGGGTTGCATGAAGAAACTGTTGTAGATATGTGTTTGCTTGCAATACCTGCTGCCATACTCGGGGCTAGAGCGTACTATGTTATTTTTAAATGGGATTATTATAGTCAAAATTTATCGGATATTTATAGATTTCGCCAAGGAGGGCTTGCGATCCATGGAGGAATAATTGCAGGTGTTGTAGTAGGTTATTTATTTTGCAAGAAGAAGAAAATAAGTTTCTTAAAGTTAGCTGATGTTTGTGCACCCAGTATAATACTTGGACAAGCTGTAGGACGATGGGGTAATTACTTTAATCAAGAAGCTTATGGTAGAGCAACCGAATTGCCTTGGGCAATTGAGATTGATGGAATGATGGTACATCCAACATTTTTATATGAATCTTTGTGGAATTTTGCAGTTTTCTTTTTCTTACTTTACTTTACAAAGAAGAAAAAAGCAGATGGACAACTTTTTTTATTGTATCTAATACTATATTCTGTAGGAAGATTTTTTATAGAAGGGCTTAGGACAGACAGCTTAATGATTGGCCCTTTAAGAGTGGCTCAAGTAATAAGTATTGTTTTAATTATTGTATCTATGGCTTTTTATTATACTTTACAGAAAAAACCAAATTCCAATAAAAAATGATCTATATTTTGCATAATAGTTAGAAATAGAGAATAAAATGATGAAAATAAAAGAATAACAACAAAATTCTTCCAAATATCGACGTAAATTACTTTGACTTAATGCAAGTTTTTGTATAATATATGTGATACCACACTAAAAATATGGGGTGATCATATGATAAAAAATGATATACAAAATATGCAAAGACAATTAAATGAGTTTATTGTAAATGAAGTGGAGTATGAGAAAATATATGATTTAAGTGTTCAACTTGATGAGTTAATCATAAATTATTACAGAGAAGAGAAACTTCCTGTTTAGACTTCGGTAATATAAAACAAAATAAGTATATTCTTACAAAAGTGCTAAAGGGCAATCTGTATACAGATTGCCCTTTAGCACTTTTGTCCTATATTTTAAAAAAATAAAAAAAAACAGATTAGAGAGAAGGAATTTCACAATTGTTAACGAATTTATTAATAAAGTGGTGAAGAGTGGTATAAAGTGGGGGCAAATCCCAAAGGCGGGGTGACAATGTTTATAGGAGAATTTAATCATAATATTGATAGCAAGGGTCGTATAAGCATGCCTTCAAGATTTAGAGAAGAGCTAGGCACTAATTTTATTGTTACTAAAGGATTAGACAATTGTCTATTTGTATATTCTATGGAAGAGTGGAAAATACTTGAGAATAAACTAAAGACTTTACCAATGACAAATAAAGATGCTAGAGCGTTTGTCAGATTTTTCTTCTCGGGTGCAGCAGAATGCGAATTGGATAACCAGGGAAGAATAAGAATCCCCAATAATCTACGTGAACATGCGCTTCTTGAAAAAGAAAGTATCATTATTGGCGTTGCAACAAGAATAGAAATTTGGAGTCAAGAAAATTGGGAAATATATAACAACCAATCTCATTTAAGTTACGATGATATTGCATCAAAGATGGAAGAATTAGGAATTTAAGGATGTGACGATTAGATGGAGTTTTTTCATATGCCAATTATGCTAGAAGAATGCATAGAAAATTTAAATATAAAGAAAAATGGGATTTATATTGACGGGACCCTTGGAGGAGCAGGACATTCAAAAGAAATAGCTAAGAAACTAGATGAAAATGGTTTGTTAATTGGGATTGACCAGGATATTAATGCTATTGAGGTAGCAAAAACCAGATTAGCAGACATGAAATGTAAGATAAAGCTAGTACATAATAATTTTGAAAATATAGCTGGAATTTTAAAAGACTTAAAGATTGATAAGATAGATGGAGTTTTACTAGATCTTGGTGTGTCATCCCCTCAACTTGATAAAGCAGAAAGAGGATTTTCATATATGAATGATGGAGAGTTAGATATGAGGATGAATCAAAGTAGTCCATTGAGTGCAATGGAGGTAGTTAATAATTATTCAGTCAAAGATCTAACTAATATAATATGGAAATATGGTGAGGAAAAGTGGGCCAAACGTGTTGCATTATTCATTGAAGATGAAAGAAAAAAACAGAAAATTGCTACTACTGGACAATTAGTGGAAATTATAAAAAAAGCAATACCTAAATCAGCTAGAAAAGAGGGATCGCACCCAGCAAAGAAAACTTTTCAAGCTATACGTATAGAAGTAAATAAAGAGTTAGACATAATTGACAAGACGATTAAACAAATAACAGAGCATATGGCACCAAAAGGACGTATTTGTATAATTACCTTTCATTCGTTGGAAGATAGAATTGTAAAAAATACTTTTAAAAAATTAAATGATCCATGTATTTGTCCGCCGCAGTTTCCTGTTTGTACATGTAATCAAAAAAAGAAGCTTGAAATTATTTCAAGAAAACCAATAGTACCAAGAAAAGTAGAGCTAGAAAACAACAGCAGATCTAAAAGTGCAAAATTAAGAGTAGCAGAAAGGGTATAGAGTCAAGTTCTAAAGGGATAAAGGGGTGAATAAATTGGTAGTAGCTGAAAAAAAATATGAATACAATTATCATGTAGAAGAAAAACAAAATGAAGTGTTTAAAGAGCAGAAAAGATTAAAAAAACAAAAAAAATATAGTGTTAATAAAGTTGTTTTCTTTTCATTATTGTTTATCGGTGCAGCTGCCTGTTTATTAATTTTAGCTAGGTATGTAGTTATAAGTGGAGAGACACATAATTTAAACGATCTAACTAGACAACTTTCTCAGCTAGAGAATCAAAAACAAACCCTAGAAATTGAATATAAGAGTATGACATCTTCAAGAGTAATACAAACTGAAGCAATAAATCGCTTCGATATGCGTTCTCCAAATGCAAACCAATATGTCCATATTAGTGTGGATAGAGAAGAGGTTAACTATATATCTAAACAATTAGATAATAAATTTAATTCTCAACCTGAGTATAGAAAAAGTACAATTAATCAGATATTTGCCAAGATAACAAGTGCATTCAATATATAACAAAAGGGTAAGACTGAAGGGGGAATTAGATGTCTGTCCCAAATATTTCTACTAAAAAAAGATTATTATTCATTTTTGGTACTGTCATTTTTGCAATTTCTATCTTAACAATTCGGCTCGGCTGGATACAAATAGTCAGAGGAGAGAAACACATAGAGTTAGCCAATATTCAACAAACAAGAGACACACCCCTTAGTCCTGAAAGGGGGACTATATTTGATAGAAATGGCAATATGCTTTCGGTAAGTACTAGTACTTTTATTCTTTGGGCAAGACCTAGTGAAATAAGAGATGCTGATAAAGCAGCGGATGTACTCTCAGAAATTTTAGACTTAGATCGTGAAAAAACATATGAGAAGATAACCTCAAGGGTTAGTTTGGTAAGGATAGCAAGAACAGTCGACGATGATACACGAAGAGAAATTATACAGGCTAGAATTAGAGGGTTATCCTTTGAACCAGATTTTAAAAGAAACTACCCATACGGGGATTTTGCAGCTTATATACTAGGCCATACTTCTGATGATGGAGAGGGCATTGCAGGTATCGAAATGGCTTTTAATAAATATCTTAAAGGTACACCAGGAAGAACAATAAGACTAACTGACGGGAAGGGAAGACAAATTGACAATAGTCCTCTTATGTATCATCCTCCCGAAAACGGATTGAACGTGGTTTTAACAATTGATGAAGTGATACAACATTTTACAGAGAAAGCAGTATATAACGCTCTAATAGAAAATGATGCTAAGCGTGTTATGGCAATAGTTATGGAAGTAAAAACCGGTGACATACTGTCCATGTCTGTAAAACCTGACTACGATCCAAATTCTCCTAGAGTACCTTTAGATGAGAACTTAAGAATTCAATTAGATGAAATGAATAATGATGAGAAACTTGAGACTTGGTTTGACATGTGGCGTAATCCACTTATTAATGACACTTATGAACCGGGATCTACATTTAAGCTATTTACTACATCAGCGGCATTAGAAGAAGACATTGCGACGCCTGATACTGAATTTTACTCGAAAGGTTATGCAATAGTTGGAGGGCGAAAAATAAAGAGTTGGCGATGGTATAATCCTTTTGGACATCAAACTTTAACTGAAGCGGTACAAAACTCAGATAACCCAGTTTTTATTGAATTAGCACAGAGAATGGGTGTAGATACATTTTATAAATATATAGATGCATTCGGATTCACAGAAAGAACAGGTATTGACCTGCCTGGTGAAAGAAGTTCACTTATGTATAATATAAATAATGTAGGACCTGTAGAGTTGGCAACTATGTCTTTTGGCCAAAGTATATCTATAACACCTATCCAACTTATTACTGCAACATCTGCTATAGCAAATGGTGGAAAATTAATGCAACCTAGAATAGTAAAAGAGCTTGTCGACGAAAATAATAACGTTGTACATCATTTCGAGGAAAAGATGGTGAGACAGGTTATTTCAGAAAAAACCTCACAACAAATGCTAGAAATAATGCAATCAGTAGTCTCTACAGAAAATAAAGCTTATATACCAGGGTATAGAATAGGTGGGAAAACAGGTACTGCACAAAAAGTAATTGATGGTGCGTATGCACAAGGAAAACATATTTCTTCATTTGTAGCTGTAGCGCCTTGTGACGACCCAGAAATTGCTGTATTAATCGTAATAGATGAACCAAATGGTTATAGTCACTTTGGTGGAGTGATTGCAACACCAGTAGCTAGAGATATATTAGATGAGACGCTAAGATACTTAGATATTAAACCAAAGTATAGTGAGGAAGATGAGGAAAAATTTGTTCAAAAGGAAGTTGTTGTACCAGATATTCGAAATATATCAATTAAAGAAGCTTCCACAATACTTAATCAAAGTAATTTAAACTACACAACAGATCAAGATTTTTCAGATATGACCGAAACATTAAGTTATGACAATATGACTGTAAGGGATACTTTTCCTAAACCGGGAGCAAAAGTACAAGAAAATTCAACTATAATATTATATACAGAACTAAATACGGAACGATCAAATGAAATTAGAGTACCAGATTTAACGGGAAAAACAATAAGAGAGGTTAATACTATTTTAAACGGGTTAGGACTAAAATTAAAATCTCAAGGAGAAGGCTATGCATCACAACAATCACCTAGTCCTAATGAGTTGGTTAAACAAGGAACCGTAGTGACTGTTGAGTTTAGAAACAATATAAATGGCAACCGAAATTAATATTTCGAGTTGCCATTTTAAAAGAATGCATAAGTTATTATAAACATCTAATTTCAATTTAATAAATAAAGGGGGGGCTATGTTGCTCTTAAAACATTTACTTGAGGGCGTTACTAAAACAAATGATGACATGAAAGTAAACATTGATAACATTTGTTATAACTCAAAAGAATGTAAAAAAAACAGCTTATTTATATGTATTCCTGGCTTTAAAGCTGATGGGACATTATTTATTGATGAAGCTGTGAAAAATGGGGCAATAGCCGTACTTTCAGAAGAGGAAATATCTTCTGAAAATGGAATTATATCGATTTACAGTAAGGATGCTCGCAAGGCAATGGCAAAGATAGCTGCGAATTATTACAATAATCCAAGCAAATCACTAAATCTGATTGGTGTTACGGGTACAAATGGAAAAACTACAATATCTCATATGATTAAAAATATATTAGAAGAAAGCAATGATAAAGTAGGATTAATTGGAACAATATCAAATTGGATAGGAAAAGAGGAAAAACAAGCAGTACGAACAACTCCAGAATCTTTAGATTTACAAGCGCTTTTCAGAAATATGCTTTCAGAAGGTATAAGAACCTGCGTTATGGAAGTATCCTCCCATGCTTTAGTGCTTAAAAGAGTGGATCAAGTGGAATTTGACATAGGTATATTCACAAATCTATCACCAGATCATCTAGACTTTCATAAAACAATGGAAAATTATAGAGATGCAAAAAAACAATTATTTTACAAAACATTAAGGTATAATATTATTAATATGGATGATATTCACGGTGAAAGTATTCTGCTGGATCTAAAGCAAGAAAAAACACCTACTATAAGTTACGGAATGAGTAATTTAGCAGAAATAAGAGCTGAAAACATAAAAATGTCAATAAAAGACGTTAGTTTTGAATTAATAACACCAAAATATAATCAGTTTGTTAATATCCCTACGCCGGGTTTATTTTCTGTATATAATGCATTGGCTGCAAGTGCTACTGCATATGCCCTTGATATAGATAAGAATTTTATAGTGTCAGGTTTAAAAAAATCAATGACACCTGGAAGATACGAGACTATACAAGAAATAAAAGAATTTACTGTAATTATTGATTATGCTCACACAGAAGATGCATTAGAAAATGTTTTGAAATCAGCTAAAAAATTTGCAACGGCGAATCTCATTTGTGTTTTTGGTTGTGGCGGAGAAAGGGATAAAAGTAAAAGAGCGGGTATGGGCAAAGTATCAGGTTTGTACAGTGATTTAACGATTATTACAGCAGACAATCCAAGAAATGAGGATTTAGACAAAATTATTAATATGATAAAAGATGGTATTGATACAACAATAGGCCAGTATATCATTGAAAAAGATAGAAAGAAAGCTATACGATTAGCATTAAAAAAAGCGAAGAAAAGTGATATTATAATTATTGCAGGAAAAGGACATGAAAAAAATCAAACAATAGGAAATAGCATATATTCTTTTGATGATAAGCAAGTAGCGCTTCAAATTGCAAGAGAGGAAGGAATAATACATGATAAAACAAAGGATAGATAATATTTACAGCAAATGTGAAGGTACGATCATTACAAATCCCCAGACAACGATACTAGGAATATCTACTGATACAAGAACGATTAAACCAGGAGAAATGTTTGTTGCTTTAATTGGGAAAAACTTTGATGGGCATAATTATATTGAAGAGGCAATTAAAAAAGGTGCAAGTGCGGTATGCTATGAAAAAGGAAAGTACAATCCTGCTGAGAATGATACTAAATCTGTTTCTTTTATTCAAGTTGAAAATACACTTGCTAATCTTCAAGAAATTTCTACTTATTATCGAAATTTATTTGATGTACCTTTTGTAGGAGTAACAGGAAGTACCGGAAAAACAACAACTAAAGACATGATCAGCCATGTGTTATCACATAAGTACAATACACATAAAAATGAGGGAAATTTTAACAATGAAATAGGATTACCTCTAACACTCTTGAATTTAGATAAGTCCCATCAATATAGTGTATTAGAAATGGGTATGTCGGAAAAAGGTGAAATTGAAAATCTAGCTAAAATCGTAGAGCCAAATATAGCCATTATAACAAACATTGGACTATCCCATATTGAGAATTTAGGTAGTAAAGAAAACATAATGTCAGCAAAGTTAGAAATAAGTACCTTCTTAAAACAAAATGATATTTTACTTTTAAATGGAGATGACGAACTGCTTAAAAATTATACTCCATCCAATAGTTTTAAAACAGTTTTTATTGGATTATCTAAAGAAAATGATTTTT
Organism: Serpentinicella sp. ANB-PHB4; assembly: GCF_031432315.1. Classification (NCBI taxonomy): domain Bacteria; kingdom Bacillati; phylum Bacillota; class Clostridia; order Peptostreptococcales; family Natronincolaceae; genus Serpentinicella; species Serpentinicella sp. ANB-PHB4. The sequence continues at coordinate 153,695 of NZ_JAVKGO010000001.1, forward strand.
TTGCTGAAGAAATTAACACCGTAAATGAAAATGGATATGAATTTGATGTAGAAATAGGGAAACATAAGTACAGGTTTGAAATTAAACAACCAGGAATTCACAATGTTTATAATGCTTTATTTGCAATTTGGGTTGGTATCTATGCTGAGATGAACCCAGATGAAATAAATACTGCATTAAGTACATTTAAACCGACGAGAATGAGACTGGAATTAATCAAGTTACCTAGATACACAATCATTAACGATGCGTACAACGCCAATCCGGACTCAATGAACGCTGCCTTAAATGTCCTATCAGGCCAAAAAGGCAATAAAAAAATAGCTGTGTTAGGAAATATGTTTGAAATGGGAGAACACGCAGAATATGGTCATCGCATGGTTGGAGAATACGTAATCAAAAACAAAATAGATACCTTAATAACGATAGGAAATATGGCTACATGGATTGCTGATGAAGCTAAAAAATTAGGTTTTGATACTAATAAGATCTATGAAACGCACTCCAATGATGAAGCATTCAAAAAAATTGTCGAGATTACAAATGATGATGATGTCATTTTACTAAAAGGGTCAAGAGGAATGAAAATGGATGAAATTGCAACTAATCTACAAGAGAGGAGCTAATTCATGATACATCAGAAACAGCTTATATATACCATAATTATTGGCTTTTTTATAACTATTATCTTAGGGCCTCTAATTATACCATTTTTAAAAAAACTTAAAGTGGGCCAGACGGTAAGAGATGAAGGGCCAAAAAGTCATTCAATAAAAAGTGGCACACCCACAATTGGTGGAATAATAATTATCATATCAATTTTTATAACATCTTTAACATCAGGAATTATTAATCGGGATTTATGGGTTGCTTTATTTGTTACATTAGCATTTGGAATTATAGGTTTCATAGATGATTTTATAAAAGTTGTAATGAAAAGAAATCTAGGCTTACGAGCGTACCAAAAATTAATTTTACAAATTATTGTAGCTGTAATTTTAGCTATATATAAAACATCACAGTCCCACGAAGCGATCAATACTAAAATATTAATACCTTTTATAGATGGTCAATTTGAAATAGGAAGCCTAAGCATACCGCAGTATCTTGATTTAGGGGTACTATACATACCGTTTATAGTTTTTGTAGTTGTGGCTACAGTTAATAGTGCTAATCTTACTGATGGCTTAGACGGATTAGCATCAGGGGTTACATTAATAATTGCTGCTTTTTTTGGATTTGTAGCAATGCAAGAAGGATTTACTAGCTTAGCTATTTTTGCTAGCGCAGTTACTGGAGCATGCTTAGGTTTTCTGAAATTCAATTCTCACCCTGCTCAAGTGTTTATGGGTGATACTGGATCACTAGCATTAGGTGGCGCAATAGCATCGTTGGCAGTTTTGATGAACGTAACTTTAATAATACCAATTGTTGGAGGAATATATTTTGCTGAGTCTTTATCAGTAATTATTCAAGTTTTCTCTTTTAGGTTAACTGGAAAACGTGTGTTTAAGATGAGTCCATTACACCATCACTACGAGTTGTCAGGGTGGGCTGAAACTAAAGTAGTTACAGTGTTTTGGATTACAACAGTAATACTTTGTTTAATAGGATGGTTAGGTTTGTTTTAGAAAGCAGGTGATTAAGTGGATTTACATAATAAAAATGTTCTAGTGATTGGATTAGCAACTACAGGTATACCTCTTGTAAAAGTATTAGACGACCTAGGTGCAAGCATTATAGTAAATGATGCTAGAAATGAAACTCAACTAGAGGAAACCTTAAAAAAGTTAGGTGAATTTAATGTTAAATATTACTTAGGAAAACACCCTATTAATATTGATGAACTAGGTCATATAGACTTAGTAGTTGTTTCTCCAGGGGTTCCATTGGATATCCCATTTATTAAGCAGATAAAACAAAAAGGTGTGAAGTTGATTGGTGAAATCGAATTAGCCTATCGGCTTATGAAAGGCCAAATAATTGCAATAACGGGTACAAATGGAAAAACTACTACAACCGCATTAACAGGAGAAATATTTAAAAATGCTAATAAGAATGTGTTTATTCTGGGAAATATCGGAACTGCTGCAATATCTAAAGCATTAGACACTAAAGACGATGATTTTATAATTTTAGAAATTAGTAGCTTTCAATTAGAAAGTTGTGATAAGTTCCATCCAAATGTAGCAACTGTTTTAAACATAACTCCTGATCATTTAAATAGACATTATACCATGAATAATTATATAGATATTAAATTTTCTATTTTCCAAAATCAAACTATAACAGATTATAGCATTATTAACTATGATGATTTAGATTGTCGTAATAAAATTGATAGAACAAATGGAAAAGTAATTTACTTTAGTAGAAGACAAGAACTTGAGGAAGGTATATTTGTCAAGGATGATTATATAGTAATTAAGAAAAACGGTATAGAGAGAAAAGTTATAAACACTGCAGATATATTATTACCTGGGAAACATAATTTAGAGAATGCATTAGCAGCAACTGCTATGGCATATATATATGGGATAGATATTGAAATTATTTCAAATTCACTAAAATGTTTTTCAGGTGTAGATCATAGACTACAAGTAATCGCCAATATTAATGGTGTAGAGTTCATTAATGATTCTAAAGCAACCAACGTAGAGTCTGCAAACAAAGCGATTGAAGCAGTTGAGAAACCAATACTTCTAATTGCTGGAGGAATGGATAAAAATACTGATTTTACTTCATTTATTAGAGTTATAAAGAAAAAAGTTAAAGTTTTGTATGTTTTCGGAGAAGTAAGTAAAAAACTCTTTGAAACAGCAAAACTGAATGGTTTCGATTCTGTACATATTGTCAAAGATCTTGATGAAGGAGTATCAAAAGCATATAACCAAGCCAGTGAAGGGGAAGCAATTTTACTATCCCCTGCTTGTGCTAGCTGGGATATGTACACAAACTTTGAAGAACGTGGGAATCATTTCAAGCGCATTGTATCCAAATTAAAGGGGTGAGCTGTATGAAGCAAAAAAAATCCTATGATGAAACAATTTTGATTACAGTAGCTTTGCTCGTGACTTGTGGAATAATTATGGTTTTTAGCTCGAGTTATGAATATGCTAGAGATGTTATGGGGGATGAGTATCATTTCTTAAAAAGAATTCTAATTTGGGCTAGTATAGGGACTGTTGCAATGTGGTATTTCACAAATTATAGCTATTGGAAACTTGCGCGTTTTGCTAACATAATACTAATGATCACAATTGCTCTATTAGTTGTAGTAATAACACCTATAGGTAAGGAAGTTAACGGAGCACAAAGATGGCTTGGGGTAGGTTCATTTACAATTATGCCCTCTGAAATCGCAAAGTTTGCAGTTATTATTTTTGTTCCTGTAAGCATTAGTAAAAAGAAAGAAAAAATGCAGACGTTTATATATGGTTTACTTCCCTATTTAATTTTAGGAAGTATACTATTTGGGTTAATTTTACAGCAACCAGATTTAAGTACTGGGTTTGTAGTTTTTAGTATAATTATTGCAATGGTTTTTGTTGGTGGAGTAAAGTTAACCCATTTCTACGCATTGATGGCAGCTGGAGCTGCTAGTGGAGCTGCTCTATTTACGTACTTATTTGTATCGGGTAATAGTTATAAGGCTAGACGTATTACAGCATTTATTGACCCATGGGCAGATCCAAGTGGTGCAGGTTTTCAAGCAGTTCAATCACTTTTAGCAATAGGTAGTGGAGGGTTGTTTGGAAAAGGTTTTGGTGGTGGGATGCAAAAACGATTTTTTCTGCCAGAGCCTCAAAATGATTTTATATTTGCAATTATAGCTGAGGAATTAGGATTTATTGGAGCAACATGTATAATTTTATTATTTACCATATTAATTTGGAGAGGTATTATGGTTGCTGTAAATGCAAAGGATATGCTAGGTTGTTTAATGGCTACTGGAATAATAAGTATGATTATAGTCCAAGTACTTATAAATATTGCAGTTGCAACTTCTACCATGCCAGTAACAGGTATGCCATTACCTTTTATTAGTTTTGGTGGGAATGCATTAGTTATATTTATGGCTTCTATTGGTATTTTGCTAAATATATCTAAACATTCGAAACTTGAATAGGGGTTGAAAAAAATGAAAGTAATAATCAGTGGAGGCGGAACTGGAGGACATATATATCCAGCAATAGCAATAGCGAATAAAATACGTAAAGAAAATCCTAAAGCGGATATTTTATTTATTGGCACACAAAAGGGACTTGAAAGCGAGATTGTGCCTAAGGCAGGATTTAAAATAAAAACAATTACAGTTAGCTACTTAAAAAGAAAGATTTCTTACCACAATGTAAAAAGCGCCGTGATGCTATTAAGAGGAATAGTTCAAGCGAGAAGTATAGTGAAAAAATTCAATCCAGATATTGTTATAGGAACCGGTGGGTTTGTTTGTGGACCTGTTCTTTTTGTTTCAAGATACTTAGGTATAAAAACAATAATACATGAACAAAATGTTTTTCCAGGATTAACAAATCGAATCTTAGAAAAATACGTAGACAAAGTTGCCATTAGCTTTGATGATGCAAGAAAGCACTTTAAAAGTCAAGACAAATTAGTGCTTACAGGAAATCCAATTAGAGAAGAATTTTTAAATGTTCAATTGTCCGATGCAACCGAAAAGTATAAGGGTGTAAGCTCATTGCCTTTGGTTCTAGTTGTTGGTGGAAGCGGTGGATCCGATAGTGTAAATAAGGCCACTATAGACTTATTAAAAGAATATAATAATAGAAAGTTCCAACTATTATTTGTTACAGGGAAAAATCACTATGAGAGTGTAATGGAGGAATTGAAATCTAACAACAATCTATCCACAGTTGATAAAATTCTACCTTACTTAGATGATATGCCTCATGCATTAAAGGCAGCGGACATTGTTGTATGTAGTGCAGGAGCAATTACTCTCTCAGAAGTAACTGCACTAGGGAAACCTGCAATTATAGTTCCGAAAGCGTACACTGCAGAAAATCATCAAGAATTTAATGCCATTGCCTTAGAGAATAAAGGTGCAGCAGTGGTTATTAAAGAAAATAAATTAACTTCTAAAAATCTTTACGATAGCTTGACATTAATTTTAGATAATAAGACCAAATATAGAGAAATGCAAGAAAGTAGTAAAAAATCCGCTGTTACAAATGCTCTAGAAACAATATACAAAGAGATACAGCAACTTCTAAATGCTTAAAAACAAAAGGTAACACCTCTAGAAATTCACGCATAGTATAGTTATATACATTTTTTTAAATGCAATATTTAACATATGTTTGGATAAATAGTAATAGTTCTGGAGGTGACTTAGTTGAGTAAGCTATTAGTAAAGGGCGGGAACAGGCTTGAAGGAAGTATAAGAGTTAAAGGAGCCAAAAATTCAGTACTACCTATACTTGCAGCCACAGTACTTAATGGTGGTATAAATGTTATACATGATATTCCCAACCTGTCAGATGTAAAACTAATGATAAAAATATTAAAATCAATTGGCTGTTCTGTTAAAAAAGAAGGCAATACAGTGATTGTTGATTCTAGCAAACTTAATAATTATGAAATTCCAGAAGATCTTGTTAGAGAGATGAGATCCTCAATTGTTTTTCTTGGATCAGTTTTGACCAGGTGTGGAAAGGTGCAAATTAGCTATCCAGGAGGCTGTGAATTGGGGCCAAGACCCATTGATCTACATTTAAAAGCATTAAGAGAGATGGGGGCAACAATTAAAGAAGAGCATGGATTTTTATTATGTGATTTAAAAAATAAACTTCAAGGTACGGAAATTCAACTTGATTTTCCTAGTGTTGGAGCAACTGAGAATATAATGTTGGCTGCTGTGTTTGCCGAAGGGACTACAATTATACGAAATGCAGCTAGAGAACCAGAAATACAAGACTTACAGACATTTATAAACCAAATGGGTGGAAAAGTAACAGGAGCAGGTAGTGCAACAATCAGTATTGAAGGCGTCAATAAAAATAAATTAAAAGACGTAGAACACAGAATTATACCAGATAGAATTGTAGCTGGGACTTATCTAATTGCAGCAGCGATAACTCGTGGTGATGTAATATTAAACAACATTATACCAGAACACATACAATCAACTCTATTTAAGCTAAGAGAAGCTGGATCAACAATTATCTCATCTAAAAACAGCATAAGAATAATAGCACCACAAAATATAAGGGCTATTGAAGCGATTAGAACCATGCCTTATCCAGGCTTTCCTACAGATATGCAATCTCAAATGATGACATTAATGGCAATAAGTGATGGAATAACTATATTTAAAGAAAATATTTTTGAAAATCGATATAAACACGCTAACGAATTAACAAGAATGAATGCAAATATTAAAATTGATGGTAGAGTAGCTATTGTAAAAGGTGTAAAAGAACTGAGTGGTGCAACAGTCTCAGCAAATGATCTACGTGGAGGCGCATCGCTTATTTTAGCCGGTTTAGCGGCAGATGGACAGACAATAATTGAAAACTCAAAGCACGTGTATAGAGGATATGATAATATAGATGGAGATTTAAATAATGTAGGGGCGGAAATAGTGAGAATATAATTCCTTACTTTAATAATCATAAAAAATATAATATAATAAGTATAATGGCGGCTCGATTAAGCTTGCCATTTATACAAAAAAAATTTGTACATGCTGTCCTGAAGGTAGGAATAACAATGGAAAAAAAAATAAAAAAAACCAATAAATTTAAATATATATACTTTAAAAAATATATTAAAATAATTGTAATCTTACTTGTTTTTATACTATTGGGAATTTACTATTTATTACAATCAGACTTATTTAACTTAAAAGAAGTTGAAATTACAGGAACAAATTATGTTAGTGATGAAGAAGTAATTGATAGTGGGAAACTAACCCTAGGTAGAAATATACTGAAATATAATCTAAATGATATTGAGAAAAACTTACTAAAACATCCGTATATATCAGAAGTTTTAGCAAGAAAAAGATTCCCAAATAAAGTGAGCATTGATATAAGGGAAAGAGAATATTATGCGATTATACCCAATATGGGTTCCTACATTTATATAGACCATGAAGGATATATTTTAAAAATCGAAAACAATCGCATATATAAAGATAACTATATTCTTATTACAGGATTAATGATAGATAATTTAGAAGTTGGAGAAAAAATTTCAGTACAAAATGATGAAAAATTAATATATATATCTAAGATTATTGAAGCCTCTAACTTACTTGAAATAAATGATTTAATATCAGAAATTAATATATTACAAGAGCCAGATGTAATCTCTCTTATACTTATAAATGAGATTGAGGCATGGATAAACCCTGGTGATGATCCAGCGTACATTGTTACATCACTAAAAGAAATTATGCATCAGTTAATAACAAGTAATAGTTCTAACGTCATTATAGATATGCGATTTGGGGAACGCTTCTCTGTAAAAGAGAAAGATCAGGAGGAATTTTAATGAAAGAAAGAAACGGAAGAATAGCACTGCTAACACTGTGTCTTATTTTGGGCCTTGTTATTTCAATGCAAATACAAGCTGTAAAAAACTCCTCAGATAGTGGGGTAGCTTCTACTCAAAAAGTACAACAACTATCCCTACAACTTAAAGACCTAAGAGAAGAAAAAGAGCAGCTAAATAATGAATTAACGGAACTAGAAGATAGATTAACGGAGTATCAACTCTCAGAAGCAGATGAGAATGTTATTATCAATAACTTAAGGAATGACTTAAATAATTATCAACTATATGCAGGATTTCAACCTGCAATAGGTCCAGGAGTAACAATAGAAATAAATGATCCAGTTCATGAATTTAGCACTGATGAAAGTATAATTATGTATTACTACGATGTGGCTTTGTTAGAACCTATTAACAAACTTAATGCAGCTGGTGCAGAAGCGATTTCTATTAATGGACAAAGATATACTGCTAATACAGAGATTTATTACACATCAAATGGTATACAAATAAATGGAGTTACAACTAAAGCACCATATGTAATAAAAGCTATTGGTAACCCAGATACTTTAGAAGCAGCCTTGAATATGAGATGGGGTATTGTGTGGGAATTAAAGGAAGGGTACGGAATAACCGTTGATATAACAAAGGAAGATTTAATTGAAATACCACGCCTTGGTAAAATTTTCAACTATGAATATGCTAAACCATTACAACAAGAAGGACAAAATTAGAACGGGGGAGGGGAACTTGAAATCTAAAAGAATTATAATATTTTTAATATTTGTAATGTTGGGTTACTCAATTGTTATACAAGTTAAAAATGCCGAAGGTGAGTATAGTCTTGTTACTCTAAGAACAATCAATGATTTGAACGAGTCCCTTGAAAATGAAAAAAGAGAGATATCAAACATGAAAAAAATAATTGAGACTAGGGAAGCTCAACTTATTGAATATCAAGAAGCATTAGAGCATGACGGTAGTATAAGACAGGCAATTGAAAACGAATTGAAGAGCGTAAAACTATCAGCAGGACTAAAAGATGTAGAGGGGCCTGGTGTAGTTGTAACGTTAAATGATAGTGAACGTGAGCTTTATGATTGGGAAGATCCAAATGACCTTATCATACACGATGGAGATGTTCTTACAATATTAAATGATTTAAAAGTTGCCGGAGCAGAGGCAATTTCAATTAACGGACAAAGACTTTTAAGTGATTCTGAGATTGATTGTTCAGGAGCAACAATAACAATTAATGGGATAACCTACGCCCAACCATTCATTATTAAAGCAATTGGAAATCCAAAAACCTTAGATGCTGCGATGAAAGCACCAAACACCTATGCTTGGAATCTTAGAGAAGTATATGGAATAGTTGTCGAGTCTGAAGTAAAGGAACATTTAACTATTGAAAGATATAAAGGAAATATTAATATGAGATATGCACGACAGAGGGAGGAAAATTAATGTTAATTGCACTCATTGGCTTAACGCTAGGTATTGTTCTAGGTCTATTTTTACCTATAACATATCCAGCAGAATACTCGCTATATATATCTGTGGCAATATTGGCTGCACTAGACTCGGTATTTGGTGCACTTAGAGCTAATTTAGAAGATAAGTTTAATTCGGGAGTTTTTATTTCGGGTTTTTTTGGAAATGCGATTCTCGCTGCATTTTTAGCATATACTGGAGATAAGTTAGGAGTTCCCTTATATTATGCAGCCATATTTGCTTTTGGTGTAAGACTTTTTCAAAATTTTGCATATATAAGAAGATATTTTTTCAATACAGGTCAATCGGAATAAAAATGGAAAAAATTTTATAGATAAATTAATTTTTTTTAAAGGAATATATATTTTTATGTTGAATTAATAAGAATATGTATTCTTTTAACTTAAATGTCACTTCAAAAGCATTTTTATAGAGGAGGTTAATATCGTGTTAGAATTTGATTTGAATATGGAACAAGTTGCTCAAATAAAAGTAATTGGTGTTGGTGGTGGAGGTAATAACGCCGTTAATAGAATGATAGATTCAGGACTTCAAGGTGTTGAGTTTATAGTTGTCAACACTGATAAGCAAGCACTTTTTACTTCGAAGGCTGAGCATAAAATCCAAATTGGAGAAAAACTTACAAAGGGATTAGGTGCTGGAGCAAACCCAGAAGTAGGAAAAAAAGCTGCAGAAGAAAGCCGTGAGGATATACATAAGTTATTACAGGGGTCTGATATGGTTTTCGTAACAGCTGGAATGGGTGGCGGTACAGGAACTGGAGCCGCACCTGTTGTTGCAGAAATCGCAAAAGAGTTGGGAATCCTTACAGTAGGTGTTGTTACAAAGCCCTTTATGTTTGAAGGTAAAAGAAGAATGAAAAATGCTGAAGCGGGTATTCAGGAATTAAAAAATAAAGTTGACACATTAGTAACTATACCGAATGATAGGTTGTTACAAATAGTTGAAAAGAAAACGTCTATGCTTGATGCATTTAAAATTGCTGACGATGTACTAAAGCAAGGTGTACAAGGTATATCAGACTTAATAGCTGTACCTGGTCTTGTTAACCTTGACTTTGCAGATGTAAAAACAATTATGTTAGAACAAGGTTTAGCCCATATGGGAATCGGTAGGGCAAGCGGAGAAAATAGAGCTGTAGAAGCTTCAAAGCAAGCTATACAAAGTCCATTACTTGAAACATCTATTGAAGGTGCAAAAGGGGTGTTATTAAATATAACAGGTGGATCAAATTTAAGTTTATTTGAAGTTAACGAAGCTGCAGAACTAGTTACACAAGCAGCTGATGATGATGCAAATATAATATTTGGTGCGGTAATTAATGAAGAACTAAAAGACGAGATAATAATAACTGTAATTGCCACAGGATTTGAACAGGAAGCGACCAAAGGAAACAACGATGAGCAAGTTCAGATTATAGGTAATAGTAATAAAGAAGTAGCTGCTGGCAATGAAGTATATAATAAGGAAAAAAATAGCTACTTAGATATTCCAGAGTTTTTAAGAGGAAGAAAGAACAAAATTTAAGGAACAAAAATAATAGCGACGCAATGTCGCTTTTATTATTTATATAGTTTGATATATTGTCTTCTGGATATAATAACTGTTGACAGAAAATAACTGATTGCTATAATAATATAGTGTTATTAAGTAATTTTAAAAAAGGTGATGAATATGTTTGTCGATAAAGCTAAGATACATATAAAAGCAGGTAAAGGTGGAAATGGCGCCGTTGCCTTTAGAAGAGAGATTTATGTGCCAGCTGGTGGACCTTCCGGTGGAGATGGAGGTAACGGTGGGGATATTATTTTTCAAGTTAATTCAGGTATGAGAACATTGATGGATTTCAGATATAAAAAGCATTATTCTGCTGAAAATGGAGAAGATGGAAAAAATAAAAACATGTTTGGAAAAGATGGTGAAGATCTGGTTCTAAAAGTTCCACCTGGGACAATTGTACGTGATGAGAAAACAAATGAAATAATTGCAGATTTAACAAATGATCAACAAAAAGAGGTTATTGCAAAAGGTGGTAAAGGTGGTAAAGGGAATACTAATTTTAAAACTGCAACTAGACAAGCACCTAGATTTGCTGTTGCCGGCGAACAAGGAGAAGAATTAAGTGTTATACTAGAACTTAAAATGATCGCAGATGTTGGTCTAATTGGATTTCCGAATGTAGGGAAATCTACATTTCTTTCGGTTGTAACGAGTGCTCGACCCAAAGTAGCAGATTATCATTTTACTACATTGGCACCTAATTTGGGTGTTGTTAAAACAAAATATGGGGACAGCTTTGTCCTTGCAGATATACCAGGATTAATCGAAGGAGCCCATGAAGGTACAGGATTAGGGCATGAGTTTCTTAGACATATTGAGCGAACTAAACTATTAGTCCACGTTGTTGATGTAGCGGGTATAGAAGGTCGTAATCCAATAGACGACTTTAAAAAAATCAATAATGAACTAAGGTTATATAATGAAGATCTTACAACAAAAGCACAGGTTGTTGCAGCTAATAAAATAGATATTATTTCCGACTCAGATGAAGAATATTTAAATCTTAAAAAGCATGTCAATGAGCTAGGAATTGACATATTTCCTGTTTCAGCTGTTACAAACCAAGGCTTAGATGAATTGATTTCATACGTTGCTGAAAAACTAAAAGAATTAGAAAAAATAGAAGAAGAAAGAAAAACTCACGTAGTGGAACAGAAAGAGGAAGAAAAAGTCTATAAGTTAGTTGATGAAAATAAATATAACTTCAAAGTTTACAAACACGAAGGAATGTATATAATTGAAGGTGCATTTATACAGCGTTTAATAGAATCAACTAATTTTGATGATATGGAATCTCTAAGCTATTTTCAAAAAGTGCTTAAAGACAAAGGCGTCAATGACGAGCTGAAAAAGCAAGGAATTAAAGAAGGAGACACTGTTAAAATATATGATGCAGAATTTGAATATTTTAATTAAATAAATTATAACTTATGTACTAAATTAAATTTAAGGAGCAATTGATATGTTAACTGGTAAGCAAAGAAGTTATTTAAAAGGTATAGCAAATACAACTAAACCAATAACTCAAATTGGAAAAAACGGCATTACAGAAAGTTTACTTGAACAATTGGATGAGGCTTTGGAAGCAAGAGAATTAATTAAAGTAAATATCCTAGAGACAAGCTTAGTAACCGCACAAAGTGCTGCTGAAGAAATAACGAAAGCTTTAGATGCTGAATTTGTTCAAGCCATAGGTAATAAATTTGTTTTGTATAGAAAGTCACAAAATAATCCTAAAATTGAGTTACCAAAAAGCTAGTGCTTTGCATTAGCTTTTTACTGTACTCTTTACTAAAATAAAAAAAGTATACTATTTTGTTGTAGGTTGTTTTAAAAGGGGGCTATTAAATGAACAAGTTACCGTTGCTACAAATTGGAGACCTAGTTGCTGATAAACCAATTATTCAAGGTGGAATGGGTGTAGGAATATCATTATCGAAACTGTCCTCAGCGGTTGCTAATGAAGGTGGTATAGGAGTTATTTCTGCTGTACAGACTGGATTTAGAGAAGAAAATTTCACTACAAATACGCTAAGTACTAATATTCAAAGTTTAAGATCAGAGATTAAAAAAGCTCGTAAACTTAGTCCCAATGGTATTATTGGGGTTAATATTATGGTAGCCATTAATAATTATAAAGAGACAGTAAAAGCAGCAGTAGAAGAAAAGATAGATATTATTATTTCAGGTGCGGGATTACCTTTAGATTTACCTCTATTAGTAAAAGGAAGCAAAACAAAAATTGCTCCTATTGTATCTTCAGCTAAAGCAGCTAAAGTAATAGCTAAAAGCTGGAGTAAAAAATATAATTATTTACCTGATTTTGTAGTTGTAGAAGGACCAGAAGCCGGAGGACACCTTGGATTCTCAGAGGATCAAATAAACAACAACGAATCTATCTCACTTCCGGAAATTACGAAAGAAGTAATTGAAACACTAGCGCTATTTGAAGAAAAATCTGGACAAAAGATTCCAGTAATAGCAGCAGGAGGAATATTTTCAGGTGCAGATATCGCAAAATACTTAAAATTAGGTGCATCAGGAGTACAGATGGGTACAAGGTTTGTAGCTACTGAAGAGTGTGATGCACATATAGATTATAAGTATGCATATGTAAATGCAAAAGAAAGTGATGTAAGAATCGTAAAAAGTCCTGCTGGACTACCTGGAAGAGCATTAAATAATCCTTTCGCACAAAGGTTTTCTTTTGAAAAAATTACTGTTAAATCATGTTATAATTGTCTTAAAACTTGTAATCCTGCAACTACCCCTTATTGTATTAGTGATGCGTTAATACAAGCTGCAACAGGAAATATTGACGAAGGTTTAATTTTCGCAGGTAGCAAAGTACACTTAATCGATAGAATAATGTCCGTAAAAGAATTAATGGATAGTTTAGTAAAAGATGCTGAATTAGCTTTATAGATTCTTGATAATGCTTAAGGGGAGTAAATACCATGGAAGAAAGGACTACAATGAATAAGTTAGGCATAATGGGTGGTACTTTTGATCCTATTCATATAGGACATCTATTTATAGCTCAGACGGCTTTAAGCTGTTTAAAATTAGATAAGGTGTTGTTTATACCAACAGGAATAACACCACATAAAAACAACCAAGAAATAAGCAGCCCATTAGATAGATTTAATATGACGTCACTAGCGATTAATAATAATAATCACTTCGACATATCTTCAATAGAAATAGATAAAAATGAACGAAGCTATACAATCGATACTATTCTAGAGCTACAAATAAAGTATCATTTATGTAAGTTATACTTTATTACTGGTACAGATACTTTGATCAGCTTGGAAAAATGGAAAAAATTTCAGGAGTTATTTAAAGCTATAGATTTTATTGTTATTACAAGGCCAGGCTATGACACAGAAACTTTAGAAGAAAAAATACAGTACTATACTGATGAATATTGTGCAAATATTACAAAAATAAATGTTCCATTATTAGATATATCTTCAACGGATATTAGAATGAGAGTTCGCCATAATAAGTCTATTAAATATCTTGTTCCTCAATCAGTAGAAAAATATATTTACAACAATAATTTATATACAAATGAAATAGGAGATTTATATGACTAGCCTGTTCTCGAATATAGAAAATGCACTTTTAGAAGTACTATCAGAAAAGCGCTTACAGCATACATTAGGGGTTGTAGAATCTGCAACTAGATTAGCAGATATTTATAATCAAGATATGGATGAGGCCAAAACTGCTGCTTTGCTTCATGACTACGCAAAAGATCTTACACATAATCAAATGTCATATTTTAAACGACTGTATAATATAAAAATGGATGAAGTAATACAATCTACTCCTGAATTACAACATGGTATTGTTGCTGCAAGAATCGCCGAGGATAAATTTCGTATAACAAACAAAAATGTGCTAAATGCAATTGAATACCATACAACTGGCAGAATAGAAATGACAAAATTAGAGAAGATTATTTACTTAGCGGATTTTATTGAACCAAATAGAGACTATAAAGGTGTTGATGAACTCAGAAAAGTTGCTATAGAAGATCTTGACAAGGCGGTCTTCATGGCACTTAGTAATACAATTATATACGTAGTTAACATTAAAAAAATATTGCATCCAAATACATTACATGCCAGAAACTACATGTTAAAAAATATAGAATAATTGGATAGCTAAACTGTAGTCCCTACTTCAACATATATGAATATAAAAATAAATACTTAAATTAGACATATATTAAGAATTATCAAATATATTTTTAACGAATGGCAGTTCATAGTATATGACTTGGGAGGGTATTATGGAGAATATTTTAATTGTAGTGCTCTTTATAATAGGATTAATTACTATAATAAAAGGTGGGGATTGGTTCGTTGATGCTGCAGTTTGGTTAGCAAAAGTAACGGGAGTACCCAATGTGTTTATTGGTTCAACAATAGTAAGTGTGGCTACCACGCTACCTGAACTCTTTGTGTCATCTATTGCTACATATCAGGAACACTACGACGTTGCATTAGGTAACGTTGTTGGATCAATTGTGTGTAATATTGGTCTTGTTTTAGGGATTACAGCATTACTTGCACCAATTAATCTTAAACAGACAACCTTTAAAACAAAAAGTTTATTTATGCTAATCAGCTGCTTACTACTACTTTTTTTTGTCAGGGACACCATACTATCGTCAACTGAAGGCTCAATTTTAATTATAGTATTTCTAATATATATTTTTATTAGCGTTTTAGAATATTATAAAAATGAAAAAACGCAAAAAAAATCAAAAGAAACCGTTGTAAGCACTATGGTTATAGCCAAGAACATAGGTAAATTTTGCTTCGGTGCAATCTTTATAACTGTTGGTGCAAAATTATTAGTAGATAATGGCGTTGCCCTAGCTAATATAATTGGTGTACCAGAACAAATTGTAAGCTTAACCTTAATAGCGCTAGGAACTTCACTACCTGAACTTACAACAGCAATATCTTCGATAATTAAAAAAGAAGCTGGTATATCCATAGGAAATATTTTAGGTGCCAACATACTTAATATAGTAATGGTATTAGGAATATCCTCAAAAATCAGTGGTAGAGGAATATTTATAAGCTTTCAAAATGTTATGATTGGAACGGAAATATATGCTATACCACAGACCCTTTATTTTGATATACCTGTAGCCCTATTACTAATGATTATATTATTTATCGGAGGATTAATATTTAAAAAAGTTAATCGAATTATGGGATTTTTACTAATTACTACATACATATTATATATTGGAGCATTAGCAAAGTTCTTTTTATAAGCATTAAAGATTGGAGGATTTAGATGAACCAAATCACAAAAGAGATTGCAGAAAAAATGATTCATGCAATAGATGATAAATTAGGTAAAGATACGATGATGATTGACATATCACAAATATCGTCAGTAGCCGATATCTTCATTATAACTACGGCAGATTCTGAACGACAAACAAAAGCTATTGCAGATAATATAAGAAAAAATTTAGAAGAAATAAATATGATCCCTCTCCATAAAGAAGGATATAATGATGGAAAATGGATATTACTTGATTGTGGGGATTTAGTTGTTCATATACTTCATCAAAATGAGCGACAATTTTATAATATAGAAGGAATTTGGAAAGATGGTAATATAATTGATATTGACAACACCTTTAATCGTAATATATAATCTTTAGAAATAGTTTAAATTGATTGTTTAAAATAAATATATGATTTAACAGTTTAAGGAGTAGTAAGTATTGCGCTTTTTTCAGAGAGTCAGTGGTTGGTGAGAACTGATATAGCTAAGTACAGAACTTGCCTTAATTTAACTGAAAGGATAGCTAACTTTAATAGCTGTTAAGTGGACTTCTGTCAATTAGGGTGGTACCGCGGAGTAATCCGTCCCTATATGATGTGAAGTTTTTTTGTTTTTATATAAAAAAGACCAATACATAAGTTCTTAGGAGGTAAAAATGGATAATTATAATACAAAGCAGGTAGAAAAAAAGTGGCAAGAACACTGGGATCAAAACAAGGTATTTACAGTATCAGAGACAACGGACAAACCTAAATATTACGTTTTAGAGATGTTCCCATATCCGTCCGGTAAAATTCATATGGGACATGTGAGAAATTATTCAATAGGGGATGTTATAGCACGCTATAAAAAGATGAAAGGATACAATGTACTTCATCCTATGGGATGGGATGCATTTGGATTACCTGCAGAAAATGCGGCTATAAAACATGGTATACACCCTGACAATTGGACAACCCAAAATATAAAGGATATGAAAGAGCAACTTAAATTATTAGGTTTAAGTTACGACTGGGACAGAGAGATTGCAACATGTAATAAAGATTATTATAAATGGACACAATGGTTATTTTTACAATTTTATAAAAACGACTTAGTTTATAAAAAAGAATCAAGAGTAAACTGGTGCCCATCATGTGAGACTGTTCTAGCTAATGAACAAGTAGTAAGTGGAAGCTGTGAAAGATGTGACAGTGCCGTAGGAAAGAGACTGCTTAGTCAATGGTACTTTAGAATAACTGATTATGCAGATAAACTGTTAAAGGATCTAGACGCGTTACCAGGTTGGCCAGATAAAGTTAAAACCATGCAGGGTAATTGGATTGGAAAGAGCGAAGGAGCAGAAATTGAATTTAAAATAGATGGGTTAGCAAAAAACATAAAAGTTTTTACAACAAGACCAGATACAATTTACGGTGCCACATATATGGTACTAGCACCGGAACATGCATTAGTAACCGAGTTAGTTAAAAATACAAATTTTGAAGAAACTGTGAATGAATTTATTAATAAATTACAACACGTATCAGATATCGAGAGAACATCAGCTGATACAGAAAAAGAAGGCGTATTTACCGGACGCTATTGTATTAATCCTATAAGTAATAAAAAGATACCTATTTATATTGCGAATTATGTTTTGGCAGACTATGGGACTGGAGCTATTATGGCGGTTCCTGCACATGACCAACGAGATTTAGATTTTGCTCGAAAGTATAACATTGAAGTCATTCCAGTTATTTCATCTAGTATAGATGGAGAAACAAACATTGAAAATGAAGCATATACACAAGATGGCTACATGGTAAATTCAGAAGAATTTAATAACATGACAACAAAAGAAGCTTTTCCTAAGATATGTGAAAAAATTGAAAGCATTGACGCTGGTAAAGTAACAACTAACTATAGACTAAGAGATTGGCTGCTGTCAAGGCAACGTTACTGGGGAACACCAATTCCAATAATATATTGTGAAAAATGTGGGACAGTGCCAGTAGAAGAAGAAAACTTGCCAGTGCAACTTCCAATTGATGTTAAGTTTACAGGGAAAGGCTTGTCACCCCTTACCACTAGTGAAACGTTCATGAATGCAAAATGCCCTAAGTGCGGAATAATGGGAAAAAGAGAAACCGATACTATGGACACCTTTGTTGATTCCTCATGGTATTTCTTAAGATACACTGACTCACAAAATGATAAGTTACCGTTCTCAAAAGAAAAATCTAAATATTGGATGGGTGTGGATCAGTATATAGGTGGGGTTGAACATGCAATATTACATTTGTTGTACTCTAGATTCTTCACGAAAGTATTTAAAGATTTAGATTTATTAGATATAAAAGAACCGTTTAAAAATCTATTAACACAGGGAATGGTATTAAAAGACGGTGCAAAAATGTCTAAATCTAAAGGTAATACCGTCAGCCCAGAAGAAATTATAGAAAAATATGGAGCAGATACAGCTAGACTATTCGTTCTTTTTGCTGCACCACCTGAACGAGATTTAGAGTGGAGTGATCAAGGAGTCGAAGGTTGTTACCGCTTCTTAAATAGAGTATGGAGATTAGTAGCTGAATCAATTGAAAAAGACTTATTTAAAAGGACGAAAGAGGATATTGACAGTCAAGATAAAGAATTAAGATATAAAATACACAGTACTATTAAAAAGGTTACAGAAGATTTAGATACTCGATTTAACTTTAACACAGCTATTAGTAGCATAATGGAATTAGTAAATGAATTGTACAAGTATAAAGAGCAGAGTAAAATTTTAGATGGAAATCTATTTAAAAATGGAATAGAGACAATAGTTACACTTATAGCACCATTTTCACCCCACATAGCAGAAGAATTATGGGAGCTAATTGGCAATAAGACAAGTATTTCAAATTTAGCTTGGCCAGAATATGAAAGAGATGCATTAGTAAAGGATGAAATTGAAGTAGTATTTCAAGTTAATGGGAAGCTTAAAAACAAAGTAAACGTATCTACAAATATAGATAAAGAAGAATTAGAGAAGCTTGCATTACAAGATGAGAAAGTGAAACTTGCCATAGGTGAAAAAAATGTAATAAAAGTAATTGTAGTGCCGAAAAAGCTAGTCAATATAGTTATCAAATAAGGGGGAAGAAGAGTGGAGAGAAAAATTCATCCAATTATAAAGGCGATGATTCCGGTTGCCGAGGGGATAGCAAAAACATTTGGAAAAAACTGTGAGGTTGTAGTGCACGAAATAAATAATAAAAGAAAAGGGATAGTTGAAATTTATAACGGTCATGTTTCAGGTAGAACAAACGATGGCCCGATGATGGAAATTGGCATACAAGCCCTTAGTCAAGAGGATGGGGTTAAAAACATTGTAAATTACAGCAACAAGAGTTGTAATGGAAAGGCATTAAAATCATCTACCATGTTTATAAGGGATGAAAATGAAGAAATAATTGGCGCTATGTGTATAAACATGGATGTATCGGAATTTATTGTAGTACAGAATGTATTAGAAAATCTAATACAGACAGATGTAAAAGATCAAGTCAATATAACAAATACAACCAACAATATAAACGATGTGTTAATTAATATCGTGAAGGATATTTTAGATGATTTTGGCAAACCAGTAGCTTATATGAACAAAGAAGAAAAAGTAAATATAGTTAAAAGTCTCGATGAACAAGGAGCTTTCCTAATTAAAGGGGCAATTGATTATGTGGCTAAAATACTGTGTGTATCAAGGTATACAATTTACAATTATTTAGATGAAATAAGAGTTAATATATAGAGGATAAAGGTGAAAAGAATGAAACAAGAAATAACCTCAAAAAATGCTCCAACTGCAATTGGACCATACTCACAAGGAATTAAAGTTAATAATATTTTGTTTGTATCAGGTCAAATTCCTTTAGATCCTCAAACGATGCAAATTATTTCAGAGGACATCGTGCAACAAACAAAACAAGTATTAAATAATGTTGAAGCTGTTTTATCAGAAGCTGGTAGTAGTTTAAGTAATGTTGTAAAAACAACAATATTTATTAAAAACATGGATGACTTTGATTTGATTAATGATGTTTATAGCATGTACTTTAAAGAAAATAAGCCGGCTAGATCTTGTGTTGAAGTATCAAGATTACCTAAAGATGTAAAAGTCAAAATAGAAGTGATTGCAATAGTATAAAAAAATGACCAATTTAAATTGGTCATTTTTTAATGACTAATACATTAAATGAACATAATAAATTATATATTTACAGAAGGAGAGAAAAAAATGAAAGAGTACAGCATATTTGATATAATTGGACCTAGTATGGTTGGACCATCAAGTTCACATACGGCAGGAGCATGTAAGCTAGGTAAAGTTGCTTCCAAGATTGCTGAGAAAAATATAAAAGAAGTTAAATTTTTACTACATGGATCATTTGCAAAAACCTATATAGGGCATGGAACAGATAAAGCACTATTAGCCGGAGTTCTTGGGTTTGACACAGACGATGAAAGAATAAAGCAAGCGTTTGAAATCGCAAAAATTAAAGGAGTTAAATATTGCTATAAAGAAGCAGATTTAGGAGATGTTCATGAAAACACGGTAAAAATTATTATAAAAAAGGCTAATGACGAGACCGTTGATTTATTGGGATCTTCAATAGGAGGCGGAAGTATTGTAGTTACACAAATTAATGGCCTAGAGCTTGAATTTACAGGAGAGTACACAACACTCATCATTTCCCATCAAGATAGACCTGGGGTGATTTCAAAAGTATCTACCATTTTATCAGATTTTCATGTTAACATTGCCTTTATGAGAGTATATAGATATGGTAAAAGAAAAAATGCATTTATGATTATTGAGACAGACGATGGTATAGAAGCGTCCATAATGAAAAACATAAAAGATGTGGAAGGAATATCGAAAGCTTATTTAGTTACAATTTAATATAAAGTATACAATAGGTTGTAGATGATTAAAATTAAAATTATTAGAATAGGGTGAACACAATGGATTTTACAACAGGAAAAGAGTTGCTTGAAGTTTGTAAAGTTTCAAATATGTCTATATCAGAGGTAATGCTTGAAAAAGAAGTAGCTTTAACAGAGAAGTCAAAAGTAGAAATAAGAAGTAAAGTTTATGAGAGTTTAAAAATAATGAAAAGTGCTATTCATGATGGATTACAAGGAGAAATGAAGTCAAATAGTGGTTTAATTGGTGGAGAAGCAAAGAAAGTTTTTGAAAGAAATGAAAACAACAAGTCAGTTTGCGGATCAATTATGAGTATAGCCATAAGTAGGTCAATGGCGGTACTCGAAGTAAATGCAGCAATGGGAAAAATAGTTGCAGCACCAACAGCTGGCTCATCTGGGATAATTCCAGGTGTATTAGTAACAATTGGAGAAGCCTTTGAAATTAGTGATGAAATATTAGTAGAAGGATTAATAGCTGCTAGCGCTATAGGACTAATTATTACTAGAAATGCAACAGTATCTGGTGCATCAGGTGGATGCCAAGCCGAAACTGGGTCAGCAGCAGCCATGGCTTCTGCTGCGATAGTTGAGCTAATGGGTGGAACACCCAAAGCAGCATTAGACGCTGCAGCGATTTGTATAAAAAATATGCTAGGATTAGTCTGCGATCCAATTGCTGGTTTAGTTGAGGCGCCTTGTCAAAAGAGAAATGCTATAGGAGCAGCTAACGCTTTAATTAGTGCTGAGATGGCTTTAGCAGGTGTTGAAAGTATTATCCCATTTGATGAAGTAGTAGATACAATGTATCGTGTCGGTAAGTGTATACCGGTAGAATTAAGAGAAACAGCAATGGGTGGCCTGGCAGCAACTCCAACTGGGAAAAAATTAATGAATGATATTTTAAAAAATAAACAAAAATAAAAATAATACTATTTAAATAGAAAATAACCTTCAAGATAAAGAACCATAAAGGAATCGTTTATTGAAGGTTATTTTTATTTTTGACCTTTATAAATTTACTTCAAAAGGTTTCTATTAATTTTGTAAGATCTTTTAAAATGGCTACTCAAGTATTTACGTTGCCTTTTTCTTTTCGATCTTAAAATAAATATAAAACATTGCCATAATAAAAATACACCAATTATAACTCTAAAAACATTATTATCTACTAATCTTTGAAAAAAAGGTTTCAAAGGAATAGCTTCCATTGCTAATAAATTAGTACTTATAATTTGGTTATTCTTTAAAAATCTAATTTCTCCAATTAGCTGTCCTTCTTCAATCGGTGCAATAAGATCTTCATTCAGCACTATTTGTTTTTCATAAGGAACTTCATGTGTGTTTATAGAAACGGCTGCCCATAAATCACTTTCAGGAAAGGCAGTTAAACTATTCGAGGTACCGTTCTTAATCATCAAATTATCAATTTGCTCTACTGAGCTCTTGTTTATTAAATTTAATAGCTTATAGTTATCAAAACCATAGTCTAATAAGGTTCTAGAATCAAGATATACGTTGGTACCTACTGTACCAAGAACGACAGAAATTAGTCTTTGATCTTCATTTACAGCAGAAGAAACAAGACAATTTCCAGCTTGACCAGTATACCCAGTTTTAATACCATCAACTTTATCGTATTTTATATCGATGTATTGCCCATTATATAATATTTGATGTGCGCCACCTGTTCCCCACAAGAAGCGATTAGTATTTCTGAAGTATCTAGTTTCAGGTGTTTGTTCAGTCGGGTCGAAGGTTAAACGTGTAGTATTTACTATTTCTCTAAATCTTTCATTTTCCATAGCGGACCTAGAAATTAGTGCTAGGTCGTAAGCAGTTGAAACATGATTGTCGTCAGGTAAACCATGAGGGTTAGTAAAATGACTATCAGAAGCACCAAGTTCTTCAGCACGTTGATTCATTAGATCAGCAAACGCTTCTACAGAGCCTGATATATGTGTTGCAAAAACTTCTGCTACATCGTTGGCAGAACGAATTAATAAAGCTTGAAGTAATTCATCTACTGTAAAGGTTTCACCTTTCTTTAAATACATGCTAGACCCGATAACAAATAAGTCTTCATCTACTGTAATATATTCATTTAAGTCTAAATTTTCTAAAACAATTAAAGCAGTCAGTACCTTTGTTGTACTAGCTGGATAAGCAGGAGTATGGGCATTTTTTTCATAGAGAATTTCACCCGTTTGATAATCCATTAAGATAGCATTAGGTGCGGTGATTTGTGGACTTGCAGAAACAGAAGAAGCAGTAATTATAATAAAAAGTAAAGTGGTTATAAAAGTAGTTAGTTTTATTTTCAAAATATCACCAATCTTTCTAAGTATATAAAAGATACATTATATAGTATATCAAAATTTAGAAAAAAAATTAATAAAAAATTATTACTAAAAAAAGGAAGTGCTAAAATATTTGTCGAATAAAAAAATAATAAATGAAAATCCAGGAGGAAACTCATGATTAATTTAACAAAAAAACATAAGCACATTATAGGTGGTATTGTAATATTGATTATAATTTGTTTTTTTATTAATGAGCAAGTAATAGAAAGGCGAAAAGTGTATGTGTTAAGTGAAATAGATGAAAATTCAAAAAAACAGGAAGAAATAATTATTGATGAAGAAAATAGCTCGCCAACTTTAAGTGAAGTCATTGACAATAATATGATCGTTCATGTTGAAGGAGCTGTAAAATTTCCGGGAGTATACGAATTAGCTGGATCTTCAAGAACGATAGATGCAATAGAAGCTGCAGGAGGACTACTTCAAAGTGCGGATAGGACAAGGGTAAACTTAGCCGAAAAGATTTATGACGAAGCATTTATTTACATTCCTATGTATGAAGAAGAAGTAGTAGTTCCTCTACATATTAACAATAGAAATGACAATTCTGGCTTAATAAATATAAATCATGCGACAAAAGAAGAATTACAAAGTCTTCCTGGAATAGGACCTGCTTTATCAGAAAGAATAGTTTCATATCGTGAACAACATGGTGAATTTTCTACATTGGAAGAATTGAAAAGCGTTAGTGGTATAGGAGAAAATAAGTACACTGAAGTTGAAAGCTTAATAACCCTCTAATAAAAAATATAGCGGATAAATAAATCCGCTATATATATTTTTTAAAATATCTATTCTTCAACAGAATTTCTTTCTCTAAACAATAAGGATATACAGTATGCACCAGAAATACCAACTAATGTATAAACTACTCTACTTAAAAGAGCAGACTGTCCTCCAAAAATCGATGCAACCAAATCAAATTGAAATAATCCAATAAGGCCCCAATTTAAAGCACCGATAATAACTAAAACTAAAGCAAGTCTATCCATATCAACGCCTCCAATTTTATTTTAATAAATTAGATGAAGCTTATATATAGTATGTTTCATTATTATAAATTAATACATATGACTAAATACTTTAGCTGAATAAAAAATATAGAAATGGTTAAAATAACCTCCTAAATAGATAAGGAGGATATTATCATGATGAGGAGAAGAAGAAATCGTTCTTTTTTTATTTCCTTTATTGTAATTGCAGTTCTTTTCACATCTCTAGGATATGGAATTGGTTATTATAGATTTGGAAGATCGATAAATAATAATATTAATAATGAGACAGCTGAACATTTAAAGACTGAAGAAAATATTGATACCAATGAAGATGATCAAGATAGTACAGATGAGCAAATAGTTACTAATATGGCAGAAAGTATAGATGAAAATACGAATTTAGTATTGCGTACAAGCTACTTGAGGTGTGGTTCTACACAAGAAGAAATGCTATTAGTTGAAAATAATATGATTGGATTAAAGGAAGAAGAACTTATAGTTTATTTTAAAAATATATATGATAGTTTTAGTATTGAATCGTTCTCAAAAGAAGAAGTTATCATATACAGAGAAGATAAAAATATTTGTCCAAACCATTTCTTAGTAACAGAAGAAAATGGATACATCATTGTCTATAAGTTTAACGAAAATGGTGAAAAGATAAAATTTAAAGAAACCCAAGCTTCAATAGCGAGGTTGCCACTAAAGGATCAATCGTTACTAAAAGAAGGCATTGTAAAAAGTTCAATAGATGAAGTTCATCAACTGTTAGAAGATTATAGTAGCTAATTTAATTAAACATTAAACTGCTTTAAAAAAGAGAGATAGCAAGGGCTAACTCTCTTTTTCTTGATTTTACACTTCATTGTGTTAAACTATTTATGATAATTTTAGTAAATGAGGAAATTCCATAATTATGTTTGACAAATTCGAAGCAGGAATATTTTTTATATATATTCGTCCAAATTTAATTATGCAATTTCCTAAATATTATTGGAAAAGGAATAATGAGGTGATGATTTGTTTGAATTCCTAAAAGGTAAAGTAACAGATATCTTTTTAGATAAAGTTATTTTAGAAGTAAATGGAATAGGATATCGGATTAACAGTACAATGAATAGTGCATCAAACTTAACAAGAAATGAAGATGTTTTAATGTATACATACCTCCAGGTTAGAGAAGACGAGTTAAATTTATATGGATTTGTGTCTAGGGATGAACTAGAAATGTTCAAAAAACTAATATCAGTCTCTAAAATTGGACCCAAAGTTGCTGCAACAATACTATCTACATATACTACAGTCCAGTTACGTGCATTCATAATTAATAAGGATATAGCTGCAGTATCAAAAACATCAGGAGTTGGAAAAAAAACTGCTGAAAGGATAATACTAGAATTAAAAGATAAGATTTCATTAGATGAATCAGAAACGACTCCAGAAAATGCAGTAATTTATAATGAAACAGATAAACACAAAGAAGTTTTAGAAGCACTTTTAGCTCTTGGATATTCGAAAAGTGAAATACATTCGATTGTAAAATCCCTTGATCAAGAGTTGTCAGTAGAAGAAATGATAAAATATGTACTTCAGCAGTTGATGTAATTAGATAAGAGGTGAACAGGATGACCTTTAATGAGGTAAGAGATGAACGTATAATAACCACATCTTCACGGGAAGAAGACAAGGATATTGAGAGTGGGCTTAGGCCAAAACAGCTAATAGACTATATTGGACAAGACAAGGCAAAAGAAAAGCTAAATATTTTTATTGAAGCTGCCCTTAAACGAAAAGAGCCTTTAGATCATGTGTTATTGTATGGACCACCAGGGCTAGGAAAAACAACTTTATCTAATATAATCGCACAGGAAATGAATGTAAATATTAAGATTACATCTGGTCCAGCTATTGAACGACCAGGAGACCTAGCTGCAATATTAACAAATTTGGCTGAAAATGATGTCTTGTTTATTGATGAAATACACAGATTAAATAGATCTTTAGAAGAAATACTCTACCCTGCAATGGAGGATTTTGCTCTCGATATTGTAATAGGTAAGGGAGCGAGTGCAAAGTCAATTAGATTGGAGCTTAATAAATTTACACTTATAGGAGCCACAACAAGAGCAGGACTGTTGACATCTCCACTTAGAGATAGATTTGGTGTCATATGTAAACTAGAACTATATAATTACAAGCAGTTGGGGCAAATTATAAAAAGATCCGCTAGAATACTGGATGTTAAAATTGACGAAGATGGTGCTAAAGAAATAGCACTTAGGTCCAGGGGGACGCCGCGTATTGCCAATAGACTACTCAAGAGAGTTAGAGATTTTGCCCAAGTTCGAGCTGATGGTAAAATATCAAAACAAGTTGCATGTGAAGCTTTGAACTTGTTAGAAGTAGATCCATTAGGACTTGACGTGGTTGATAAAAATATGATAGAGACAATAATTAATAATTTTAACGGTGGCCCAGTTGGGTTGGACACCTTATCTGCATCTACAGGAGAAGAAAGGACAACCATAGAAGATGTTTATGAACCGTATTTACTACAGATTGGTTTTATAAATAGAACGCCGAGAGGTAGAATAGTTACTGAAAAAGCATATAAACACTTCAATATTGCATGCAGGGAGTAAAGCCAATGGATACTTTAGCAAAAACAATTATTTTCATAGGAGTAATACTTATTGTAATAGGACTTTTAGTAATGGGAGGATCAAGATTTGGTTTAGGGAGGTTACCCGGGGATATTTTTTTAAAAAGGGGTAGACTTACAATTTATTTTCCTATCGTAACAAGTATTATTATAAGTATTATATTGAGTTTTTTACTCAATACTTTTTTTAGAAATCGTTAATACTAAATTAAGAAATGATTTAATATATAATACATAGCTAACTTACGAAAAGCAATCCAGTGAAAAAATGGAATTAATAAAAAACCAACTAAGGGAGAGTAACATGGAGACAAAAGACTTTGATTTTAAATTACCTGAAGAACTTATAGCGCAGCAACCATTATCTAAAAGAGATCATTCAAAATTAATGGTGCTTGATAAAAAAACAGGTGCAATTTCACATGATTATTTTTATAACATTTTAGACTATTTAAACCCAAATGATTGCTTGGTTCTGAACGATACAAGAGTTTTACCTGCCCGTCTTATCGGTTCTAAAAAAGATACCGGGGGAAAAATAGAATTTCTATTATTAAAACGAAAAGATTTAAACCAGTGGGAAACACTAGCTAAGCCCGGTAAAAGAGCTAAAGTAGGTACAAAATTTACATTTGGGGATGGTGTTTTAGAAGCTGAAGTAGTTGGTATAGGTGACGAAGGATCAAGAATCATTGAATTTAAATATGAAGGTGTTTTTGAAGAAATACTAGATGGACTAGGAAAAATGCCTTTGCCACCATATATAACGCAGGAATTAGAGGAGTCTGAACGCTATCAGACTGTCTATTCAAAACATACTGGTTCAGCAGCAGCTCCTACTGCAGGGTTACATTTTACAAATGAATTATTAAATAAAATTAAGGATAAAGGGGTACAGGTTATATATATAACTTTACATGTTGGATTAGGTACTTTTAGACCTGTAAAAGTTGAGAATATATTCGATCATAAAATGCATTCAGAATATTATTCCATTACAGAAGAAACAGCAAATATAATTAATAAATGCAAACAACAAGGCAATAAAGTTGTTGCTGTAGGGACAACTAGCTGTCGTACATTAGAGTCAGCAACTGACGATACAGGGAAAGTTTTAGCTAAAAATGGTTGGACAGATATATTTATATATCCTGGTTATCAATTTAAGGTATTAGATGGTTTAATTACTAACTTTCATCTGCCCGAATCAACTTTAATAATGTTAGTTAGTGCGTTGGCAGGAAAAGAAAAAACATTGAATGCTTATAAAGTAGCTGTAGAACAGGAATATAGATTTTTTAGCTTTGGAGATGCTATGATAATAAAGTAGAGAGGTAGGGTCATTAATGGCAATAAAATATGAACTAATAAAAGAATGTAAACAAAGTGGTGCTCGTTTAGGTAAAATTCATACACCCCATGGAATTATAGAAACACCAATATTTATGCCAGTAGGGACGCAGGCAACGGTTAAAACGATGACAAAAGAAGAATTAGAAGATATAAAGTCCCAGATAATTTTAAGTAATACATACCACTTATATTTAAGACCTGGCCATGAATTAATTAAGCAAGCTGGTGGTCTACATAAATTTATGAATTGGGATAAGCCAATATTAACAGACAGTGGCGGTTTTCAAGTATTTAGTTTAGGAGACATGCGTAAGATTAGAGAAGAGGGTGTTGAGTTCAGGTCACATTTAGATGGCTCAAAACACTTTATTAGTCCAGAAAAAGCAGTTGAGATTCAAAACGCCCTTGGATCAGACATTATGATGGTCTTTGATGAGTGTGCACCTTATCCTGCTGATAGAAAATATGTCTTAGACTCCCTTGAAAGAACAACTCGTTGGGCTAAAAGATGTAAAGAAGCCCATAATAATACGGCAAACCAAAGCTTATTTGGAATCATTCAAGGTGGAATGTATAATGACCTTAGAAAAATAAGTGCGGAACAAATTATAGATTTAGATTTTCCAGGATATGCAGTAGGGGGATTAAGTGTCGGGGAACCTAAACCATTAATGTACGAAGTATTAGAACACACTACACCATTAATGCCTAAAGACAAACCAAGATACTTAATGGGCGTAGGAAGTCCAGATTGTTTATTAGAAGGTGTAATAAGAGGGATAGATATGTTTGACTGTGTTTTACCTACAAGAATTGGTCGAAACGGGACTGCTATGACTTCACAAGGCAGAGTTGTTATAAAAAATGCAAAACATGTAGATGCATTTGAACCCTTAGATCCAGAATGTGGCTGTTATACATGTCAAAATTACTCTAAAGCTTATCTAAGACACTTAATTAAAGCAAATGAAGTTTTAGGATTAAGGTTAATGACTTATCATAATCTATATTTCTTACTAAAACTTATGGAAGAAGTTAGAGAAGCCATTAAAGAAGATCGATTATTAGATTATAAGAGAAATTTTTTTACTAAGTACGGTTATAACTAAATTTAACCACATGATCAGTAAATGAAGTACCCTCAGACAGTTATGAAAATATTTATAAAAAATTAATTGTGTAGTAAAATAGAGGAATTTAAAAATATTTATTGAATATAAAAATAGAGAGAAATTTTATATGCTAGGAGGAAATTTGAAATGCCAGCGGAGTTAACAGGTTTAATATTACCTATAGGGTTTTTAGCTTTCATTTACTTTCTTGTAATCAGACCACAACAAAAGAAAGAAAAGAAAGTAAGAGAAATGAGAAACAATTTAAAAGTAGGAGATTCAATTATTACAATTGGAGGGATCTACGGTAATATAGTAAAGATTAAAGAAGATTTAATTACCATAGAGGTAGGAGCAGATAAAACAAAGTTATCTGTTGCAAAGTGGGCTATTGGTAATATAACAACAGAAAATGAATAAAAAGTGATTGTATATAAAAAGCAATAGACAAACGAGTCTATTGCTTTTATATATGTATTACTATAATAGTAAAGGTTTACATTAAAATTATATAAAAACTTTAAAACTACAATAGTACTCGAATATTAGTCCATATAATGGAATATTTATTATTATAGAGAATATTAATAAATTAAATTATATGGAGGTGTAGAATGAATACACATGTTAAAAATTCACCTAAAAGTGCTTTAATAAAGACGTACGGTAAAGGGCTAATACGGTCTTATGTAGTATCCTTAATATTATTTCTAATAAGTGCTATTTTGGTCACATATACAGGGGTTTCAGAGCAAATGGTTCCAGCCTTAGTTTCCTGTGTTACAATTGTAAGTGTTGCTTATGCTTCAATTTATGTTTCAATACATTCAAAGAGTAAAGGCTGGGTCCATGGAGCAGTAGTTGGAATCTTATACATGATTGTTATAATACTTTTGAGTGCTATATTTATCCCTGAATTTGTTTTAGATCGGGTTGTTTACTACAAAATAGGAATATGCTGTGTATCCGGTGTAGTTGGTGGAATGATCGGTGTAAATGTAAGTTCATGATACAGTCTAAGCAAAAGGCGTAGGAGGTTAATTATGAAATGACTAAATGTAAAATATAATGCTTTTGAATAATTTTTCTTTCAATTTATGATAAATTTTGTTATAATTTGATATAGTTACATTTATAATGAAAGGAAGTAGGCATAATGAAACATATTAAAACGATAAGTGGGGCTACTTTAGCTAAGAGTGCATCAAAAGGTGGCTGTGGAGAGTGTCAAACCTCTTGTCAGTCTGCATGTAAAACATCATGTACTGTAGGAAATCAAGAGTGTGAGAACCAATAGAAAAATACATATTAAAACAGCAGCTTTTAAAAATCTGCTGTTTTTTTCATGGAGATAAATAATTAAGCGTATACAACGAAAGGAGAAAAGGACATAATGATTCATAAATTCACCTCAGATAATGTAAATGTAGTTATAGATGTTAATAGCGGGGCAGTACATGTAGTAGATAAAATAGTTCATGATCTATTAGACTACTATCCTAAACACAGCCAAGAAGAAATAATTGATAAAATAGGAAACCTATATTCAACAAAAGACATAAAAGAAGCAATAAATGAAATAGATACCTTGACTAAAGAGGGGTTACTCTTCAGTAAAGAGCGTTACATAGAGCATTTTGACAAACATAAAGGAGATCCAGTCATAAAAGCACTTTGCTTACATATTGCTCATGACTGTAATATACGATGTCAATATTGTTTTGCATCACAAGGAGACTTTGAGGGACAGAGAAGTTTTATGTCATCAGAAATCGGGAAAAAAGCAATTGATTTCTTATTAGAAAATTCAGGCTCTAGAAGAAATTTAGAAGTTGATTTTTTTGGAGGAGAGCCACTAATGAACTTTAATGTTGTAAAAGAGATTGTTGATTATGGTAAAGCCAAAGAACAACAATATAATAAAAATATTAGATTCACTATTACAACAAATGGACTTTTACTGGATGATGAAAATATGGACTACATAAACAATCAAATGCACAATGTTGTCTTAAGCTTAGATGGTAGAAAAGAAACAAATGATAAGATGAGATACACAATAAATGGTGGTGGTACATATGATCACATTGTTCCTAAGCTACAAAAGATGGTGAAACTTAGAAAAGGTAAAAATTACTATGTTAGAGGAACTTTTACAAAGCACAATAAAAATTTTGCTCAAGATGTTCTCCATTTAGCAGATCTAGGGTTCCAAAATATATCAGTAGAACCTGTTGTAGCTGGTCCAGAGCATGACTATGCAATTGCTAAAGAAGATTTACAATTAATTAATGATCAGTACGATTATTTAGCGAAAGAAATGACCAAACGTAATGGAAGCAAATCAGCCTTTAATTTTTTTCATTTTAATATAGATCTTAATCAAGGTCCTTGTGTAATCAAAAGGTTGCTAGGCTGCGGTGCCGGAGCAGAATATCTAGCTGTTACCCCTGAAGGTGATTTATATCCTTGTCATCAATTTGTAGGAAATAAAAAATTCCTGATAGGTAATATTATAGATAGTAGCGTTGATACGACCTTATATAATTATTTTCAAGAAGCGAATGTATACAACAAAGAAAAATGCGACGAATGTTGGGCAAAGTTCTATTGTAGTGGTGGCTGTCATGCTAATGCATACAATTTCAATGATGATATATACAAGCCCTATGACATTGGTTGTGAAATGGAGAAAAAAAGAATTGAGTGCGCTATTATGATCAAGGCGAAAGAAGCAAACTAAAATAAGGAGGAAATTCAAATGATTAAAGAGTATAAAGGTAAAAAACCAATTATTAATGATAGTTGCTTTACTGCGGATTCCGCGGATATTATAGGAGATATAGTTATTGGTGAACATTCAAGTGTTTGGTATAACGCTGTTTTGAGAGGCGACGCAAATCAAATAAAAATAGGTAGAAATACAAATATACAGGATAACACAGTCGTACACGTTAGTGATATTTATCAAACAGAAGTTGGTGACAATGTAACAATTGGCCATAGTGCAATTATTCATGCGTGTAAAATTGGTGATGACACATTAATCGGTATGGGCGCAATTATTTTAGATGGTTCAGAAGTGGGTAGTCAAACAATTATTGGTGCAGGAAGTCTAGTACCTCAAGGAAAAAAAATACCTTCAGGAGTTTTGGCTGTTGGTTCACCGGCAAAAATAATAAGAGAATTAACAGAGGATGAGAAAAAGTCTTTACTAAAATCAGCACAAGAGTATGTCCAATATGCTGAAAACCATAAAAAGTAGTATTTTATTGACTACAATACAGCAAAACATTTATAATGAAAGATATGAATTTAGTTGGGGGGAAGAAGTATGAGAATAAAAAATCTAGCAATATTTCTGCTAATAATTATAGTAGCAGGATTATCAACTTTTACTGCATTTAATGGATTACGAATAGGGGAATTTGAAATTAGCCCTATAAGTGAGGTCGCAAACTTGGGACTTGATCTTAAGGGTGGTGTTTTTGTTGTATACGAAGCAGATACAGATGCTACAGGTCGAGAATTAGACGAGCAGATTACTCAAACTATTGAAGTTTTTAGACGACGTGTTGATTCAATGGGCCTAACAGAACCTTCCATAGTAAGAGAGGGAGATAACAGAATTCGTGTAGAATTACCCGGTGTAGAAGATGCTCAAGAAGCACTAGATATGATAGGTAGAACTGCTCAATTGCAATTTTTAACACCAGAGGGCGATGTTATACTAACTGGGGGAAATGTAAGAAGATCAGAAGTAACCTATATAAAAGGACAAGCTAATCCGGTTGTTAATCTTGAGTTTGATAGTGAAGGAACTAGAAACTTTGCAGAAGCAACAGAAGAATTTTTAGGCCAAAGCATATTCATTGTTCTTGATGATGAAGTAATTTCAGACCCCACAATTCGAACAGTTATATCGAATGGAGT
This sequence comes from Serpentinicella sp. ANB-PHB4, assembly GCF_031432315.1. NCBI lineage: Bacteria > Bacillati > Bacillota > Clostridia > Peptostreptococcales > Natronincolaceae > Serpentinicella > Serpentinicella sp. ANB-PHB4. The sequence goes on from NZ_JAVKGO010000001.1 coordinate 186,984, forward strand.
GGGTCATATAGATGGTGGCTATACCGTTGAGGAAGCATCAACCTTAGCATCTTTAATACGTGCCGGGGCATTACCAGTGGAACTAGAAGAAGTTAGGTCATCCACTGTAACTGCTTCTTTAGGGGTAAATGCACTACAAAGTAGTGTAAGAGCGGCTCTAATAGGGATAGTTCTTGTACTATTATTTATGTTAATAGTTTATGTGATACCAGGTTTTATAGCAAATATAGCTTTGATTTTCTATATCCTTTTTGTTGTTGGTATTATGGTTGTTCTAAATGCTACTTGGACATTACCAGGGATTGCAGCACTAATACTATCTGTAGGTATGGCAGTAGATGCAAATGTAATTATTTTTGAGCGTATAAAAGAAGAAATAAGACTAGGTAAGACGATTAGATCATCAATAGATGCAGGATTTAAAAGAGCCTTTAGAGCAATACTTGATTCAAATGTTACCACGCTTATTGCAGGCGTTGTATTATATCAATTTGGAACAGGCCCAATTAGAGGTTTTGCAATTACACTAATGATTGGTATTGTAGTAAGTTTATTTACAGCAATTGTTATAACAAGGTTCTTATTAAAACTTACAGTAAATATGAACTTGACAAACAATATAAGATACTTTGGGGTACAGGGGGGATCATATGAAAATAATAGAAAATAGAAAAATATGGTTTACGATATCAAGCATCATTATTGTACTCGGGTTAGTTATGACAGCACTATTCGGCATGAATGTTGGTATAGATTTTAGTGGTGGGACAGAACTTCAAATAGAGTTCGATCAACCAGTTGAAATAGATGAAATTCGTCAAGTAACCGATAACTTTGATCCTAATGCAAATATAAATTTTATTGGACCGGAGAGAACAATTGTACAAATTCAAACAGTGGATAATTTAGACAGTGAGGCAAGACAAGAAGTATTTAATGATTTTAAAGAGCAGTATGAACACCTAGACCAAGCAAAAGACTTCAATGCAGATTTTATTGGTCCAAGAGTAGGTAGAGAAATAAGAAATAGAGCATTACTTGCAATGCTTATATCTGCCATTGGTATGCTGCTTTATATCTCTTATAGATTTGAATTGCGTTTTGGTCTTGCAGCAATAGCCGCTTTAATACATGACCTATTAGTTGTCCTAGCAATATATGCAATTTTTAGAATACCATTAAATATATCCTTTGTTGCTGCAATGCTTACTGTACTAGGTTACTCTATAAACGATACAATTGTCGTATTTGATAGAATTCGAGAAAACACTCGTTTTATAAAAAAATCGAATTATGAGGAGATAGCTAATAATAGTATTTCTCAAACGATTACTCGTTCTATTAATACATCAATCACAACATTACTAACCATAGGAGCACTCTTTATTATTGCGCCACAAATCCGAGAATTAACTCTTCCGTTAATTGCAGGGGTTCTAAGTGGAACATACTCTTCAATATTTATAGCAAGTCCAGTATGGGTAATGTTAAAGGAAAGACAGAAACAAAAGAAAACAGGTTATACTCCAAAAAACTAAGAAAAACAATATAGGCAGCTTAGGCTGCCTTTTTCTAATACTGCTACAACAAATTAGTTAGGGGGAGAATTTTGCATAAATGGTTATTGAAAAATATAGTAGCTGACTACGATAAGATTAGTAAAAAATTAAATATAAGCACTACTATGTGTAGGCTATTATTTAATCGTAATATTAGAGATTACAATCAAATAGTTACTTTCCTTAGTCCTACTTTAGATAAATTACACAATCCAAGAAAGATGAAAGACATAGAAAAAGGGTCAAGTATTATATTAGATGCAATTGTTCATCATAAAAAGATAAGAATTAGTAGTGATTATGACTCAGATGGTGTAGTAAGTTTAACCGTATTATTAATTGCACTTCAAAGGTGCGGTGCAGATGTAGACTATGTTATTCCAGATAGAGTAAAAGATGGTTATGGGATAAATGAAAGAATAGTTACAGAAGCTAAGAAAGATGGTATTGATGTAATATTGACATGCGATAATGGCATAGCCGCTGTTGAATCAATACAACTAGCTAAAGACTTAGGGTTAAAAGTGATAGTAACAGATCACCATGATGTTCCATTTCAAGAAGATGAAAAGGGTAATAAGACTTATATTTTGCCACCAGCAGATGCGATTATTAATCCAAAACGATCTGATTGCAGTTATAAGTTTGACAAGCTTTGTGGTGCAGGTGTAGCATTAAAACTGATACAAGTTGTTTTTGATGAACTAAATATACCGCAAATTGAAGCATACCAATTATTACAATTTGTTGCAATAGCAACAGTTTGTGATGTAGTGGATTTAGTTGATGAAAATCGTATTATAGTAGATGAAGGGTTAAAACATATAAATAGTACAAGTAATATTGGTCTGCGTGCACTTATAGAAGCAACAGGATTAGATGAAAAAAAAATAGGTACTTACGAACTGGGTTTTAAATTAGGACCATGTATAAATGCATCCGGAAGGCTTGAAAGTGCAGAAATTGCTACAGAATTATTTATGACCAAAAGCCCTGAAAAAGCAAAAGAATATGCAAAGAAATTATATGAACTTAATGAACAAAGAAAAGAAATTACAGTACAAGGGATTGACTCCGTTATCAAGTCTATAGAAAGTTCTAGCATATGTAATGATAAAGTTATTGTTGTATATGAACCTACGATACATGAAAGTATTGCAGGTATTGTTGCAGGTAGAATAAAAGAAAAGTACAATAAACCAACTGTTATATTAACCAACTCGAATGATTTAATAAAAGGTTCTGGTCGATCCATAGAAGTATATAACATGTTTGAGGAGCTATCAAAATGTAAAGATATACTTGTGAAATTTGGTGGTCATCCCATGGCAGCTGGGTTATCATTAGAAAAATCCAATATAGACTTGTTAAGAAATAAATTAAATAATGCAGTAACATTAACAGATAATGACTTAATTCCTACGTTGAAATTAGACCTACAATTAGATATTAATGAAATTAATTACATGTTAATAGAAGAATTAAAGGAACTTGAACCTTTTGGAAAAGCAAATCCAAGACCTATTTTTGGAGCGAAAAATATTAAGGTAATTCAAGCAAATGTTTTAGGAAAAAATAAGAATGTAATAAAGTTAAAGTTTCAATTAAAAGGAAGAGGATATATTGAGGCGATCTATTTTGGCGAAATAACTGAGTTTGAAAATCTCATAAGGAAAAAAATAGGAGAAAAAGCGGTTGCAAAATTGCATGATGGTGGGATTACAACGGACATATTAATAGATATAGCATATAGACCAGAGATCAATGAATTTCGTGGCAATAAAAAGATCCAACTTATTATTGATAATTTTAAATAAATATTAAAAATATTCAAAAAACTATTGTAAAATATAAAACAATAACCTGTACAAATGTTGATAAACTTTGATGAAAAATATATAATTAGTATTGTATATTTTGACATAAGAATGAGGAGGAAACAATAATGAATTTAAAACCAAAAATAAGAGAGATACAAGACTTTCCTAAGGAAGGGATTAATTATAAAGATATTACACCATTACTTAAAGACAAAGAAGCATTTAAATACACGATAGATACAATATCTGAACAGTTAAAAGATCTTGATGTTGATGTAATTGTAGGCCCAGAGTCAAGAGGTTTCTTGTTTGGGACACCCGTAGCCTATAATATAGGTGCAGCCTTTGTACCCATAAGAAAACCTGGAAAGTTACCTTCAGAAACATTGAAATATGAATATGAACTAGAATATGGCACAGATACACTAGAAATACACAGAGATTCAATAAAAAAAGGACAAAGAGTTGCAATAGTAGATGATTTACTTGCTACAGGAGGTACGGTGCTAGCAACAGCAAAATTAATTGAACAACTTGGTGGAGAAGTTGTATCAATGAACTTTTTAATAGAATTAGACTTTTTAAATGGTAGAAAGTTATTAACAAACTATAATATTTCATCTTTACTTAAATACGATAAATAAATCAAAATATTGTAGAAAATATAATGATTGCGTAAAGATGCTATTGAAAAGAGTGATTAAATTATGATTGACAATCTTATAGCAATGATAGAATCGTATAATCCAAATTGTGATGTTGATTTGATAATAAAAGCTTACAATTTTTCTGAAAATGCTCATGAAGGACAAATGAGAAAGTCAGGTGAGCGTTTTTTTACCCATCCTATAGAAGTAGCTAAAATATTAATTCAACTTCAGCTTGATAGCAGTACAATTGCAGCAGGGTTATTACATGATGTCATTGAAGATACTAGCCATACATATAACGAAATTAGTCAGGAGTTTTCGGAAGAAGTTGCACAACTAGTAGATGGTGTTACTAAATTAACCCGACTAACATTTGATTCGAAAGAAGAGCGGCAAGCCGAAAATCTAAGAAAAATGTTTATTGCTATGGCAAAAGATATACGAGTTATCTTAATTAAACTAGCAGATAGACTTCATAATATGAGAACTCTTAAGTTTCAGAGCGATGAGAAAAAGAAAGAAAAAGCCTTAGAGACATTAGAAATATTTGCTCCAATTGCAAATAGGCTTGGTATTTTTAAAATAAAGTGGGAATTAGAAGATCTTTGCCTGCGTTATATAGACGCAGAAGGCTATTACGATCTAGTTGAAAAGGTTGCACAAAAAAGAAAAGACAGAGAGCAATTTATTACTGATGTAATCTCACAATTAGAAAATCGGCTCGATGAGTTTAATATAACTAATGAAATATCAGGTAGACCTAAACACTTTTACAGTATATATAGAAAAATGAAATATCAAGGAAAATCCTTTGATGAAATTTTTGATTTTTTAGCCGTAAGAATACTAGTAAATTCCATCAAAGATTGCTACGGTGTATTAGGAGTTGTGCATACCCTATGGAAGCCCATACCAGGCCGATTTAAAGACTATATCGCCATGCCTAAACCTAACATGTATCAGTCATTACATACAACTGTAATAGGCCCAAAAGGGGAACCCTTTGAAATACAAATCAGAACATACGAAATGCATCATATATCTGAATATGGTATTGCTGCTCACTGGAAATATAAAGAGAGTAAGCCTCACGCACCAAGTATGGAAATGGATGACAAATTAGTTTGGTTAAGACAAATGCTTGAATGGGAAAAAGAAACGAAAGACCCAAAAGAGTTTATGGAATCATTGAAAATTGATTTATTTACAAATGAGGTTTTTGTTTTTACACCGAAAGGAAAAGTTATTAACTTACCATTGGGATCAACTCCAATTGACTTTGCCTACAAAATTCATTCTGATATTGGAAATAAGTGCGTAGGTGCAAAGGTTGACGGCAGGATTGTTCCATTAGACTATAAACTGAAAAATGGGAACATTATAGAAGTCTTAACATCTACGAATAGTAATGGCCCAAGTCGTGATTGGTTAAAGGTAGTTAAAAGCTCTCAAGCTAATGCTCGTATAAAACAATGGTTTAAAAAAGAGCGTCGAGAAGAAAACCTTATTAAAGGTAAAGAGATGGTCGAAAAAGAAATACGACGAAAAGGCATTACGGTTACAGAATCTTCTTTAAATAGAATGCTTAATAGTATTTCAAAGAAGCTTAGTTTAAGTAACGAAGAAGATCTATATGCTACAATTGGTTATGGGGGAATTACACTAAACCAAGTAATTCCTAAAATTAGAGAACAAATTAAAAAAGAAATGCCCAAGGAAGAACAAGAAAAAGAAATTATTGAACCCCTGATTAAAAACAATAACACTGATAAAAAGAAAAATAAAGGTCAAGGGGTTACTGTTAAAGGCATCGATAATATAATGGTTAGATTTGCACGTTGCTGTAATCCAGTACCTGGGGATGATATCATGGGATATATTACTCGTGGGAGAGGGGTCTCTATTCATAGAAAAGACTGCCCTAGTTTACATGAAAGTGCAGAAACCGTCGAACGTTTTATAGAAGTTAACTGGGATAGTACGAAGCCTATTGCCTTTAATGTAGAGTTACAGGTTAAGGCGACAGATAGAAAAGGATTACTTTCTGAGCTGACAAAAATACTGTCTGATGCAAGGGTGACAGTGAGTTCTTTAAATGCAAGAACGAATAAAGAAAAAATAGCTTTATTAAATCTTGTTTTAGAAATAAATGATACTGAAGACCTAAATAAAATTATGACCAAATTTAAAAATGTTAAAGGCGTAATAGATGTATTTAGAGTATTAACATAAGTCGGAGGAATAGATATGAGGGCGGTTGTTCAAAGAATTAGTCAAGGAAAAGTCGAAGTTGATCATAAAGTTACAGGTCAAATACATAAGGGGTTATTAGTCTATCTAGGAATATCAGAGGAAGATACAATAGATGATATAAAATATATGATAGAAAAAATAACAAATCTAAGAATTTTTGAAGATGATGATGAAAAGCTTAACTTATCTGTGAAAGATGTAGGCGGCAAATTATTAATTGTATCACAATTTACATTGATGGGAGATTGTCGTAAAGGAAGACGACCTAATTTTTCAAATGCTGCTAAACCGGAATTTGCGAAAAAATTATATAATCTTTTTATTGAAGCATGCCAAAAAGTAGGGATAGAAGTTCAGACCGGAGTATTTCAAGCTCATATGATGGTACATTCAACTAATGACGGACCAGTTACAATAATGATCGATAGTAAAAAAACATTTTAGGAGGAATCTTTGATGATTTTTGAAAGTTTAGTAGTGGGTACTTATGGTGTTAACACTTATATATTAGCAGATGATGTTACTAAAGAAGGCGTTGTTTTTGATCCAGGTGGAGAAGCACAGAGAATTCTTGAAATAATTAAAAAAAATAATATAACAGTAAAATATATTATTTTAACCCATGCACATGGAGATCACATTGGTGCATTAGAAGCATTAAAAGACTACACAGGTGCAGATGTATTAATTAACAAAGAAGATGAAAACATGCTAAAAAATAAACGTATGAATTTATCAGATCTTATTGGTGGCAACGGAATAGAGATGTCTCCAGATGGGTATTTAGTAGATGGTGGAACGATAAAATTAGGAAGCCTTGAGCTAAATATTATTCATACACCTGGTCACTCAAAGGGTGGCACATGTATTTTAATTGACAATATTTTAATAACAGGAGATACCTTATTTGCAGGCTCAATAGGAAGAACAGATTTAGAAGGTGGTAACTATGATCAACTTATCCAATCAATAAAGACAAAACTTATGGTTCTAGACGATAAAATAACTGTATTACCAGGACATGGGCCAGCATCAACTATCGGATCAGAAAGAGTCTCAAATCCTTTTTTAAAGTAACTAAAATTATGCTGTGACTCTCAGAAGTTATTCTGAGAGTTGTCATTTTTAGCACTGCTGGAAGTAAGGTAGTAGATAGTTCAAATGTGTTTTTATAATATGAAAATTAAAATAAGAGGTAGTAAAATGGTACAACTAAAAATTATAGGCCACAGTCATATATATGAAGTTAAGGAATTGCTAAAAACCTTTTATAATTCTAGTGAATTTAACGTATTAGAGCCTGAAATGGATCAGGTAACTAGCAAGTTATCTCAAGACACCAATGAAGTTTTAAGCATAGTGAAAAGAGTTGAGAATCAAAAACAGGTTATAACAAAAATAAATGATGATACCATTGAGAATATTGTAGAGTCCTTTACTGTAACTGACAATACCTTAGAAGAGAAACGTAAAGAAATAAAAAGTATTAAAAGAGGCATTTATCTGATTTTAAAAAAACTAACTAAAAAAACAGTACCTTGGGGCATATTAACAGGTATTCGTCCAACAAAGATTGTACATGAATTGTTTTCACAAAATAAAGATGAGCTTGAAATAAGCTATATTCTAAAAAATGAATATTTAGTTAACGACAATAAGGTACAGTTGTTAATAGATGTTGCTAAAGTTGAGAACAAATATGTATATCCAATTGATGCAAATAAAATTAGTATTTACATTAGCATTCCTTTTTGCCCAACACGGTGCACCTACTGTTCATTTCCATCAAATCCTATCAATAGATGGGATCATAAAACAGATGCTTATATTGCTGCATTGTGTAAAGAGATAGAAATGACATCTAAAGTTGGAGGAATACAAGATAAAATAATAGAGAGTCTCTATATAGGTGGCGGAACACCAAGCACATTAAATCTAGAACAAATCACAAGATTGTTCAACTGTTTAGAAAAAAGTTTCATATTAGATAATGTCAAAGAAATAACTTTTGAAGCTGGGCGTCCAGAAACCATTACATTAGACAAATTGAAACTCCTTAAAAAGTTAAAAGTTAATCGTCTAAGTATAAATCCTCAAACGATGAATAATTGCACATTAGAAACAATTGGTCGAAACCACACATCAGAACAAATTGTTCAAGCATATAAATTAGCTTTAGAAGTAGGTTTTGACAATATTAATATGGATGTTATAATTGGCCTGCCTAATGAAACTGTAGAAATAGTAGAACAAACTATGAACGGTATTAAAAAATTATCACCGACCAACATAACGGTTCATACCCTAGCAATAAAAAATACATCCGATCTGAAGCAATACGATTATTCTAAGGAAAAATCAAGTGATAAAATCATAGATATGATCTCGTTAACCAGTCAATGTGCGAAAGAGATGGATCTAAAGCCTTACTATATGTACCGCCAAAAGCATATGGTTGGCAATCTCGAAAATGTAGGTTATAGTAAAGAAGGTTATGAATGCATTTATAATATTCAAATGATAGAAGAAAAACAGACAATAATTGCATTAGGTGCAGGAGCTATTACTAAAGTTGTTTCCCAAAAAGAGAACAGGTTTGAAAGGGTTCCTAATGTAAAAAATCTAGAGCATTATATAGACCGAGTAGAAGAAATGGTAGAAAGAAAAAGAAAAGCATTGGAGGAATAGAGCATGATAACAAAGGCACCAAGAGGTACTCATGATGTATTACCAAGTGATGTATATAAATGGAATTATATAGAAAACATAGCTAAAAGCGTAGCAGAGAAATATGGTTTTAAAGAAATGAGAACACCTGTTTTTGAACATACTGAACTTTTTGAAAGAGGTATTGGTGAAACAACAGATGTAGTTGAAAAAGAGATGTACACTTTTGAAGATAAAGGAAAAAGAAGTATTACATTAAAACCTGAAGGGACGGCATCCGTAGTAAGAACCTTTATAGAGCATAAACTATACGCCGATAGTCAGCCCACAAAGTTATTTTACATAACACCAGTTTTTAGATATGAAAAACCTCAAGCAGGAAGGTACAGAGAGCACCATCAATTTGGAGTAGAGGTTTTTGGCGCATCAAATCCTTCAATTGATGCAGAAGTAATAAATTTAGCCATGACCATCTATCAAAGCTTGGGGATAAAACAATTAGAGCTAAGGATTAATAATATTGGCTGTCCAATTTGTAGAGAAGCGTACCATAAAGAGCTAAAGAACTATCTATCAGAAAAAGTTAATAATCTTTGTACAACCTGTCTAAGTAGATATGACCGTAATCCTATGAGAATTATTGACTGTAAAGTGGATAAATGTCAAGAACAACTTACTGAAGTACCACTTATGATAGATCATATATGTGATGAGTGTCATGATCATTTCAACGAGCTGAAAAAATACTTGGAAGCATTAGAGATTAACTATACTGTAGACCCTAAAATTGTAAGAGGTTTAGATTACTATACTAAAACTGCTTTCGAAATTATAACCGAAGAAGCTGGGAAAAAGGGAACATTATGTGGTGGTGGTCGATATGATAAACTTGTTGAGGACTGCGGTGGACCTAAGACTCCAGGAGTTGGATTTGGAATGGGATTAGAACGGGCTCTATTATCTTTAGAAAATCAGCAAATTGATATACCTAAACCCAAAAATACAGATGCTTTTATTGTTACAATGGGTGAATCAGCTTCATTAGTAGGGTTCAAACTTTTAAAAATGATGAGAGACCAATCGATAAAAGCAGATCAAAATCATGTAACACGAAGTGTAAAAGCCCAGTTTAAATATGCAGATAAATTAAGTGCGACATATACGATTGTAATTGGCGATGAAGAAGTAAATAATAATGTCGTTTTATTAAAAAATATGCTTACTGGTGAACAAGAACAAGTTAGTTATGATGATGTTGTTAATATTCTTAAGGAAAGACTTATTGAAGGGGAGTAGATTATGAAGAGGACGCATATGTGTGGTACACTAAATAACGAAAATATCGGTGACATTATAACCATAAGTGGATGGGTACAAAAAAGAAGAGATTTAGGTGGATTAATATTCGTTGATCTAAGAGACCGCTCTGGAATTGTACAAGTAGTATATGATACTGATGTTTCAAAAGATGCTTTTGAACTAGCCGAACAACTTGGATCAGAGTACGTTATAACAGTTACAGGAAAAGTTCATAAGAGAGAGTCTATCAATCCAAATATGCCTACGGGACAGATTGAAGTGTTTGCAACTGATATGACTATACTGAACAAATCAGAAACACCACCAATTTATATAAAAGATGATGATGATGTATCAGAAAATCTAAGATTAAAGTATCGGTATTTAGATTTAAGAAAACCATCTATGCAAAAAAACCTAATGATGCGTCATAAAGTGGGTAACACCATTAGAAACTTTTTAACTGAAGAAGGCTTCATAGAAATAGAAACGCCAATGCTAACAAAAACCACACCTGAAGGCGCGAGAGACTATTTAGTGCCAAGTAGAGTGAACCCAGGTAATTTTTATGCGTTGCCTCAATCTCCACAACTTTTCAAACAATTACTCATGGTTTCGGGCATGGATCGATACTTTCAAATTGTGAAATGCTTTAGAGATGAAGACTTACGAGCAGACCGGCAGCCAGAGTTTACTCAAATAGACTGTGAATTATCCTTTGTAGATACAGAAGATGTAATCGAAATAAACGAAAAACTAATAAAAAAAGTATTTAAAGACACCCTAGATGTAGACATTCAATTACCATTTAAACGACTAACATATGAAGAAGCTATGCGTCGTTATGGGTCAGATAAACCGGACACACGTTTTGGGTATGAATTAGTTGATGTTTCTGAACTAGTAAAGGAAAGTAACTTTAAAGTATTCTCTTCAACTGTTGAAAGCGGTGGAAGTGTTCAGTGTATTAATATTGAAAATCAGGCAGATAAATTTAGCCGAAAAGATATACAATCTTTAGAAGAATATGTTAAAAACTATGGTGCAAAAGGGTTAGCTTGGATGAAAGTAACAGAATCAGGAGTGAATTCACCTATAGCTAAGTTTTTCAATGAAGAAGAAGTAAATGAACTATTGAAGTTAACAAGTAGTACAGAGGGAGATTTACTTTTGTTTGTAGCAGATAAGCTACCAGTTGTACACGATGCTTTAGGACATTTAAGGCTTGAAGTTGCAAAAAGATTAGACATATTAAATCCACAGGAGTATAATCTACTATGGGTTACTGAGTTTCCACTACTTGAGTATGATGAGGAAGAAAAAAGATACGTAGCAAAACATCATCCTTTTACTTCTCCAATGGATGAAGATATTGATTTACTTGAAACAGAGCCAGGCAAAGTTAGAGCTAAAGCTTATGATATTGTCTTAAACGGACATGAAATAGGTGGCGGCAGCATGCGAATCTACTCATCGGAATTACAACAAAAAATGTTTAGTGTACTAGGTTTTACAAAAGAAGAATCTTGGGAAAAGTTTGGTTTCCTAATGGAAGCTTTTAAATATGGAACACCACCTCATGGTGGAATTGCATTTGGTTTTGATAGATTAGTAATGCTGTTAAGTGGTGAAGAAAATATACGACAAGTAATAGCATTCCCTAAAAATCAGAATGCAATTTGTCCTTTGACAAATGCACCTTCAAATCCTGATTTAAAGCAATTAGATGATTTGAAAATTAGCGTTAAAAACGAACAACATTGATAAATGTCGAAAAGTATGCTATTATAGACTAAGAAAATTAATTAATTAAAAACCTGCTGTGTGTGGTATACTCGTATAGTTTTGATCCAACATATTTACATTGGGAACTCGGGTTTGATTGTGGAATAAATGCCACCTTGGAGTGGAATTATGAAGGAATTAACAGAGTACCCACCTTCGAAAGAGGGTTTCAAAACAACCGAGTTACGGCATGGCGGGTAAAACTTAAGTTTTTAGATTCCTAATATTATTAACGATTAGGAATTTTTTGTGTTTAAATATTAAGATAAAAGAAAAAATATAACGAATGTGATATACTTTATATAAGAAAAGAATTAAGCATCAAGGGAGGAAGACAATGGCACTACATTCTTTTTCAAGGTCAGAACTACTTATTGGAACAGAAGGGTTAGATAAGTTAAAAAAATCAAAGGTTGCAGTTTTTGGCATAGGAGGAGTAGGAACATTTACTGTAGAAGCGTTAGCTAGAACAGGAGTAGGCAGTTTTGTGCTTATAGATGATGATGACATATGCTTAACAAATATAAATAGACAAATACATGCTACTCGCTCAACAGTGGGAAAAGCAAAAGTCGAAGTAATGAAAGATCGTATTTTAGACATAAACCCTAAAGCAAAAGTAACTGTATTTAAAGAGCTATATACAAGTGAAAGTGCTGAAAGGATCCTAGATGATAGTTATGACTATGTAGTCGATGCTATCGATATGGTTACATCAAAAATAGACTTAGTAGTGAGATGTAAAGAGAAAAGTTTACCTATTATAAGTAGTATGGGTGCAGGTAATAAATTAGATCCTACAAAATTTGAAGTATCTGATATCTACAATACGACAATATGTCCTTTAGCAAAAGTTTTGAGAAAAGAATTAAGAAAACGAAATGTAACAGATCTGAAAGTCGTTTATTCAAAAGAAAAACCCATAGTCCCACATACAATAAAAAGTGATTGCAAAACAGATTGTATATGCACAAATAAGGAGCGTACTTGTACAGTAAGACATCAAATACCAGGTAGTGTTGCTTTTGTACCATCAGTAGTAGGCCTTATATTAGCATCAGTGGTAGTTAGAGATTTAATTAGCAAATAAGGAGTGGTATTTTGAAACGACAAGGAACAGTAACACAAATTTTAGGAGATAATGCAAAAGTTCAAATAAGAAGACATTCAAGCTGTGAAAAATGTAATGCATGCAGTGCCGGCCGTGAAAAATCAATGGAAGTAATTGCAATTAACAAGGTAAATGCACAGGTTGGTGAAGAAGTTAGCCTTGATCTAGAGAGCCAAAACGTACTAAAAGCAGCATTTATAATATATATGATACCTTTAATTACACTTCTTGTAGGAATTTCAATATCTATGGCATTATTTAGTAGACTGGATACTAGAATTAATGTAGAAATGATATCAGCAATCATTGGGGTTTTATCAATGGCATTAACATTTGTTATAATACGGTCAAAAAACAAGCAATTAGAGTCAAAAGGAAAGTATACACCAATTATAAGTGAAATCATTTAAAGATAGACTATAATATTCTATAGAAAAACACTTGCATTATACTTTAACGCAAGTGTTTTTTTCTATAAGGTTTTCTACTTTTTCTAAATGTGTTTATTGAAAGAACAATAGTAAGGGCACCTGCAATTGCAATTGAAATGAGTAAAGATTCGCTTCCATAAGTAGCTGCAGAATCATAATTTTTATCAATGATCGAGAGCATTGTGTAGTATAATCCGTAGCCTGGAACCAAAGGCACAATCCCAGGTATAATATACATAGTTATAGGATTTCTATATAATACTGCAAATATCTCACCTATGACTGCTATAGCAAAAGAAGCTACAAAAGTGGCTAATACGGATGAATCAGTTAAGTTAAAAAATAAATTATATAATACCCATCCAACGCCCCCGCCTAAGCCAGCTTTAAATAAAGATGATTTGGGAACATTAAATAACACGCCAAAACCAACAGTACAAATTATAGCAAAAAAGAAGTTATAAATATAAATCATATTAATTGGCCTCCTGTTATTAGAATCCAGACTTGTAAAACAAATCCGACGCCGAAAGCGATAGAAGTAGCAATTATTAGAGCTTCAATTCCCTTAGCCAAACCAGAAACTAAATCCCCAGTAATAGAGTCCCTAACTGCATTAGTTATAGCTACACCAGGAACCATAACCATAATTGCGCCGACAATGACAACATCAACATTAACATTGACACTAATATAAGAAGTTAATATTGCCCCTAATGCAGCTACAACCCCTCCAGATATATTTGTTAAGAAAGGAGGAAAATAGATTTTATATAAACTTTTAACGACGAAGGTAACAATTATACTAGTTAAAAGAGCTGCTGCAAACTCGTAAATATTAGCACCAAACAATATAGAAACGAATGCACTTGCAATCCCACCACATAGAGCATGTACTAGAGTTGAGTAGGGTTCAATAGCATCAATTTCTTTTAAGGTTTTCATGGCTTCTTCAATAGTCATTTCACCTTGTACAAACTTTCTAGAAAAGTCATTAACCTTAGCAACTTTGTTTAGATTTATACTTCGTGTGTTAATTCGTTTTATATAGCTTGTGATATCCTCAGTACGTTCTCCTTCATTATCAATGGTAACAAAGATCCCTGTTGGCGTAACATACGAATCAATATATCTAAATTTTCTAGAATGACATAATCTATAAATGGTATCCTCTACTCTATAAGCTTCGGCACCACTTTTAAGCATAATTTCCCCTGCGTATAAAGCCATTATTAATAATTTTTTATTAAAAGTAGAACTCATATATATAACCCTCCGAAAAATATTACAATTTCCATAATAATTAATGTTATCATAGGATATGAAAAAAATAAAATACTAATACTAAAATATATATTATATTTTACATAGAGTTAAAATCTTGTCAATTGTTGCAATATTATGTAAAAAAAACTATAATGTATTTAATGTTTAGTATGAAGGGAGTACATATATATGGATTTTAATGAATTGAAAAAAACAGATTCAGAAATATTTGAGGTAATAGAAAGAGAAACAAATAGACAAAGAGAAAAAATTGAATTGATTGCCTCAGAAAATTTTGTTTCTAAATCAGTAATGGAAGCAATGGGCAGCCAATTAACAAATAAATATGCTGAAGGGTATCCAGGTAAAAGGTATTATGGTGGTTGCGAGGAAGTAGATATAGCTGAAGATATAGCAAGAAATAGATTAAAGAAGTTATTTAATGCAGATCATGCAAATGTACAACCCCACTCAGGAGCTAATGCAAATCTTGGTGTTTATTTAGCAGTATTAAATCCTGGAGATACTGTTCTAGGTATGAACCTGTCTCATGGAGGACACTTAACTCATGGAAGTCCTGTTAACATTTCAGGGAAATACTATAATTTTGAATCTTATGGAGTAGACAGCAAATCCCAAAAAATCGATTATGAAGAAGTTAAGAGAATAGCGAAAGAAACACAACCAAAACTTATTGTAGCTGGAGCAAGTGCATACCCAAGGAAAATTGATTTTAAAATTTTTAGAGAAATAGCAGATGAGGTCGGTGCATATCTAATGGTAGATATGGCACATATAGCCGGTTTAGTTGCTGCTGGATTACACCAAAATCCTTGTGATTATGCAGATTTTGTTACTACTACAACCCATAAAACATTAAGAGGCCCCCGAGGAGGAGCTATTTTGTGCAAAGAAAAATATGCGCAAATGATTGATAAAGCAATTTTTCCTGGGTTACAAGGTGGTCCTTTAATGCATGTTATTGCTTCTAAAGCAGTTTCATTTAAAGAAGCACTTAGCCCAGCGTTTAAATCTTATCAAGAACAAGTAGTCAAAAACGCAAAAATACTAGCTGAAGAATTAATAAATAAAGGCTTTGATCTAGTATCTGGAGGAACAGATAATCATTTAGTCTTGATAGATCTGAGAAATAAAAATATAACTGGAAAAGATGCAGAGATTCTACTAGATGAAATAGGCATTACAGTAAATAAAAACACAATTCCATTTGATCCACAAAGTCCATTTGTTACAAGTGGAGTCAGAATAGGCACCCCAGCGGTAACCACTAGAGGTATGCTGGAAAATGACATGAGTACTATTGCGGATATTATATCAACAATTATTACTAATCCTGAAGATAAAGTAAAAGCAAGATCAATGGTAAAAGACCTATGTGATAAATATCCTTTATACTAATTATGTTAGATAAAAAAGACAATTATATTTCTATATAATTGTCTTTTTTTTGTAATATATTTTCCCCCTTAAAAATAATATTTTACTACTGGGGGTGTACACATGAAAAACCAAGAAGAAAGAAAAATAATGGAAATACTATATAAAGACATTTCATTAAAGTGTATGCAAAATAACATTGATTTAACGGAGTTTACTAATTTTTTATATGAAAAATCTACAAATCCAATAAAAAATAAAGATACAAAAAGTTATATGATAAAAGAACTTAAAAATTTAATTAAAAAAGTAGAGATGATTAATGAAAATGATCAAGATAAATTAGAACTTAAAAAAGGTAAAGACAGTATTCTAGTAATGCCTTTAAGCACAGTCAAAAGAAAAATACCTGAATATATTGTTTTTGAGATAGAAAAATTAAAATCTTTAAATTTATATGACGAGAAATTTTTCTATTTGATTATTACAAGGAAAGATATAGTAGGTTATATAGGCATGAATAAAAACAATGAGCCCTTACCATATGGAAGTTATATGTTTATTCATACACTTAAAATAGATAATCAGTACTTAAACAAACTGAATTTAAGCTATGTATTTAATTATTTAGAAAAGGTGATAAAAAAAGAAAAAATATATAATATTGACATTAGTACAAAGTATATTGAAAAAAATATATTTCAATATTTTGGATATAAACCTTTTGCAACAACAATTGTATACGCCCATGCTATAACGAAAAACAGTTTAAAGAATAGTGAAATAATGCTAGAGGAAGTAGCGTTTTCCCTAGACTTTATTGAATCATCCATAAGTCTAAATCATTGCGAACCAGTTAAATCAATTAGCAATGTATTTAAACAAACAAATAAAAAAAATATTAAAAAATACATTTGTAAAGAAAATGATGTTAACATAATACTGTTATTGTCAAATAAAGTTGTTCATATATATTTCTTTGCAAGCGCAGACTTTATTTTTATAAATAATGATGGATTAAATTTATTGGATAGAATGCTAAAACATCTAGTAGATAATGATAGCTTTTTCAAAAATGAAAACGCTTCAAAATACTTAGTAGGTATGCCACAGGAGTTTATCCGTCTAGAAAATCCAGAAAAAATATCAGAGTATCAATGGTTTCGTAAATTTTTATCTAAATAAAAAAACCTCCAAAGCAGACTCAGTAATTTTTAAAATTACTGAGTCTGCTTTGGAGGGATCACATAACACCATCACCACTTTTTTTATAGGATTATAGAACTGCAAGAACAAGAAGTAGTATATATAAAAAATGAACATGATCTTTATAATTCTTTACCTGACGTTTTAACGAATCATTTTCTTCTTCTAATGTTACTAATTCTTTTTCTAAAACTTTCATAGTATCTGAGTTGGAATTACTGTCAATAACAGTGATTTTACTTTTTTCTGTAGTATTACGTAACGTGGTATCATACGCTTCTCTTAATTTCTCGAGCTCAAAATCTTTACTTTTTAAGCTGTTTCGTGCTTGTTCTAATTCCTTTTTTAAGTATAATAACTCATTATCTAATTCGTTATTGGTTGTTTTTTTGTCATAAGGTTTATTCAAATCTAATGATTTTTCTTTACTATTTGCCAAAGCGTTATCCTGCATCTGTTTACCTTTATCCTTAGGGATAAAATTATAATTAGAAATTTCATATTTCATCATAATTAACACCTCCTTGAAAAGTCTAAGAACTTGTCGCTTTATACAAAATATATGCAAAAGCAAAAATAAAAATAACAAGAATAGCACTTAATCAAGCTATAAATCATATTTTACAGTAAGCGAGTAATTAATATTAGTTGATAAAATTAAAGGAGGAGTTATCAAATGTCTAATAATGAAAACCTAAATATTGAGGCTATGCAAGTAGATGAGCCTTGTTGCATTTCAAACACTGGTTGTACATTCGATGGTTCATTAAAAGATGTAGTTGGAGAGTGTATTTTCGTAGATAAAGTTTATGATTCAGTAACATTTAATTTACAAGGACTACAATCTGTCGCAAAGGTTCCTTTCGGTGCATTACCAGTTTCAAAATGTGGTCCAAAATCTAGAATAGTTCGAGTATTAGATATTAGAGCAAGAAAAGCATTTAACCCAAACAATATAAATGATCCAAGAAATCTAACAATAACACCGAATACTACTTTGTCGGGAGCACAATTTGTACTTGATGGTAAGGGATGTCCAGTTACAGTACCGGGTCCAGCAGGGCTACTTCAGTATTTAATTTATACTGATACAACAGATTGTGATGAAGAAGGTTTAGGAACACCAATTTTCGGATCACAAGAAATTACAGTAAGTGGAAATGTTAATATTGAGATGGATGTTGAGTATATTGATGGAGCTGGAAATACACAATTTACAACACTTAGAGGTAGAGCCCCTATTAATCAAGTATTAACAAACTTCTTTGAACTATGTATGCCATCAGTATTTGATTCCGCATTTTTACCACAATTTACAGAGTTCTGTAATGCATTATTCTTAGGTAGACTTGCAACTCAAAGTATAGCAAGGGATATTGTATTTAACCCTGCTACAGGAGAGGTAGCGGCAAACTTAATTATTGCAATTTGTATTACCTGTGAAAAGAAAATTAAAGTTCCAGTACAGTTATGTGTGTTAAGTACAGGTTTCTGTGCACAAGAGCCAAGAGTAAGACAGATTTGTGGTGACGAATTCCCACCGTTATTCCCTCCACAAGTTAATGAACCTTTTGTTAGTCCACCTGAATGCAGATAAAACTTTTCTAGTTTATTAAAGAAGAAAAAGACTGTTGCACCTTAATTGGTGTAACAGTCTTTTTTCATTCTTGCGATTTAAAAATGTTTTCCCATATTATTGATATATTTCGAAAGGATATATAAAGAAGTAAGTCGAAACTATACAATATGAGGACAAAAAACATCACTTTAGTGATAGAACCCTTTAATTATAATATAAAAGCGTATAGATGAAATATAAAAAATACACACCTTAAGCCTCGGTTATCATCTGTTAATCCGTATAATTGTTTTACAAAAAAAAACAATTTGAAGAGATGATGTACTGTTTATGAATCTCATCAAATTTAATGATGCTGCAATAAGCACTTATATAGGGATGAAAGAGAAAGAGAGGGTCAATATATGAAAATTAGTGAAGAAGAAGTGAAACATATAGCACAACTAGCAAAACTTTCATTTACAGAAAAGGAAATTATAGAATTTACAAAAAAATTTGGCCATATAGTACAGTTTTTTAATCCTGCTAATGAATCTGAAACAGAATATGAATTAATGGATATAGAAATGGTAAAAGAAAAAAATGAATATAGAAAAGATATTGTTTTATCAGAGAATAACCAAGAAAAACTTTTTAGAAATACTAAGAATATGGAAAATGGTTTGATCAAAATACCTAAAATAATAGAGGATGAGTAATGATGAATTTTGATGAACTAACGATAAACGATATTAAAAGGGATTTATTAACAAAAAAATACTCAGTAGAACAGTTGGTTAAAAATATATTTTTAAGAATATATGAAATAGACAATGAAATAGGGGCTTATTTAACATTATGTGAGAAGTCAGCAATTAAGCAAGCAAAAGAAATCGATAAAAAGTATAGAAATGGTGAAAAGTTAGGGCAGTTAGCAGGTATACCAATAGCTATAAAAGATAATATTTGCACTGAAAACTTAAAAACGACTTGTGGTTCAAAAATGTTAGAAGACTTCATTCCACCCTATGATGCTACTGTAGTGAAAAAGTTAAAAGAAGCGGAAGCAATCATTATAGGAAAAACTAACTTAGATGAATTTGCTATGGGATCTTCAACAGAAAACTCAGCTTATAAAGTTACTAAAAACCCAAGGGATTATACACGTATTCCTGGAGGATCTTCCGGAGGATCTGCCGCATCTGTAGCTTCAGGCTTATCTTTCATGTCATTAGGAAGCGATACCGGAGGTTCTATAAGACAGCCAGCTTCATTTTGTGGCGTTGTTGGTTTAAAACCAACATATGGTTTGGTATCAAGATATGGATTAGTTGCATTTGCATCTTCATTAGATCAAATTGGTCCTATTACTAAAAACGTAAGAGATTGTGCCTTAACATTAGATGTAATGGCGGGCAAAGATATACTAGATCCAACAACAGTAGAGACTAATAAAGAGAAAAGTTATTTAGATAGTATAAAAGAAGAAATAAAAGACATTAAAATTGCAATGCCAAAAGAGTTTTTTCCTAAGAAACTTGATATCCAAATAAAAAATAAAGTAAAAGATAGTATTAAATTACTAAAATCCACAGGTGCAACAATAGAAGAAATTTCTTTACCAATAACACGACAGAGTTTATCCGCCTATTATATAATATCCTCCGCTGAAGCAAGTTCGAACCTAGCAAGATTTGATGGTATAAGGTATGGGTATAGAAGTGAAAATTATAAAAATATTAATGAATTGATGGTAAATACGAGAAATGAAGCTTTCGGTAAAGAAGTAAAGCGTAGAATAATGTTAGGGACATATGCATTAACGTCAAAGCATTACAATTCATGGTACAATAAAGCACAACATCTACGAAATAAAATAAAAAAACAATTCGAATGTGTTTTCCAAAATTATGACCTAATAATAAGTCCCACTTCACCAATATTACCATTCTCCATTGGTGAAAAGATTTTCGATCCATTGGATATGTACTTATCTGACCTTTATACAGTTAGTGCAAATTTAGCCGGTTTACCTGCATTATCCATGCCATGCGGTTTTTCAAATTCAAATTTACCAATAGGAATTCAAATAATTGGACCCCGCTTTAGTGAATCAAAAATTCTACGAACAGCTTATGCCCTAGAACAAGAACTAGCTATTAAACAATCCAGATGATAACGTCAAAAGGAGAGTAATAAAATGGTTTGGGAAACGATTATTGGAATAGAAATCCATGCCGAATTAAAAACGAATTCGAAAATATTTTGTAATTGCCCTACTAAGTTTGGTGCGGAAAAAAATAAGAATACTTGTCCAGTATGTATTGGACTACCTGGTACATTGCCTAGACTAAATAAAGAGACAATACATTTAGCCATAAAAGCAGGATTATCTTTTAACTGCAAAATTAATAATTTTAGTAAAATGGATAGAAAGAATTATTTTTATCCAGATACACCCAAAGCATATCAAGTTTCACAAAACGATAAACCGATTTGTTTTGATGGATTTGTTGATATTAACAAAGGAGCTGATTGTGTTAATAGAATAAGGATTAATCGGATACATATTGAAGAAGATGCAGGCAAATTAGTACACTTAGAAAGAGAACCTCACACATTAATTGACTACAATAGAGCAGGGATACCATTGATAGAAATAGTATCAGAACCTGATCTGCGTTCACCAACTGAAGCAGTAGAATATGTAAAAGCAATCAAAAATATATTGATGTATCAGGAAATTTCAGACTGTCGTATGGAAGAAGGTTCATTACGCTGTGATGCAAATATTTCTATTCGTAAAAAAGGTGAATACAAATTAAATACAAAAGTTGAATTAAAGAATATAAACTCTTTTAAAGAATTACAAAAGGCACTCGAAAATGAAGAACAAAGACAAAAAGAGTTATACATCAACAATCAAATGGACAAGGTGATGCAAGAAACTAGACGATGGGATAGTGTGAAGGGTAAAACAATTTCTATGCGAAAAAAAGAAGAATCCCAGGATTATAGATATTTCCCAGAACCTGATATTCCCATAATAACAATAGACAAATCATGGATTAATTGCATTAAAAAACAATTATCAGAATTTCCGAATGAAAGGAAAATAAGGTATATCAATAACTATAGGTTAAAAGAAAAGGATGCTGAACTTTTAACATCAGATAAAGCATTGGGCAATTACTTTGAAAAAATTGTAGCTTCAGGTGCAGATCCGAAAACAACAGTCAATTGGATTTTGGGAGATTTTTTAAAGTTATTAAAAGCTAATGAAATAAGTGTAGATCAGGTTTTAATAAAAGAATCTGACTTTGCTGAATTAATAAATTTAATAAAACGAGAAGATATTAGTCAAAAAATTGGGAAAGTAGTATTTAAAATTATGTTTTTAACAGGCAAAAGGCCAAAAGTAATTATAGAAGAAAAAGGGTTGAAACAAATTAAAAATAAAGATGCGTTAGAAAAAATAGTTAACGAAGTGCTAACCAGTAATACTAATCCAGTAAATGATTATTATGAAGGAAAAACACAAGCAATAGGTTACTTGATGGGACAAATTATGAAAGAAACAAACGGACAAGCTAATCCACAATTATCAAAGGAACTATTATTATTGAAATTATCATGTAAAGAATATCTCCCCATACACAATAATGACGAACAATAAATCAACAACATAAAATAAAGTTCGTATATTTACAGAAATATATTATACAATACAAAAATATTTAAAATTTAAATTAATAGTAACAAATATATGTTGTCAAATTGATATTATAGCAAATGGTGAAGGTTTTGAAAAAAATAAAAATCGACATTTATTCTGAATTTTATAAATTTTATGTGACAAAATACGAAGTTTCATGTATAATATACAATGAGTATAATTATACAGAACTATACTTTACTTAATTGCCATGTTATTTGAACATGGCAAATTTTATATGCTTATACTTATGAGGGGGATGAGAGAGTAAGTTAACTTTTAAAATTTCGAAAAAATAATATTAGCATAAAAACAAAAAATAGAGGTGATAAAAACATGTCAATTAAAAATTTTAAAAGAGTTCTAGTTGCTAATCGTGGAGAAATTGCTATACGAATCTTTAGAGCATGTAAGGAGTTAGGTATTCGTACAGTCGCAATTTACTCAAACGAAGATAAAACAGCATTATTTAGAACAAAGGCAGATGAGTCGTATTTAATAGGTAAAAATAAGGGTCCAATAGATGCTTACTTAGATATCGACGAAATTATAAGCTTAGCATTAAAAAAAGGTGTTGACGCAATCCATCCAGGATACGGTTTTTTAGCTGAGAACCCAGAGTTTGCAAGAAAATGTCAAGAAGCAGGCATTGTATTTATAGGGCCTACAAACAAAATGATTGAAAGTTTAGGGGACAAAATACAATCAAAATTAGTTGCAATTGAAGCTAATGTTCCAGTTATTCCAGGTGTTGAGAAGCCTATTAGGTCTGAAAAGGATGCAAAAGAATTTGCAGATCAATGTGGATATCCAGTTATGATAAAGGCAGCTGCAGGTGGCGGTGGCCGTGGTATGAGAATTGTACATAGAGAAAAAGATCTTATAGAATCATTTAGAAGTGCGCAGAATGAAGCTAAAAAAGCCTTTGGTAATGATTCAATCTTTATAGAGAAGTTTTTAGAAAAACCTAAACATATAGAAGTACAGATTTTAGGTGATCAGTATGGCAATACAGTACATTTATTTGAAAGAGATTGTTCAATACAAAGAAGATATCAAAAGCTTGTAGAATTTACCCCTTCAATCTCTTTATCTGAAGAAAAGCGACTAGAGATTTGTGCCGATGCAATAAAAATTGCAAAAGCGGTTGATTACTGTAATGCAGGAACAGTTGAGTTTCTTGTAGATAAACACAATAATCACTACTTTATTGAAATGAATCCAAGAATCCAAGTAGAACATACTGTCACTGAACTAGTTACAGGTATTGATTTAGTACAAAGTCAAATATTAGTTGCACAGGGATATTCTTTAGATTCTAATGAAGTAGGTATTGCAAACCAAGAAGATATTAAAGTTAGAGGATATGCGATACAATGTCGTGTAACGACAGAGGATCCAACAAATCAATTTGCCCCAGATACAGGAAGAATTGATGTTTATAGAACAGGTTCAGGCTTTGGCGTCCGTTTAGATGGTGGTAATGGATATACAGGAGCAGTTATTAGTCCATACTACGATAGTTTATTAGTAAAAGTTAGTTCATACTCTAGAACCTTTGAAGATGCAGTAAGAAAGTCGACTAGGTCATTAAAAGAGTTATCGATTTCTGGAATCAAAACGAATACTGGTTTCCTCATAAATGTATTAAACCATGAAGATTTCCTTGCGGGCAACTGTCACACAAACTTTATAGCAGAAACCCCATCTTTATTTGAAATTGCTGCAAAATCAAACAAAGAACTTAAGCTATTAAAGTTTATTGGTGATAAAGTTGTTAATGAAACACAAGGGAACAAACAAGAGTTTGATGTTCCAGTAGTTCCAAAAGTTGAAAGACCGGAAGGATTAGAAGGAACAAAACAAATTTTAGATACTCAAGGTCCAAAAGGATTAGTTAATTGGATTAATCAACAAGATAAACTATTGTTAACAGACAGCACTATGAGAGATGCCCACCAATCATTAATGGCAACAAGAGTTAGAACAAAAGACATGACTAAAATTGCAAAAGCAACTTCAGTTTTAGGAAAAGATCTTTTCTCTTTAGAAATGTGGGGAGGAGCAACCTTTGACGTAGCGTATCGTTTCTTAAAGGAATCACCATGGGAAAGATTAGAAGAGCTACGCCGAAAGATACCAAATGTATTATTACAAATGCTTATAAGAGGAAGTAATGGTGTAGGATACAAAAACTATCCAGATAATGTTATTAGAGAGTTTATAAAACAGTCTTCTTCATCTGGAATTGATGTCTTCAGAATATTTGATTCTCTTAACTGGTTAAAAGGTATGGAAGTGGCAATTGATGAAGTACTTAACAATAATAAAGTTGCTGAGGCATGTATTTGTTATACTGGCGATATTTTAGATGAAACAAGGGATAAATATACATTAAAGTACTATGTTGATATGGCAAAAGAAATAGAAAAAACAGGTGCTCATATACTTGGAATTAAAGATATGGCGGCGTTATTAAAACCATATGCTGCTGAAAAACTGATCAAAGCCTTAAAACAGGAAATTAGCATACCAATTCATTTACATACACATGATACAAGTGGTAATGGAGTAGCAACACTACTTATGGCTGCTGAAGCAGGCGTCGATATCGTAGACACGGCGTTCAATAGTATGTCCGGATTAACAAGTCAACCAGCCCTTAATTCAATTGTAGCTGCTTTAGAAAACACTAAAAGAGATACAGGAATGAACTTAGAGGCTATGGAAGAAATATCTAGATACTGGGCTGCTGTTAGACCTGTATATAGTCAATTCGAATCTGACTTAAAATCAGGAACTACTGAGGTTTACAAATATGAAATACCAGGTGGACAATATTCTAACCTTAAGCCTCAAGTGGAAAGTTTTGGTTTAGGACATCGATTTAAAGAAGTAAAAGAAATGTACAAAACCGTTAATGATATGGTAGGGGATATTACAAAGGTAACGCCATCATCTAAATTTGTAGGTGATCTAGCAATATTCATGGTTCAAAATGATTTAACACCTGAAAACATATATCAAAAAGGCAAAGATATGACTTTCCCAGACTCTGCTGTATCTTACTTTAAAGGTATGATGGGGCAGCCAATGGGAGGATTCCCAGAAGAACTACAAAAGCTGGTGCTTAAAGGTGAAAAGGCAATTACCTGTAGACCAGGAGAATTGCTTGAATCAGAGGACTTTGGTGAGATTAAAAATTACCTAGCTACAGAGTACAACTTTGAGCCAACTATGAAAGAAATCTTAAGTTGCGCTTTATATCCTAAAGTGTATGAAGATTATCTAAAATTCCTTAAAGAGTACGGTGACTTTAGCCGTATGGGAAGTGACGTATTCTTCCATGGATTACAAGAAGGCGAAACATGTGAAGTGGAAATAGCTGAAGGAAAAATTTTAGTTGTCAAACTTCTAGAAATAGGTAAAATTTCACCAGATGGCATGAGAAGTATAGCTTTTGAAGTAAATGGAAATAGACGTGAAATTACAGTACACGATCGTGCAAGTGGCGTGGATGCAAAAGAGAATTTTGTAAAAATGGCTGATCCAGATAATGAAAAAGAGATTGGCGCAAGCATACCAGGCACAGTATTAAAAGTACTTATAAATGAAGGTGAAGAAGTTAAAGAAGGACAAAGTTTATTAATTGTAGAAGCGATGAAAATGGAAACAAATATCATTGCTTCAGCTGACGGTATAATTGATGCAGTGCTTGTAAAAGAAAACCAACAAGTACAATCAGGTGAATTACTACTAACTTTAAAATAAACCATCAAAAAAAGTAAGGGAGGGGTAAAACCTTTCCTACTTTTTTTGAAAAAAATTAGATAATAAAATTATCTCCTATAATTATAATTAGTTATTATAAAAAGTTATCTTGTATGTTTAATTTGAAAGAAATTAGGCAAGACTTATTTTATGACAAATTGATTATATTCAATAATAAATTGGATATAAAATGGTTTTAGGAGGGAACATGATTTTATGAATATGCTAGAGTTTCAAGAAAATTTCACAAAGCAATATTTTGACATGCAAAAAAAGGCTATGAATGCCGTTGGGGATGGTTTCTCACCCAATTTTATGGAGCAAATACCAAATTTTTTTACGGGTAACAAAGAGATGGCCGAAAATATGAAGCTTACTGTAGAAATGTATAATCGATTGTATGAATCTATTAATAATTTTTGCAGGAATACTGGCAATAAGCTTCCTGGTTATAGTACATGCGTCGAATTTTTTAATGATATGTTGGAGACGGTAGATGGTCAAAAAACTTTAAAAAATTATTATGAAGAAACATTAAATAAACTAGAAGATAATATAAAAACTGAAACAGATATACTATCATTAAATCTGAAGTCATTTGAAATATTCAGTCATTTTATTGATAATTTTTCTCCTTACTTACCCCAACCTGTTCAAAACTTTTTTCATGAAAATTTACTCTTACAGGAAATGTTTATTAATACAGCCAGAGGTGTTTACCAACCTTGGTATGATAGTATGGCTGGTATGCAAAAATCATTAAGCAAATGGATGGCAGGAGATGTAAACGGATTACGTGACTATATGCGTCTATGTAATGACAATTATCAAAAAACTTTTAAAAAACTGACAACAATACCTAAATTTAATTCCTCCGACAATAATATAATGGCAATACAAATGGAAAGTGCAAATATACTTATTGAACTTTATAATTATTTTAATGATACAAGAGAAAAGACAGTAAATGATACTTATGAAATTATGGACTCCATAATGAAGAAATATAACGAATTTTTTAGAAAAGGAATAAATGCAGACGCGATCAACAAATTCAACAACTATTTTATTTCAAAAAGCGAAGACCTATATAAAAAAGTTACAAGTTCCTATGATTCAACTGACTTAATGAGGCAAATGACTAATACAAGTAAAGATTTTGCATCTAAATTTCAAAATACTATTGATACGGGATTAGAAAATCAGCCCTTTGCAACTAAGCAGGATATAGATCACTTAAATGAAAAATTAGACAGATTAACGGAAGCTATGGAAAAGCTTAACTCAAAATAAAATATATAAGATAAGTAGTAATACCCCATGGGATTTGAAATTCCTGGGGTATTATTTTTATTAGGTATGACTTGCTTTAAATTTAGACGTAACTATGATAAAATTAAATTTTAAAGTTATGAATTTAAGATATAATTATTTTAATAAAGAAAGAGGGACGAGGGTGCAATTAATCGCAAAAATGAACCATCATATAATGAAAGAAAAAGAGGCCAGAGTATTTGAACGAAAATCTGCGAGAGCAATTATACTAAAAGGTACAAAAATTTTATTACTATATACAAAAAGATATGACGACTATACTTTCCCAGGTGGTGGTATAGAAACAGATGAAGACCGAATCGATGGATTAAAGCGAGAATTAAATGAAGAAATCGGTGCAGAAAAGATTAAAGTAATCAAGGAGTTTGGATACACAGATGAATACGTACCGTACTATAAAACAGAGTATGACTATATGCATATGCTATCCTATTTCTACATATGCGAAGCAGATGAGAATTTTGATAACATCAAACTGGAAGATTATGAACTAGCCAATGGGACATCCCCAGTATGGATAGATATTAATGATGCAATAAAACACAACAATGAAGTAATGGCAACGAAACAATCTACAATGGGATTAACAATTAAGAGAGAAACCTTGGTACTTGAGCTTATTCTAGAAGAATTACGTGCTAAAAACAGCATTGCATAATATAAAACAAAAGATAAAGTCAGGTGATTAAAATGGATTTATTTGATATAGCAAAAGAGATAAATATTGAGAGTACTGCGCCCTTGGCAGACCGAATGAGGCCAAATAATCTCCATGATATAATTGGTCAAAAACATATATTACAGAGCAATAAATTTTTAATAAAATGTATAAAAGCAAAGAGATTGCCTTCTCTTATCTTTTATGGGCCTCCAGGAACAGGTAAAACGACCCTAGCCAGATTATTAGCGAAGGAAATAAAGGGAGAATTTTTCCAATTAAACGCAGTTAATAGTGGGATAAAAGAGATTAAAGAGTTGGTAAACCATATAAAAGAAATAAAAACAGTAAGTAAGAAGGACTGTATATTATTTATTGATGAGATTCATCGCTTTTCTAAGAATCAACAGGATGCATTATTGCCCCATGCTGAAAGCGGACTCTTAATATTAATCGGTGCTACTACTGAAAATCCATATTTCCAAATAAACAATGCGCTTCTATCCCGTCTTACTTTAATAAAGTTAGAAGAATTAACAGATGAAGATATTCAAGATATATTAAAAAGGGCCATAAGAAATAAAGAAAAAGGACTAGGTAATCTTTATTTAGATATAACTCAAGAAGCATTAAACCATATTGTAAATATGTCAAATGGGGATGCAAGAAAAGCATTAAATGCACTTGAAATTGCATGTTTAAGTACAAGTCCAAACAAAGAAGGTAAAATTTTTGTAGATATCCATGTGGCCCAAGAGTCGATACAACAAAGGGTATTAGATTATGATAAGAATGGTGACAACCATTACGATGTGATCTCTGCTTTTATAAAAAGCATACGAGGAAGTGACCCAGATGCTTCTTTACATTATTTAGCTAAGATGATAGCTGCTGGGGAAGACCCAGAATATATAGCCAGACGTTTAATCATAAGTGCTTCGGAAGACATAGGGAACGCAGACCCACAAGCACTTCAAATTGCAGTTTCAACCCACACCGCAATACAAATAATCGGTATGCCTGAAGGAAGAATTCCACTAGCCCAAGCAACTGCGTATTTAGCATCTGCACCGAAAAGCAATGCATCTTACGTAGCCATAGATAAAGCATTAGAAGACATATCAAATGTACATACAATGGTACCAACCCACCTAAGAGATGCACATTATAAAGGTGCAAAGAACCTAGGGCATGGTTTAAATTATTTATACCCACATAATTATCCGAGTAATTATGTGGAGCAACAATATCTACCTGATGAAATAAAAAATAAAGTGTATTACAGACCATCTGAGCAAGGTTATGAACAAAAAATAAAGACTAAGTTAGCTAATTTTAGAAAACCATTAACTGATAAATACTAAATAAAGGAAAAACAACCATCTAAATTTTAGATTTTAGATGGTTGTTTTTTCCGTAACAAGTTTGTTTAGTATTCATATATTAATAGTATAAAAAAGTACCAAATATAGAAGATGACAGAAAAGATAAGGGGGATTTAAATGGGTCAATTATATAATGAATCAAATTATTTTATAGCTGTATTTAATTCAAGAAATCATGCCATTCAACTGTATCAGTTGTTGAAAAAGAGTAAATTTAATCAATTTCAACTTATATCAACACCCTGTAGAATCAAATCAGGCTGTAGCTATTCAATAAAATGTCTAAAAGAAAAAGATGTACTTATACTGAAAGAGCAAGCAGATAAAATTAATAAAAATATATCTATAATTTATGAAGTTAGACGTATTAATGGTAGAAAAACTTTTACAAAAGTGAATATGCTTTAAAACTATATAACACATTAAAGATTTATAACAAGAAATTAATTCTAGACTAAAGATTTAATATATATTTAAGAAGTAAATTGAACACCATTTTTCAAACTGTTTAACCCACTAAATTTTAATTATACAATCTCCTAAACTAAGTAATTCGTTGATTACTTAGTTTTTAAAATACTTTAGAACTTTATTAAAAAAGCCTGATTCTTCTTTAAGTATATTATTAATGTCATTCTCAATGATTAAATATTGTTTCTTTAAATCGACTAATTTGTTATCAAAAATATCGATTTTTTTGCAGTAACTTGACAAATTATTTTTTAAATCCGCTTGTTCAGACTCTATATTAGCATATTGAGTATTTAGATTTTCAAGAGCAAACACTAGTCGATCGACAGTTTTAGAGTATGAAATAAAACTTTCATCCGTAGGATCATTAGTTATAGATGCTTTAATTTTTTTCAACTTATTAATCTGTTCTTGCATGTCATTAATATAACATTCAATATCATCTACTATACTTTCTATCCTTAGATTTATATTTTCTTTATTATCATGAGAAAGATTATTGTCAGACGAGGTAGTCATTTCAATTTCATTATTATTATTTTTATTGATATTTAACTGAGTAGTTTTATCTGTTGCAGTTTTTGAACTTTTGTAAGACTTGTTAAAAGGACATAAAGAAAATGGGTAATTTTCTTCACCATATAAATAGTTAGCTTTCCATCTTCCTTCCTGGTTCACACAACTCTTGTACCTATAAAGAATAGGATTTTCAAGCTTAGGTGATGTATTAGTCTCACTCCAACTTAAACCTTGATTATCTGTTACTAAAGACAATATACTTTTATTTTGTTTATAGTAAATTTTTATATTATCTTCATCCTCAAGAAATACAGGAAGAATACAGTTACAATTTTTATCCGTTAAATTTATAACATCTGACCATGTAGACTTAAAGTTAATAATATGCTTTTTTTGTCTATATTTTAAAACCAAATTATTATCCACTACCGAGGTCCAAACTAAGTGCAAAGTGTCTTTTTTGTCTATTAGCATAGAGGGGTGAGAGTGATCCTCTAAAATATTTGAAATATGTTCTCTAGAAGTCCATTTTTGACTATTTTCAGAGAATTTATAATAATATAACTGATGGTTTCCTTTATGTAATACCTTATATACAATATGGAAGTTTCCTAAACTATCTACATCAAAAAAGAAAGGACTGGGGTATTTACCTGGCATATATGAAGTAACCGTATGTTTTTTTGGCTTACCAGAATCCCAAAAAGTATGTTCTAAAGAAACTATCATAGAATTAAGTATATTTTGCTTAAGACAAAGCAAATGGGTAAAACCTTTTTGAACATGGATAGTTAAGTATCTATAAGTATTAGATTGAATATCTAGTTTGCCTAAAGTTTTAGAACTATAACTAAAATCTCTCTTTATCATATAAGTTAAGTTTCCTGAAGAATCAATATAAATTAAATGTACAACATCATCTTCATCTACGGTAACACCAAACTCTATAATAGGTTCAGAGACTAACGCTTTATTTTCAATTAAATTTAACTGTTGGTCATAAGAACTGAAAAATAATTTTTTTTCGTCATTTACATAAAAGTAATAGATAAGATTGGATTGATTTCGTATAAGGTAATGTAGATGTGTAGGACTCATAACATACCCCTCCTTTTGCAATTTATTTCTCTATATAATAGTATCTAAGCATTTTTTAAGATTGCACAAATCCCTTCTTAATCCATACTATGTTAATATAAAATATTTTATTATCATTTAAATGAAGTTGTTTGTAAAAGGTAAAGACATAATGTAACAGAATATTGAGGAATTCATATACTGGTATTGTATAACTAAGAAAAGAATATATATAAGGGGGCAAAAAAATGGATAATATGAACCAAATTGATCCTTATCTTCCAGATTTTAAGTCAGAGTGTATTATCGCTAAAAAAGTTTACGCACAATGTCAACAAAGAGCGTGTTTTGAAAATTTAGAAGTAAAACTTCCTTGTGATGGAACATACGAGTTTGTTGACATAAAATTTCTGCCAGGAAAAATCTTTGACGAAGTAATTACACCAATACCAAACCGAACAAACTTTAAGAGAGCAAGATTTAGAGTAGTAATAAAATACAGATTACGTGTAAGAAACATAGAAACAGGTTCTATCGTTGAAATAAAAGGACAATTACCTGACATATTAAAAGATATCGTCCTATTTATGCCGGAATCTAGAGATGAATTTAATTTTAAACTAGTACTTGAAACAGCAACACAATTATTAGCAGATCCTTTTGATAACAGTAAAACCCTTGTTCTAGCTGTAGGCGTATTTATAATTGTAAAAGTAGTAGGCGAAGTACAACTACTCATCCCTGCATTTGGATTCTGTCCAGAGCCTGATGAATGCGAAGCATTTTTACCTGATGATGTATGTAAAGATTTTGATGTAGCCCCATTCCCAGATTTTTTCCCAAAACAATTTGAAGATATATATGATGATGAGGAAAACGATTTTATATAAAAAAACTGCCATAAAGGCAGTTTTTTTATTCTAATATCTTTATTTTTGAATAAACATTTGAGTATAGTAACCGTTGTAAATACCTATTCCTATATGAGTAAAGTTAGGGTTTAAAATATTTTTTCTATGACCATCTGAATTCATAAGGCCATTGTGAGCAGACTCAACACTATGCGTTCTTGCAATATTTTCAGCTGCAGCTCGGTATTGTATACCAAAGCTTCTCATCATATCAAAAGGAGACCCATAAGTCGGTGATGTATGTGAGAAATAGTTATTATCATGCATGTCTAGAGACTTTACTCTAGCAGTATATGATAAGTCAACATCAATTGCTAGGGGTGCTAAACCAGCTTCAGCCCTTGCTTGATTTACGTATTCTACAAGTCTAACTTCTTTATTAGATAAAGTATGGCGCTCGTTTGAATGTGGAGTATTTTCTGTAACTTCAGGTGCTACAGGATCATCTGATTTTGGTTCCGCTGGAACTGGTGTTGTTACTACTGGACTTGGAACAGATGAATCCTTATCTGTCACTGTATTATCTTCAGGTGTTGGAGCGGGTACAGCTTCTTCCTTGTCTTGAGGAATGTTTATTTCATCTTTTTCTGGTACATTTACATCATAATCTGAGGTGTTTTCTTGGGGTTGCACTCGTTGAATATTAATTCTAAATGCATTTCTAAAAGATTGTAAAAGGGAGTTCTCAGATGTGCTATTTTGAATGTCAAATAGTCTTACGATCTGTTTGTTATTCCTATTAAACACAAATCTTCTATTAACATTATGCGTTGATGCGCTAGCAAATGATACGGATGAAATAATAAATGTAGCGGTTAAAACAGATACCATTACTTTTTTTGTTGAACTTTTAAACATAATATATGCTCCTTCCAAAATTTAAATGCATTATGTTAACTTACTTAAATATAATCATATCGAACATTGAATGTTTTTCAAGGAAACCAGCAGAAAAGCCACAAACAATTTATAGAATTATGTAAACTGAACACTTGCTTGTCTTGACATTACTGACTAAAGAGGGGGGCGTTTATTGAAAGTACTAATGTATATAAGGCGAGACTATCAAACTAATTTAGCAGGAGATAGTATTCAATTAATTAAAACAAAACAATATTTAGAACAAAGAGGTATTGACATAACAGTTTCAAGTAATTTGAATGAAGATTTAAGACCTTACGATTTAATTCACTTATTTAATACAATTAGAATAGAAGATACATATCATTACTTATCAAACGTAATTAAATATAAAAAAAAGGTTGCTTTAACTCCAATCTATTGGAATTTAATAAAGTACCTACCTTACACAAAGAAAAATGAACTACTACGTTTAAAATGGAAAAAACTAAATGCTATGAGAAGCAAGGTTTTTAAAAATGTAGATATAATCTTACCAAGTTCCGAAACGGAAATGGAAGCAATAAGAGAAGAGTTTGACGTAAAAAATCCATATATTATAGTTCCTAATGGAGTCGATAAAGCTTTCGAAACTGGTAATCAAAGTAAGTTTAGAAAGTTATACAATATGAAAGATTTTGTTTTATGTGTCGGAAGAATTTGTCCTCATAAAAATCAATTAGCACTTGCAAAAATAACAAAGAAATTAGAAATCCCCCTAATGCTTCTAGGACCAATAAATGATCCAGATTATTTTAATTTATGCATGAGCGCCAACAACAACATCGTTCATGTACCTATCGTTAAACATCACGACATATGCCATTATTATAAAGCGGCAAAAGTTCATGCCCTAATTAGCTGGTATGAAATACCAGGCTTAGTTAACTTAGAAGCAGGTTTAACAGCCTGTAATATTCTTACAACTGAAGGTGGCAGTACAAAAGATTACTTTAAAAACTATGCTGAGTATAGTAAGTACTATGATATAGATAATATTGAAATAAAACTAAAACAATTATTAAAAAGAGGTAAAAATACAGATCTTCAAAAACATATTAAGGAAAATTACTTATGGGAGTCGGTTACAGAAAAAATATTACTAGCCTATGATTATTTACTTTAATTTACAATTAGTCTAGAGGGGAGGCTAAAACATGAAAATATGCATACTTGGAGGGATGGGACAATTAGGCTATGAGCTAAAAAAAATTTATCAAGACCACGAAGTATTCAACTACAGAAAAAATGAATTAGATATAACAGACCAAGATAAACTATACAATATACTAAAAGAACTTCAGCCAAATGTTGTTGTAAATGCAGCAGCGATTACTGACATAGACTTATGTGAGGAAAAGAGGAAAGCAGCATTTAATGTAAATACAAAGGCTGCAAAAAATATCGCGGAAATAACAAACGAAATTGGTAGCGAGTTAGTTCATATAAGTACGGATTATGTTTTCGACGGAAATAAATTAACTGCCTATGATGAGTATGATATACCAAACCCAATTAATGTTTATGGATTATCGAAATATAAAGGAGAGGAAGAAGTAAAAAAAAGCACGAACCAGTATTATATTGTAAGGGTGTCTTGGCTATATTCCCACAGAGGGTATAATTTTATTAATAGTATGCTAAACTTAAGTAGTAACCACACAATCGTAAAGGTGGTTAACGATCAACGGGGTTCTCCAACCTATTCCTTCGATGTAGCTTATGGAATAAAAGAAATGATTAGAAATAAAAAACACGGTATCTACCATCTTGCAAATAAGGGAAGTTGCACTTGGTATGAACTTGCCCTTGAAGTTTGTAAATTAAAAAATATTAAGGCAAAAATTTTGCCTATAAATTCTAATGAGATAGAAACAAAAGCACGAAGACCTAAAAATACATCCCTAAATAATAATTCAAATATTACAATGAGACCTTGGAACGAAGCGCTTAAAAGTTATTTAAGTAAGTAAGATATCGAACATAATTGCTTAAGCTAAAGGATATAAAAATGAGAAGTTTACCCAACTTCTCATTTTTATTTGTCTAAATATAATATGGGATGTTAATCACTGTAAATATAAAAATATATTACAATAATAAAGGAGAATGTTGACAAAAATAGTAGGGTATAATATACTGTGTTTAATCCCAATTAGTTTACTTGGAATTAAAGAGAGGTAGAGTAAAAATGAAACTATCTACTAAGGGAAGGTATGGGCTTAAAGCCATGTTTCAGTTGGCCATACACTATGGTGAAGGACCGATTTCGCTAAAAAACATAGCTGAGAAACAAAAAATATCTGACCACTATTTAGAACAACTGATTGCTAGTCTAAGGAAAGTCGGTTTAGTAAAAAGTGTTAGAGGTGCACAAGGCGGCTATATGCTAGCACATTCTCCCCAAAACATTACTGTTGGAGACATTATCCGCACCTTAGAAGGACCTTTGGCGCCTTCAGACTGCGTAATTGAAGATGATACATCAGGCTGTGACAGAAAAGACTGCTGTATTACAAGAACTGTATGGACGAAAATAAGAGATAGTATCAGTGATGTAATTGACGCAATTACATTGCAAGATATGTTAGATGATTATAACAACATGCAAGATAAAGATGATTTTATCATATGACCTAAATGATTAAAAACAAAGAAACAAAGTATAAAAGGACATAAGTTAAAAGGAGAGCTGCGATATGAAAAAAGTTTACATGGATTATGCTGCAACTACACCTGTAAAAAAAGAGGTATTAGATGAAATGATGCCTTACTATACCACTCACTTCGGAAATCCATCAAGCATACATTCTTTTGGCAGAGAAACAAGAAAAGCTGTTGATCAAGCAAGAGACCGAATTGCGAAAACATTAGGTACAAAATCCGATGAAATATTTTTCACAGGTGGGGGAACAGAGTCAGACAACTGGGCAATAAAAGGTGTGGCATATGCCTTGAAAAATAAAGGTAATCATATTATAACCACAAAAGTAGAGCATCATGCTGTTTTACATACATGTCAGCATCTTGAAAAAGAAGGTTTTGAAGTCACTTATTTAGAAGTAGATGAGTATGGCCTTATAAATTTAGAAGATCTTAAAAAAGCAATTAAAGATGAAACAATACTAATCACGATTATGTATGCAAATAATGAAATCGGAACAGTACAACCAATTAAAGAAATTGGTAAAATTGCAAAAGATAATAAAATTATTTTTCATTCAGATGCAGTCCAAGCATATGGAAGTTTCCCTATAAATGTAGATGAACTAGGTTTAGATTTAGTTTCTATTTCTGCACATAAAATTTACGGTCCAAAAGGCATAGGTGCTTTATATGCTAGACGAGGAACAAAGATATTTCCTATGATACATGGTGGTGCACAAGAAAGAAGAAGACGAGCAGGTACAGAAAACATTGCTGGTATAGTTGGATTTGGAAAAGCAGCAGAACTAGCTAACGAAAATATAGAAGCACACAATAAAAAAATAATTACACTCAGAGATCAACTCATTAATACACTTATGGAAAAGATTCCATACTCCAAATTAAATGGACATCCAACAAAACGACTACCGGGAAATGCGAATATCTCTTTTGAGTTTATTGAAGGCGAAGCATTGCTATTAAGTTTAGATATGGTTGGTATTGCCGGGTCAAGTGGCTCAGCATGTACTTCTGGATCATTAGATCCTTCTCATGTCTTAATGGCAATAGGTTTAAGTCATGAGATTGCCCACGGTTCATTAAGGCTTACAGTAGGCGACTTCACAACAACAGAAGAAGTAGATTATGTAATAGAACAGTTACCGAAAATTGTTGATAGATTACGACAGATGTCACCTTTGTATGAAGGAGTAAAAGGAGGAAATAATAATGTATAGTGATAAAGTAATGGATCATTTCACCAATCCAAGAAATGTAGGAGAAATAAATAATGCAGATGCAGTTGGACAAGTAGGAAATGCTAAATGTGGCGATATTATGAAAATGTACTTAAAAATTGAAGATGACGTAATTGTTGATGTAAGGTTTAAAACTTTTGGGTGTGGATCTGCCATTGCAACATCAAGTATGGCAACTGAATTAATAAAAGGAAAAACCGTAAAAGAAGCATTAAACCTAACAAATAAAGCAGTAGCAGAAGCCCTAGATGGTTTACCACCTGTAAAAATGCATTGTTCCGTTTTAGCAGAACAAGCTGTTAAAGCTGCCATATATGAGTATGCTAAAGAAAACGATTTATATTTTGAAGAATTAGAAGGCTTCGATCCTGATGATGACCATGATCATCATGACGATATACAAGAAGAATATTAATAAAAAAGAAAACTATTACTTTAAATGCAGGTTATACCTGCATTTTTTTTGTTTTAAATCAAAAAATAAAACAAAGCCTAAAAAAAAGGGGAATTCAAAATGCGCATCAGTGAGGTAATTGGTCTTAAAGTATTAAACAAAAACAATCAAATTATGCCTTACTTTATAAAAGAACCTATCTATTCTTATAAGAATTTAAGTGTAGTGGCTTTTTTAGTTCAACATACCTTTATCTCAAAAGATAAAGAGAAAATTCTCTGTTATAACAAAATTTTAAATTTTACTAATAACGGTGTCATAACACTTAATGCTAAAAGTCTGATAGGTTTAGATCAAAGAGATGATATTCTAAAACTTTATAAAAATCCCCTTAAACTATCAGAGTTTGAAATTTATACAAAAGACGGAGAATTAGTGGGGATTGTTAGGGATGCGATTATAAATCAAAATAATGGAAAAGTAGACGCATTAATTATACACGAAGGATTCTTTACAAATATGTATAACGGATATTCTGTTTTAGTCCTTAGTGAAAATAGCTTGTTAGAAGAGGCTACAAGCAATAAATTAATTATCAAAGAAGAAGATAAAGACGAGATTTACTACGAAGGTGGAGGAATAAAAAAAATACTACGCATAGATTAATTGAAATAACAAAAAATAAAATAAATAAAAATATTTCTATAGAAAGGAGAAATTTTATGAGGAATATGCCAAGTAAATTGATAGCAGGAAGTCTATTTGGAGCAGCTGTAGGAGTTATTGCCCTTTCATCAATAAAATCAAGAAACAGAAGAAAATTAATGAGTAACAGCCAAAAATTATTAACAAGAGCGTCCAATCTCATAGACACAACATTCTAAATTAAAAAGCAGCTTTTGCTGCTTTTTAATTTTAAGTCAATACAAAATTGTATTTTTTAAAATTAAAAGAATAATATATAAATAAGGCGAAATAAGGTCACCACATTCATTATATGTTCAAAGAGTTATCACCCATTTAAACATTAGGGAGTTGCATTGTATGGATCATCCTGTAGCGGAAACAACATCAAGAAATATTGACGTTTTCCTAGGTCAGAATGTAATCGCAGATATATTAAACTATTTAATACAAATAGGTTTAATAATATTGATCTGTGGCTTCCTCTATTATTTAGTACATATTGGGAATCAACATGTAGATGAAAATAAAAGAATAAGTATAACGAAAAAGCATTTATTATTTACATTTATAGGCTTAACAATTATTTTATTGCTAGCATTTATGCTCAGAGCTAGAGCGGTACTATTACAGCTTTTATCACCATTTATCTTTGCCTTTGTTTTTGCCTATTTATTAAATCCAATTGTGCAATATTTAAATAATAAGGGCATTAGTCGACTTATATCTGTTTTGCTTGTTTATCTAGGTATAGCCATAAGTATATTTATATTTTCCATTACGTTAATACCCCACATAGTAGAAGAAATAAAAGATCTTATTGAACTACTCCCTAAGTACAGCAATGAAAGCTATGATTATTTATATAACCTATATATGAAGTATGCTAAAAACTTTGAAAGATTACCAGATGAGTTAGATGCAGTTAAAAATTTACTAACTGTTAATATAGGTCGTTTTCAAAATACTATTTTCAACCTATTGTCTAGAGTTACAGAAAGTCTATTATCTATTTTCACAAAGGCTGTTGGGCTAATATTAGTTCCTATAATTACTTTTTATTTTTTAAAAGATAAAAATAAATTTAAAAAAGGAATTATTTTATTAATCCCTAAATCATGTCGAAAAGTCACCCTGACCATAGCTAGAGATATTGACCAAGTATTGAGCAACTTTGTTAGAGGACAACTAACCGTCGCAGTATTTATTGGTGTCCTTACAATAGTAGCTATGTTAATACTTAGAGTAGAATTTGCTGTCTTAATAGGCATTATAGCCGGCATAGCGAATGTCATTCCCTATTTTGGTCCCGTAATAGGTATTATACCAGGCGTTATTTTTGCCCTCATGGATGGACCACTAAAAGCACTTTGGGTAATCATAACCTTTACAATGATTCAACAGATTGAAAGTGGTATAGTAGCACCTAAAATCGTAGGTAAGAGTGTAGGACTTCATCCTGTTTTTGTAATGCTATCCCTTATATTAGGTGGACGTTTTTTCGGCATAATTGGTCTGTTAATTGCAGTTCCAACAGCTGCTGTTATAAAAGTGTTATTTAAACATATACTAAAATTAATTGTTAAGTATTAACCGATATTGACAAAAATCCTGTTATTCTATATAATTCAAGTAAATTTAATGGAATTAATTGCTCTCGTCCAAAGGATGAGGGCTTTTTCGTAAAATAAGGAGGCGCTTCATGAAAAACATAGGATTAAATGAACTAAGAAAACTTTTTTTAGACTTTTTTGAATCTAAAGAACACCTCGTACAACCAAGCTACCCCCTAGTACCGCAAAAGGATAAGAGTTTATTATTAATTAATGCAGGAATGGCACCATTAAAACCTTATTTTGCTGGTAAAGAGGAACCACCTAAAAATAGAATGGCAACATGTCAAAAATGTATTAGGACTGGTGACATTGAAAATGTTGGAAAAACAGCAAGGCATGCTACTTTTTTTGAAATGTTAGGTAATTTTTCATTTGGAGACTATTTTAAAGAAGAATCTTTAAAATGGGGATGGGAGTTTGTTACAGAATACTTACAAATGCCTATCGATAAACTTTGGGCAACCGTATACGAAAATGATGACGAAGCCTTCGAAATTTGGGAAAAACAAATAGGTATACCAAAAGAACAAATTGTACGGCTAGGAAAAGAAGATAACTTTTGGGAAATAGGTATAGGTCCTTGTGGCCCATGTTCAGAACTTTATTTTGATCGTGGTGAAAAATTTGGATGTAACGATCCAAACTGTAAGCCTGGTTGCGAATGCGACCGTTATGTAGAATTCTGGAATCATGTATTTACCCAATTTGATAAAGATGAAGAAGGGACATACAATCCATTACCAAATCCAAACATTGATACGGGTATGGGCCTTGAACGTGTTGCCTGTATTATGCAAAATGTAGACTCAATTTTTGAAATCGACACAATGAAACATATCTTAAATAAAGTTTGCTTACATACGAATACAAAATACAATGAAAATAAAATATCAGACGTATCCATTAGAATAATTACGGATCACATCCGTTCAATTGTATTTTTGATTAGTGATGGGGTTTTACCAAGCAATGAAGGTAGAGGCTATGTACTTAGACGCTTAATAAGAAGAGCAGCTAGACATGGAATTCTACTAGGTAAATCAGATAGTTTCCTAAATGATGTTGTAGAAGCAGTAATTGCAACCTATGGCGAAACCTATACAGAACTAGTTGAAAAGCAAGACTATATTACAAAAGTAATAAAAGTAGAAGAAGAACGTTTTCAAGAAACAATTCATGCTGGCTTAGAAATATTAAATAATTTTGTTAAGGAATTAGAGCTAAACAACGAAAAACTTTTAAAAGGCGAGCATGCCTTTAAACTATATGACACCTATGGATTCCCCCTTGATTTAACAAAAGAAATACTAGAAGAGAAAAATTTAGATGTAGACGAAGTTGGATTTAACGATGAAATGAACAAACAAAGAGAAAGAGCAAGAAAAGCCCGTACAGGCAATAATACAGCAGGATGGGAAGAAGATGTATATACAACCCTAGATAAAAAAATCACAACTTCATTTGTGGGCTACAATGACATTAAAAATAAAACAAAGATAAATGCGATTGTAGTAGACAATGAAGTCGTATCACAATTAAACAAAGACCAAAAAGGAACCGTTATACTTGAAAGCAGTGCTTTTTATGGAGAAAGTGGTGGTCAAGTTGGTGATACAGGATTAATTTATAATCAAACCTTTAGAGGCAGCGTTATAGATACAAAAAAAGGCCCTAATAATCAAACACACCATGTTGTAGTTGGAGAAGAAGGTACTATTCAAGTAGGGGATGAAATTTACACCGAAGTAAACGAGCTGAATAGAAATAACACCTCAAAAAATCATACTGCAACTCATTTACTACACAAGATTCTAAAAGAAGTTATTGGTGATCACGTTCAACAGGCAGGGTCCCTTGTAACACCGGATAGATTAAGATTTGATTTTACTCATTTTGAATCACTAACACCAGAACAATTAAATACAATTGAACATAAAATAAACGAAAAGATACTACAGGCATCAAAGGTACAAACCTTTGAAACATCCCCTGAAGATGCAAAACAATTAGGCGCAGAAGCCTTATTCGGTGAAAAATATGGGGATATCGTTAGAGTCGTAAAAGTGGGAGATGAAAGCATAGAGCTTTGTGGAGGAACCCATGTTGAAAATAGCAGTGAAATTGGCCTGTTTATACTTATAAATGAAAGTGGAGTTGCCTCTGGAGTTAGAAGAATAGAAGCAATTACAGGACTAGAATCTTATAAGTATGTAAAAAAACAACAGGATACAATTAATAAAGTCACAGAGGCCTTAAAAACAACACCAACAAATATGCTATCAAGATTAGATGCATTATTACTAGATATAAAAGAGAAAGAAAAAGAAATTGAAAAATTAAAAAGTCAAATTTCCCTTGGTTCAGTTGATGATTTAATAAATAAAGCAGAAAAAATTAACGGCGTATCCACAATCGTAACAAAGGTTTCCGACCAAAATATGAATGATTTAAGGAAACTAGGAGATACCCTTAAAGATAAGTTACAATCAGGTGTAATTCTGCTATCATCAACAATAGACGGAAAAGTGAATTTTGTATCAATCGTGACAAAGGATATAACACAAAAAGGACTTAACGCTGGTAAAATTGTAAAAGAGGCCGCTACAATAACAGGTGGTGGCGGTGGTGGTAGACCAGACATGGCCCAAGCCGGTGGTAAAAATCCAGAAAAAATTGATGAAGCCCTAGAAAAAGTAAAACAAATTTTAATAGAATCCCTTAAATAAATCTAAATATTCACTAGAACAAATAGACATAGGATACCTCCAAGTAGATCGTCTAATTAGTAAACAGACGATCTACTTGGAGGTTTTTGTATAAAATACAAGAAGAAATTCCTAATTCCATTATTAATATGAATTTTATTATGCAATTTCTAATTATTAAAATCTAATCTGCAAATTATCAATTTGACATGGTATAATATAGATACAAATGAAAAAAATAAGAAAGGGGAGAATAACATGTCTGAAAAATTTAATCACACAATGAAATTTAATATAGAACAAGAGCAAGAATACAAAGCAAAAGATGTGATTTTAACAGTTTTTGAAGCACTTCAGGAAAAAGGTTATAATCCTACGAATCAATTTATAGGATATATTCTTTCTGGAGACCCAACCTATATAACAAGCCATAATAGTGCAAGAAGTATTATCAGAAAAATTGAACGAGACGAATTATTAGAGGAATTATTAAGGTTTTATTTAGCAAACAATAGGAGCGAATAGATTTGAGAAGGACTAAAATTTGTTGTTTTATAGTGATAATATATCTACTACTTTCTCAGTACCAAGTTGCACATGGCAAAACACAATCTAATACAAATGAAGCTATAGATGATAAATTTGTATTAGTTGTGATGAACCGTGTGCATTATAATGATCTATTAAAAAGCCCAAAGATGAAAAAACTAATGAATGAAGGATCCTTAGGACTTATGAACACAAGGGCCCCGGGAAGGCAAAGTGATCCTAAGTCTTATCTTACAATAGGGGCTGGAACAAGAGGAGAAGCAGATAAAAAAACAGCGGAATTTAGTCAATTAAAAAAAGAAATTTCAGAAATATATTCAAGAAGGACAGGCCTTTTGAAAGAAGAAGGTGCTGTAAATTTAGAAATAAATAATTTAATTAGTCAAAATACTAGGGGAGACTATGGTGCTATACCTGGAAACCTTGGTGAAACACTTTCACAAAATGGTTTAAGTACAGCCCTGTTAGGGAGCAATATTTTAAAAGACAGCAATTTTAATCCAGCAGGATTCATTGCTATGGATCAAAAAGGTTATATTGCTCAATCAAAAATAGAAGATCAGTTCATTCAAATAGACCCTGCGAGTCCCATGGGATTTAAAACAGATTATACTAA
The DNA here is from genome assembly GCF_031432315.1 of Serpentinicella sp. ANB-PHB4. Taxonomy (NCBI): domain Bacteria; kingdom Bacillati; phylum Bacillota; class Clostridia; order Peptostreptococcales; family Natronincolaceae; genus Serpentinicella; species Serpentinicella sp. ANB-PHB4. Next base: position 231,198 of record NZ_JAVKGO010000001.1, read on the forward strand.
GTTATATGATGCTTTTCAAAAATCATATGAAAAAAATAATTTTATCGTTATTGAAACTGGAGATACATGGAGACTTGATGAGTACGCAGTAAATCTGACAGAAGAATTATACCAACAACATAAAAACAAGATGATAACGGAACTTGCAGACTTTATTGAAAAAATCATCACAACTCCCCCAAAAAGCACGCCGGTTATGATTCTATCCCCATATCCTTCAAATGTTTATTCAGAGCAAGGGGATAGACTTACGCCAATCTTGTATTTTGGTCAAGAAAATGTAGCTGGGTTACTTACTTCAAATACAACAAGAAGAAAAGGAATCGTTGGGAATATAGACGTTGCACCGACGGTTCTTCAACATTTTAATATAGATTTTAAACAAATGACCGGGAGTCCCATAACAAGTATAAAAGAAATAAACCAAGTAGATTACATTTTAGGTCTAAACGAAAAAACTGTTTTTGTTTCAACGAATAGATACAATGTGCTATATAGTTATGCAACCTTCCACATAATTGTAGCTATGTTAGCAATATTGGTTATTTTACTCAACAATAATTTTTTAGCAAAAAAAATAACAAATAAACTACGAAAATACATTTTAGATTTGTTATTAATAAGTGGGCTGATGCCTTGGGCAATGCTGATGATACCGATGTTCCGTATTACTAGCGTGGCACTTACCTATATTCTAATTATTTTATTGCCCTTAGTCGTTATTTACATTGCAAACATAGTTGCTAAAAGAGACCCGCTTAAATTGTTCATTACAATAACAGGACTGGTATCTTTAAGTATACTAACGGATATTTTGCTTGGACAGCAACTTTTAAAACAATCACTTTTAAGCTACGACCCTATAATAGGCGCCCGTTACTATGGACTTGGAAATGAATATCTAGGCATATTAATCGGATCCTACCTTATTTTCTTGTGTAGTATTAGAGAAAGGTACAGAACTTCCATTAAAAAAATAACTACATTATTTTTTATAGCCCTAGTACTAATAAGTGCCCCTATATTCGGAGCAAATGTTGGAGGAACAATTACTGCTGCCTTTATTTTTATGTTTACATACTTAAAATTAAAAAATACTGATATAAAAATAAAACATATTTACTTTATCCTTTTAATGATAATATTAACTGTAGGAATAATTGCTAGCATTGATCTATTTTTAGTTGACTCAAAGTCCCATTTAGCCAGGGCAATCAGTCAAGTTAATGATCAAGGAATAGAAGTGATGTTTCAAATTCTAACTCGGAAAATTTCAATGAACTTACGCCTGATTAATGTAACTGTCTGGAGTAGAGTGCTGCTAACGGCGATAGTTGTATTAGGCATATTGTTTTATAAACCAAAAGGTATTTTAAAAGAAATGAAAAGAAAATACCCTGACATTACCGTGGCTTGGAATAGTATTATTCTAGCTTGTATACTTGTTTTCTTAGTAAATGATTCCGGTGTTGTAGCAGCAGCAACAACAAGTATTTATCTTTTAGTACCATTGCTTTATTTAGTTATTTACCACTTAGAAAATGAATTTTAACTACAAAGACATATATTTTAATTAATATGAAGCCATGAATTTTCTCATAGCATTCATTACCTATGGAGTGTTTAATATTGGAAAAAATAAAACTGGGAAATACCCTGTTGAATGTTTCAAAATTATGCTTTGGAACATTAACAATGGGCCCACTACAAGCAAACCTAAGTCCAAAAGAGGGCGGTAGACTTTTGACCTATGCCTTACAGCAAGGAATAAACTTTCTAGACACAGCAGAGCTGTACGAAACCTATGACCATATAAAATGTGCATTAGAAAACATACCTAGGCAGGAACTGGTTATAGCTACAAAATCCTACGCTTATAGTAAAGAGACTGCAGAAGCAAGCTTAAATAAAGCACTAAAAGAAATGGATACCGACTATGTGGATATATTTTTATTACATGAGCAAGAGAGTATACATACAATAAGAGGGCACTATGAAGCCTTAGAATATTTTATAAGAAAAAAAGAACAAGGGTATATAAAAGCTTTAGGCTTATCAACCCATAGAATTGAAGCTGTAGAAGCATCTTTAAAAATAAAAGAAATAGAAGTACTCCATCCAATCGTTAATATGTTTGGACTAGGTATACAAGATGGAAATATAGAAACAATGCTTAAAACCTTAGAACAAGCCTACCAACAAGGCAAAGGTATTTATGGCATGAAACCCCTAGGTGGGGGGAACTTTATAAAAGACTATAAAAAATGCTTAGAATTTGTATTAAATATAAAACCTTTACACGCCGTTGCAATAGGGATGCAAACAATAGAAGAAATCCAAGCGAATGTACTGACCACTTTGAAAAAAGAAATTGACACAGCAATTTTAAATAAAATTAACAAAAAAAATCGCAAATTAATTATTCAAGACTGGTGCGAAACTTGTGAAAATTGTATACAGGCATGCAGCCATAAAGCTTTATCAAAGCAATCAACTCAAATTAAAATAGATCATAGCAAATGTGTATTATGCGGTTATTGTGCAAAATATTGTCCGCATTTTTGCATTAAGGTAATTTAGGAGGAATATCATGGAACGTATTATGGGATTAGATGTAGGAGACAAAACAATCGGTGTAGCATTAAGTGATTTAATGGGATGGACAGCCCAAGGTTTAAAAACAATATTTAGAAAAAGTAAAAAACAGGATTTCTTAGAGCTAAAAGAAATAGCAACACAAAATGATGTTAAAAAAATTGTTATCGGACTACCTAAAAATATGAATGCAACATTAGGACCCCAGGGAGAAAAGGTATTAAAGTTTAGTGAGGATTTAAAAAAACAACTCGACATAGAAATCGTACACTGGGATGAAAGATTAAGTACCGTAGCAGCCGAGAGATCACTTATCCAAGCGGATGTTAGTCGTAAAAAAAGAAAAGCGGTTATAGATAAAATGGCAGCAGTTTATATTTTACAAGGTTACTTAGATCGACAACAAACAAATTAATTATAAAAATTAGTGTTTTTTCTTGAAATTTGGTATATAATACAAATAAGCTTAAGAATAGAAAGGAGTTTTTAAAATGGAAGAAAGAGATGATTTAATTACGCTAGTCGATGAGGATGGCGTTGAGCAAGATTTTGATGTAATTATGACTTTAGAAGTTGAAGAAAAAGAATATGCGATTCTCTCTCCAGTAGACGCAGATGAAGAAGAGGATGCTTACATATTTAAATTAGTTGAAGATGGAAAAGGCGAATATATTTTAGAAGCGCTAGAAGATGATGATGAATATACAAACGTTGTTGCGGCATACGAAGCTATAGTTGAAGAAGAAATAGGCCGAGAAGAAGAGTAACAAATAACAGTATATTTAAAAAGAGATGGGCTTATGCCCATCTTTGTCTTTTTAATTAGAAAACATTGACATACCCTTTAAATATAGATATAATACTACATGAAAAGAGTTTTTAATTGAGAATAGCAGGTGATATATGTGGACAATTTATTAGAGACAATTAAAGAAAAACTTAAAGAAGAAGGCTTAAAATTAACGCCTCAACGAAGAGCAACCCTTGAAGTAATTATTAATAGTCAAGGGAAACATCTAACTACAGAGGAAATATATGATGAAGTCAAAGTTAATTGTCCAGAGATTGGATTAGCTACTGTTTATAGAACCTTACAACTATTAGATGAGCTTTCCATAATATCAAAAATTAATTTAGACGATGGCTGCAGCCGATATGAGCTTAACACCCACGATGATGACCACCAACATCATCACCTTATTTGTCAGCAATGTGGTCATATTATAGAAGTAGAACTAGATCTATTAGAACATCTTGAAGAAGAAATTGAAAAAAACTACGACTTTAAAATACATGATCATAAAGTTAAATTTTTCGGATTTTGTTCAAAATGCTGTTAGCCTTGTAGTTACTTCTACGGGCTTTTTTATTTGTGGAAATATCCTAACTGTTTTAAAATGAGAAAACAATTATTTTTATTTGACTAATAATTCAAGTATATAAAATTCGCATTTATTTATAACCTATTTTAAAATGACCAAGGGATAAAAAATTAAATTATTCTACATACTATCTATATAAAAAAGCGCTATAATTATAAAAATTATAACTTAATTATAAAAAACAAACTTGAATGTAATGATAGATAAATCTATTTTTATATAAAATAAAACTTTAAAAAAACGTACGGAAAAATTAAAAGGAGTGATTTAGCATTGAATCGTAAAACAGAAAAAATTAGAGTCATACCATTAGGAGGATTAAATGAAATTGGGAAAAACATGACTGCAATAGAGTATAAAGACGAGATACTTATTGTGGATTGTGGCCTAAGCTTTCCAGAGGACGAAATGCTTGGTATTGACATTGTTATCCCAGATATTTCTTATTTAATTAAAAATCAAGAAAAAGTAAAGGGAATTGTATTAACCCATGGTCACGAAGATCATATCGGGGCACTACCTTATGTACTCAAACGAATTAATGTGCCGGTTTATGGATCAAGATTAACATTAGGACTTGTAGAGTTTAAACTTAAAGAACACAAAATGTCCGACGTTGTCACTCGTAGAGTCGATCCAGGAGATAAAGTAACCATTGGAACTTTTGATGTTGAGTTTATAATATCAACCCACAGTATTCCTGATGCTTGTGCACTGGCAATACATACGCCACTAGGAGTTATTTTTCACACAGGAGACTTTAAAATTGACTACACACCAATTGGGGATATGATTGACCTGCATAAAATAGCAGAACTAGGTCAAAAAGGTGTTCTTTTAATGCTGGCAGATAGTACAAATGTTGAAAGAGCAGGAACGACAATGTCTGAAAGAAGTGTTGGTCAAACCTTTGAAAAGGTTTTTGGCAATACAACTAGCCGTATTATTGTAGCAACCTTTGCATCAAACGTACATCGTATACAACAAATTGTAGATGCCGCATTTAAATTCAATAGAAAAATTGTCGTGTCTGGTAGAAGTATGGTAAACGTTGTTTCTGTAGCCCATGAGCTAGGAGCCCTTAATATACCAGATGGGATGATCATAGACGTTAATGATATGGATAAATATAACGATGATGAAATCGTAATCGTAACAACAGGAAGCCAAGGAGAGCCAATGGCAGCCCTTTCAAGAATGGCTAGCTCTGATCATAGAAAACTAGACATAAGACCAGGAGATACAGTTGTTATTTCAGCAACACCAATTCCAGGTAACGAAAAGTCAGTTACAAGAGTGATTAATCAACTATTTGAAAAAGGTGCTGACGTAATATACGAAAGTTTAGCCGACGTTCATGTATCCGGCCATGCTTGTCAAGAAGAACTGAAATTAATGCATCGATTAGCCCAACCTAAATATTTCATGCCAGTTCACGGTGAGTTTAGACATCTTAAACAACATGGTAAACTAGCCGAAAGTTTAGGGATGGATAAAGAAAATATATTTACGATGCAAAACGGTTCCGTATTAGAAATAGGACAGAATTTTGCAAAACTAAATGGCAGTGTACCATCCGGCAGAGTGTTAGTAGATGGTTTAGGAGTAGGAGACGTAGGTAACATCGTACTAAGAGATAGAAAACATCTTTCTGAAGATGGTCTAATGGTGGTTGTTGTAACAATCAATAAAGCAACTGGAAAAATAGCAGCAGGACCAGATATTATCTCAAGAGGTTTTGTTTATGTAAGAGAGTCAGAATACTTACTAGAAGAAGCGAAAAAAGTCATTAAAACCGCCCTACAAAAATGTGAGGAACAAAATATCACTGAGTGGTCTCAACTTAAAAATGCAATTAGAGACAGCTTAAAAGATTTCTTATATAGCAAAACCAAAAGAAGACCGATGATATTACCAGTAATTATGGAAGTATAAAATAGAAAACAAATCAGTCAGTGTACGATACACATCGTATCCTGACTGTTTTTTACTCAAAAAGGAGTGGTATGCTTGAGTGAAATCACACATTCATACGTTGAGAATTACATTCGTTCAATACTTCCGGATCAAGAAGGACTATTGAAAGAAATGGAGCAGTACGCTAATGATAACCATGTACCCATTGTTCACAAAGAAGTAGCAGCACTAATCAAAGTGCTAACAAAATCAGTACAAGCAAAAAAAGTACTTGAAGTAGGTATGGCAATAGGTTATTCCTCAATGATTTTTATTGAATCAATGGGAAAAGATGGGCACATCACAACAATAGAACGGGATGATAAAATGTATGAGCTAGCACTAAATTACATAGAAAAAGCCGGTATAGCAAATCAAGTAAAAATCATAAAAGAGGATGCCCTGGAAGTACTAAAACATCTAGAGGGAACATATGACCTGATCTTTCTTGATGGCGCAAAAGGACACTACAATGAGTTTCTTGAGGATTGTCTACGGCTTCTAAAAAAGGGTGGGATTATCATTTCCGATAACATCCTATTCAAAGGAATGGTTGCAACGGATGACTTAGTCACACGAAGAAAAAGAACCATCGTAAATAGAATGAGAGACTACTTATCCTACATAAGTCATCATCCCAAATTAGAAACGAGTATTTTGCCAATAGGTGATGGTGTAGCGATTAGTTATAAAAAGTAGGAGGGATTACATGGACAAAGTAGAACTGTTAGCCCCTGCAGGAGATTTAGAAAGACTAAAAATAGCAGTATTATATGGTGCCGATGCGGTTTACGTTGGCGGCGAGATTTTTGGTATGAGAGCCGCAGCGAAAAACTTTACCATAGAGCAATTAAAAGAAGGGGTAGAGTTTGCCCATGCTTACGGAAAAAAAGTTTTTGTAACCGCAAACATCATCCCCCACAATGAAGACCTAGATGCCCTACCAGAATACCTAAAAGCTATAGAAGAAATAAATGTAGATGCGGTTATCGTAGCTGATCCAGGTACATTTTCTACCGTCAAAGAAATAGTGCCAAACATGGAAGTACATATTAGTACCCAAGCAAACAATACAAATTATATGACCATAAATTTTTGGCATAAACTTGGTGCAAAAAGAGTTGTGCTAGCAAGAGAACTAGCCTTTGAAGAAATCAAAGAAATAAGAGAACACATTGACAAAGACTTAGACCTAGAAGCCTTTGTCCACGGAGCAATGTGCATGTCCTACTCCGGACGTTGTCTACTAAGTAACTACATGACGGGACGAGATGCCAATCGAGGTGAGTGTGCCCAACCCTGTCGTTGGAACTACCACCTAGTAGAAGAAAAGCGCCCTGGGGAATACATTCAAGTTTTTGAAGATGAAAAGGGAACTTATTTTATGAATTCAAAGGACCTATGCATGATCGAGTACATTCCACAGATTATTCAATCCGGGATTAATAGCTTAAAAATCGAAGGCAGAATGAAAACTTCCTATTACGTTGCTGTTGTTGTTAGGGCTTACCGTATGGCAATTGATGCCTATTACGAAGATCCAAACAGTTGGCACTTTAAACAAGATTGGTTACATGAAATAAAAACCGTTAGTCATAGAGATTTAACAACAGGATTTTATCTTAACAAACCAGATCATACAGATCATATCTATGATAGCAATAAAAGCTATGTTCGAGGATATCAATTTATTGGACTTGTGTTAGACTATGATAAAGAAACCCAAATTGCTACAATAGAGCAAAGAAATCGTTTCTATAGTAGTGATGAGATCGAAATCATAGGACCAGGAAAAGTACAATACAAAACCAAAGTAGGAGAAATGACAGACAAAGAAGGGAATGTCGTAGAAGTAGCACCCCACCCAAAACAAATTTTAAAAATAAAAGTACCCTTTGACCTAAAACCCTACTATATCTTAAGAAAAGAACTTAAAGAAGAACAACAATTAAAATAAACGCTTGTTATCCTGAACTTCTTAAAGAATAATATTTTAAATAAAGCAGTTTCGAATTCATTCGAAAGTAACACCCATCTGGATTTATTCAAAATATATCAAACTTAAATTAAGTACTAAGTTTACCCCCTAGATTATTTGTTAATAATAACAATAGTCAGGGGGTTTACCTATGAGAAAAGAAAGAAAAGAAAAAGAAAGAAAAATGAATACAACAAAAAATAGACTTAAATCAATCGGATATATATCAAGCGCATTACTACTTTTACTAGTGATGCGGTTGTTTTATCTACAAGTGATTATGCATGATTACTATAGCCATATGGCCGATAATCAAAGCGGATACAAAATAAACATAGACTGTGGTCGTGGTAATATATTAGACAGAAACTATAAGCAACTAACGAATAAAACAAATGAAAGAAAGATAATAGTAGACAGAAGAATTTTTAACGCAAGTGAAGAAAATCTAAATACACTAATGCAATTTAGTCCAAGAGAAGAAGTACAATCATTAACAAATAGTGTAAGAGCAACCCAAGAGTTAACATTGCTAGACCCTACAGTCAACTGGAATGATCCGAAAATCATTGCAATGAGAGGGGTTTTTGTTGTTGATAAATTTATAAGGTATGATAGTGATCAATTAGCCCCCCATCTTCTAGGCTACTTACATAATGACACACAGGAAGGTATTACTGGTGTAGAGGCATCTTTTAATCACATTTTGATGGGGGCTCCATATAAACAAAGATTTACCTTAGATGGAAAAAAAAGAATTGTGCCATCCCAAGGGAGTGTTATGGTACATAATGAAGAAATAAGAAAAAACCTACGGTTAACCATTGATCATTCCATACAAGAAATAGCCGAGGAGGCCTTAGAAAAGGAGAACCATAATGGCGCTGTCGTTATTTCCGATGTGACAACAGGAGAAATACTTGCCCTTGCAAGCACACCAAAATTCAATCCAAATAAAACAAATCAGTATAATAATAGGGAACTTATAAACAAAGCAACAAGCCCGTACAGCCCAGCTTCAATATTTAAAATAATTTTAGCTATAGAGGCATTAGAACAAAATCTTGTAACCCTAGACCAAGTCTTCTACTGTAAGGGCGTAGAAGATGGATTTGGCTGTATGGCGCATGATCATGAAGACGGAGAAGTAGCCCTTACCTTCAAAGAAGCCTTTGCTTCATCCTGTAATTCTACTTTTATACAACTAGGAAAACAAATAGGTGGAAAAAAAATTAAGCAGCGAGCCAAAAGCTTAGGATTAGGAGATTTTGAATTAGATGGTTTGGTTAAAATATCAAGTGCACTACCCACTGGAGACCATTTACTTGGCAGAGCAATAGGAAATATATCAATGGGGCAGGGGCAAGTAGAAACAACTCCAGTACAAGTTAATCAATTGATACAAATTATAGCCAATAATGGTGTTAAAAAACCACTTTATATAACAAAAGACATAGTGGACGATGAAAATAATCTACTAGAAGTTTTAGCTATATCTCAACAAGAAGAAAGGGTACTTACCTCAGAAACAACAAATAAAATTCAAGAAATGATGCAGTCAGTCACAAAAGAGGGAACAGGTACAAGAGTAGAAGAATTAGGAGAGGTGACTGCAGGAAAAACTGGCACTGCCCAGCGTGGAGGTAACCAAGAAAATAACGCCTGGTTTGCAGGCTATTATCCAATAGATAATCCTAAATATGCAATTACAGTGTTTATAGAAGCAGGACAATCTGGAAGCAGAGTTGCAGTACCAGTTTTTAAAGAAATAGTAGAAAAGTTAATACAATTGGAATTTTAAAAAAATAAAGATTTTTAATAGATGAACTTGAAAGTCGATAAATTTGAAGCAGGGAAGGTATATTTTTTATATTTATTCGACTAAACCTAATGATGCAATTTCCTCGTGCAAGAGAACAATCTTGCACTTTATTTTTTTATTAAGTACAGAAGTATCTATATTTATTTTAAAACAAATTGAAACATAGACAAAGCATTGAAATTTTAATTGTTCCGTACATGCACACATAACACAATACCCTCATATTATTTTAATATGACCAATTTATTTTTTTCACAATTTTAAAGATATGGGGGGAGATTTTAAAATGTTAGGTGTATTAGTAGGGTTACTACCAGCAATAACAAATCCCATAGTGTTGGCCGTTTCATATATATCGAGCAATACTTCTTTTCCAAAACCACTTTCCAAAGAAGAAGAGGAAAAGTACTTAGCACTTTTTGAACAAGGAGACGAAGATGCAAGAAATATTTTAGTAGAGCGTAACCTACGTTTAGTAGCACATATCGTTAAAAAATATGGAAATGTTGGGTTTGACGTAGATGACCTTATCTCTATTGGAACAATAGGACTAATAAAAGGCATTACCACTTTTAATCGAGAAAAAGGCACCCGCCTTGCCACATATGCAGCGCGGTGTATTGAAAATGAAATCTTAATGACAATTAGATCAAGTAAAAAAATAAAAACAGAAGTATCCTTGCAAGAACCTATAGGCATAGACAGAGAAGGAAATGAAATATCCCTAATAGATGTATTAGGTACAGACACGGATGAAGTTATAAACGAAGTAGAGCTAAAGCTCCAAGTAAAAAAACTCTACGAAAAAATGAAGAGCATACTTAAAAAAAGAGAGCAAATCGTTTTAGAAATGCGATATGGACTGTGCCAAAAAAGCAGTAAAACCCAAAGAGAAATAGCAAAAACCCTTGGCATATCAAGATCCTATGTTTCTAGGATTGAAAAAAGAGCCATAAAAAAACTTTACCAAGCCCTAGAAGCAAACAAAGATTAATGATAATTATAACAAAAATAGCTTCAATAACGGAGGCTGTTTTTGTTTTGGTGAAATAACATTATAAATATTTTTTAAGTCATAACAAAAGTGGCTAAAGAGGGACAATTTGTTATTTATTCAATCATGCCTGATGGAGTATTCCACAAATATCCACAATTAGACAAAATCCCTAGTAATAATGAGGAATCCTATCTAATTATATAATTAAATGTTGAAATTTAAATATTTCCAAGGCAATAAATAGGCCTAAAGTCCAATTATAAATTCCTTTTTAAAATTAAACATAAAAACGTTCTTTTACCAATAATTATGATATAATATATTAAAGATAAAAACATAAAATAAGGAAGTGAAGGCATGAAAAAATCTATAAGAGCTTGTAGGAAATGTAGAAAACCAATACATGAAAAATCCCTTCACGAATACTGTGAAAGCTGCTATAAAAAAATAGAAGAAGTTTTTGAACAAATTAGAGACTATTTAAGAGAATTTCCAGGCGCAACTTCCTATGAAATGGAGCAAAGACTTGGCATACCCGTTCATGTGATAAATAACTTCGTAAAAGATGGCCGTTTAGTAGAAATGCCCAACGAATTTCTCAATATACAGTGTATCAAATGTAATTGTTTGCTTTTATCTGCTTATCACAAATATTGCCCAGCCTGCGAAGTAAAAATGATAAGAGAATTAGACGATGCAAAAGAAGCCCTTACACCAAAACAAATAAATACAAAAGAAAAAGGAAAAATGCACTTTAAATCATTCAATCGATAATATAATAATGTATTGTAACCTTAATTAGGGTCATTCTATAGAATTATGCATGCCGGTTTGTCATTCTGAGCTTCGCGAAGAATATCAATTTAAATTTTGCAGACCCAAAATAGACCTTAGATTGTCATTCTGAGCATCAGCGAAGAATCTCGGTTTTGACTTTATAGATTTAAATTAGATTCTAGCCTGTCATTCTAAGCACCGCGAAGAATCTCGGTTTTGACTTTGTAGACTTAAATTAGATTCTCACTTGTCATTCTGAGCATCAGCGAAGAATCTCGGTTTTGACTTTATAGATTTAAATTAGATTCTCACCTGTCATTCTGAGCACCAGCGAAGAATCTCGCTTCTCAACAAAAAAATACTATAATTACTAATTAAATAAAAATAAACAAAAGAGGTGAAAACATGAAACTACTCACACCCCATATGTACGCAGAATCAATTTTTGACATAAACCTAGAAAAACTAAAAGAAAAAAACATTAAAGGACTTATCATCGACATAGACAACACCCTAGTAGCCTGGGATATAAAATACGCTAATGAAAAAACAACAAAATGGCTACAAAGTCTTCAAAAAGAGGGCTTTAAAGTCTGTCTTGTTTCGAATAACACAGAAAATCGTGTAGTAACTTTCAACGAAGCCCTAAAACTACCAGCCATCCATAGAGCCAACAAACCCAGAAGAAAAGCATTTAAAAAAGCATTAAAAATTCTAGAAACCGACATTGACACAACAGCAATTATTGGGGACCAAATTTTTACTGATATATTAGGGGGCAATCGAATGGGATTATTCACCGTACTTGTTGTACCTATTGTCAGCAAAGAATTCTGGTGGACAAACTTCGTCAGAAAAATCGAAAGACATGTCTTAAGGGTCGTTTTAAAAGATCATATTAAGGAGGGGGACAAATGATAAATATAGACGGAAAAACAAAAACTGTATGCCTAATTGGTAACCCTGTGGCACACAGTTTTTCTCCTTTTATACACAACTTTGGATTTGATTTACATAAAATAAATGCTGTATACCTAGCCCACAATGTTCAAGGTGAAGACCTAAAACAAGCAGTGGAGGGCATAAAAGTACTAGGATACCTAGGTGCAAATGTTACATATCCACATAAAACTGAAATAATCAAACACCTAGATGAATTAACCGAAAGTGCTAAATTTATCGGCGCCGTTAACACCATTCAAAATCAGAATGGAAAATTAATTGGACACAACACCGACGGGGATGGATTTGTTGCAGGACTTAAAAATAAAGGACATAATTTGGACAAGAAGACAATATATATTTTAGGAGCAGGGGGCGCAGCTAGAAGTATAATATTCTCCCTTTGCAAAACCTTTCAGTGTAATATTACTCTCTGTAATAGAAACCTTGAAAAAGCTCAGCAAATACAACAAACCGTTAATGAACACCCAAATCTATTAGGAAAAATAGACACCTGCTTAACCCCAGATCAAATAGATACAAACAAAACAATAGACGTGATCATAAATTGTACACCTATAGGAATGGAAGAAACGATGAATCAAATTCCCTTTGAACAGCATATTACCTTTAATGAACGTATGTTAGTTTGTGACCTCATATATCAACCTTATACAACCAAACTTCTACAAATCGCATTAGATCATAGCGCCAAAGTACACTATGGTTTAGACATGTTAATCTACCAAGGAATCCTATCCTTTGAAATTTGGACAAATGAAACCCTTCCTTACAATGAAATTGATGCATTATTAAAAAGAAAGCTGTATTAAATATAAACAATATTCCTTTGAACTTTCAGATTAATCTTTAATTATGATTGAAATTAAATCATAACCCTGATACAATGAAAGAAAATGTACATATTTCATACCATGTATCGATGGATCATATACATCTAAGGAAAAATATTTGAGGGGGATAAAAATGAAAAAATATTTTTCAAACCAAAGAGGCGCAAGCTTAACCTTAGTCCTAGTAGTGTTTTTAGTACTAAGCGTATTTGCAGCCGCCATTATTAACGTAACCTCCTCTGATCATAAAGAAACCCTATACCAAGAAAGAAATATGCAAGCCTACTATTTAGCCCGTTCAGGCGCAGAGGCAGTAGCCCAAAGAATAATTGATAAACCAGATGAAATTAATAATATTCTTGAAAAAGAAGGAAATGTAGTAGGTGAAAATATTGACATTGAAGTAGAAAAAGATAGCGACAACATCATCATTGAATCAACAGCAACAGTAGAATTTGGTAAAGGTACAACCAGTGAAACTGTGGTTATAAAGTTAATGGGTAAAGGTTCCGAAGGTGAATCAGTTAACTCTGGTTTTGATTATGCAATTGCTACTAGGGGAAATATATTAGGTGCTGGAGTCATCAATGGTAACGTTCGAACACTAGATGGTAATAGAAACAACGTTGAACCAGTGGTAAACGGGGAGGTAGATGGTGGGGAAGTTATTTTCCCTGAAATACCATCCTCAACAAGCTTTGATGAGGATATACATCCAATTAATGAAGAACAGCTTCAGCTCCCAACCCCCACATGGCCTCCAATAAGTGAAAAGAAAATAGAATATCCAAATCATTCGGTGTTCTCAAATTGGGGTTTAGGGGCAGGAACAAAAGTCATCATTGATACAGGTGCTAATAAAAACAATGTGCTTTTTATAAAAATTAATAATTTAGTTAATATAGGAGCTGCATTAGCTGGTGCCCCTATCGATATTGAGGTTACTGGTAATGGAACGTTATTATTAGAAACTAATGGATTTCAAATCACAAATGCCCACGCAAGTATTAGAACAACAGGGAATACAAAAGTTATTCTACACAACAGAAGCAATACTGTTCAGCTTACGGTCGGTGGAAGTGGAGCAAATATAAATATTATTAATGAGTCTAATATAGAGACATTACTTAATACAGGTGGAAACCTAACGGGTTCGATTTATGCCAAAGGGGATGTAAGGATTCAAAGTGGCTCCTCTGTAACACATCCTTCTTTCGGTAATGAAGATGGTGATTTAGAACCAATACCCTCAGGTGATGCAACTATAACTTATTCCCATGATCGAAAGGTTTATATAAATTAGTTTAATTTTAAATCAACCCTGAAAGGAGAATGCCCACCATGAAAAAACAAATGAATCAAAAAGGCCTTACACTAATTGAAGTATTGGTTTCCTTAGCACTTATCGGTCTAATCATGGTGAGTCTCATTCCTATTTTGACCTTTGGATTTAGACATGTTTTTCGTGGGGGCCACCGTACAACCGTAGCATTTGAAGCCCAGCAAGAAATTGAATCTGCCATTAGTGCAGGAACCTCAGATGGCGAAGTTGAATCAATGACAATACGTTTTGGCGACAAAGAAGACGGAAAAATTAAAGTTAACGGAACTTGGATCAAAGAAGGAAATATAAAATACTTTGTACCATTTGTACCGAATGAACAATAAGGAAAGGAGTTAGCCACTTATGTATAAAAAAATTATCAAAAATAACAAAGGCATTACATTGGTAGAATTAATTGTTGCCATGGCAATTGTTTCGATAATTGGTGGACTAACGATTTCCATGTTTTCCTTTGGTATTACAGCATTTAGTAGAAGTGATCAACAGTATCAAATACAATCAGACCTAAGGTTTGCTACCCAATTTATAACAAGGGAAGTAAGGAATGCAGGAAGTGTAGATTTACAGGGAAATATTCAGGATTTCGAACAAGACTTCGAACAAAGCTTGGAACAAGGCTACAATTATATTTATTATAAAAACGGGGAGCTCAAGTATAAAGCATCCACAGGGGAAAAACATTCCTTATTAAAAAATGTACAAATAGATGATCAAGAGATATTTTCTAGTAGTGATAATTTATTAAAAATCGAACTAAATGGAAACAAAAACAACGAAAGCTTTAGTCTGACTACAAAAGTAGCATTAACCAACGCAAAACTAGATACGGAAAACAAAGGCAACGTCATAAAATTTTCGAAGTGATATACAATAACATATTTTACCTATATAAATTCACTTTTTTGAGAAGGGAATCCTACAGCAGTGTAGAATAATATACAAAAAAGAAGCAAAATTCTCAAGGAAAAGCATGCAAAGTATAAATTTTCCAAATAAAAGTGCTTGATATACAAACAACTTGATAAAAAAGTTTGCCTAAAGTATTTTTAATTTGAGGCTAACTTAGGAACAGATGAATCACAGGTGTATTTGGACGCTTAAGCTGTGAGGATGTAGTGGCGTAACCGACCAAAAATACCTAAATGTTTTTGGTTTTTTTAAACAACAAATATCAGAATATTAAACCACTAATATGTTAAAATTCACATCAATAAGGAGGGGCTCATGAACAATTCTAAACGGAAACGATTAGGAGATTTACTCATAGAAGCGGGTCATATTACAACTGAGCAGCTCTACCATGTTCTTCACTTACAGAAAGTAACAGGGAAAAAACTAGGAGAAATCCTAGTAGATGAAAACTTCGTAACGGAAAAACAGGTTGTTGAAACCCTCGAAAGACAGCTAGGTTTTATTTATGTTGATTTAAACCAAACCTTTATCGATCCAGAAATACCAATTTTAATAGATGAAAAATTAGCGAAAAGATACTTTTTAATTGCTATTGATAGAAAGGATAATCAATTAACCGTTGCAATGACAGATCCCCTTAATATTTTCGCCTTAGATGATATTAAAATCGCCACGGGTTTTGATGTAGAGCCGGTAATAGCTACTAAGCAGGAAATTTTATCCGCAATAAATCAGTACTATGAAAAAGACACAGCGGAGGACGCCTTTAAAGAGTTTAAACAAAGTTTTGATATAAATGAAGAAGACATTGACGACGAAACCCTCAGTGAAGTTAACAATGCCCCGATAGTTCGGATTGTTAACTCCCTTATAAAACAAGGGGTAAAAATGAGGGCAAGTGACATACATATAGAACCCTTTGAGGACCATGTAAAAGTCCGGGTAAGAATCGACGGTGACTTACAGGAAATAATGAAGCCAGAAAAATCAACCCACTCAGCTATTGCCACCCGTATTAAAATTATGGGAAAAATGGATATTGCAGAAAAAAGAATTCCTCAAGACGGTCGTATTGAAACCCATGTTGAAGATAAACCCATTGACCTACGTATTTCAGTATTACCAACAGTGCATGGAGAAAAAATTGTTATAAGAATTTCTGACAGAGAAAATTTCAATATGACAAAGGAACAGCTAGGCTTTACAGATCATAACCTAAAGTTATTTGATCATATAATTAAAAATCCTAACGGGATTATTCTTGTAACAGGACCAACCGGTAGTGGTAAAAGTACCACCCTGTATACAACCCTACAAGAAATAAGTACACCAGATAAAAACATTGTTACCGTCGAAGACCCAGTTGAAAATCAAATTAATGGAATCAATCAGGTTCAGGTAAACAATAAAGCTGGTATGACCTTTGCAAACGCACTACGGTCTATTTTGAGGCAAGATCCTGACATCATTATGATTGGAGAAATTCGTGATGCAGAAACCGCACAGATAGCCGTAAAAGCCTCTATTACAGGTCATTTAGTATTAAGTACAATGCATACCAATGATACAGCATCAACCGTAACTAGACTTGTAGATATGGGGCTAGAATCTTATTTGGTATCATCGTCATTAGTGGGTGTTGTTGCCCAAAGACTAGTAAAAAGGATTTGTGAAAAATGCAAAATATCCTTTCAAGCAGATCCATTACAAAAAGAATTATTATATAAACAGGCAGATGAAACAGTAACCTTACATAAAGGTACTGGGTGTCGCCATTGTAACGAAACGGGGTATAAGGGGAGAATTGCTATACACGAAGTGATGGCAATTAATAAAGATTTAAGAATATTAATAGATAAAGAAGCCACAATAGACGAGATTAGAGATGCGGCAGTAAATCAAGGTATGATTACCCTAAAACAAAACTGCGTACAATTAGCACTACAGGGGATCACAACCACTGATGAAGTAATAAGAGTGGCCTATAGCTTGGATTAAGGGGGATACGCATGAATGCTATAGCATTACTAGAAAAAACACTAAATGCCGGTGCTTCTGACTTGCACATAACCGTTGGTGTTCCACCGGTTATCAGAATTAATGGGGACTTAGAACGATTAAAAGAGAATGCATTATTACCAAAAGATACAGAAGATTTGGTAAAACAACTACTGAACCATCAGCAGTTCAAAGAACTAAACGAAAATGGAGAGTTGGATCTATCCTACTCCTTATCTAGTCTAGGCCGTTTCAGGATAAATATGTACAAACAGCGAGGTAGTTACGGTATGGCAGTTAGGGTTGTAGCTGGGAAAATACCCTCCTTTGAGGAACTTAAGCTACCAGATTCCGTAAAGGATTTAGCAAGAAAAAGACGGGGGTTAATTCTAGTAACAGGCCCTACGGGAAGTGGTAAATCTACAACCTTAGCAGCAATGATTGACTTGATAAATAAAGAAAGAAGTGGCCACATATTAACCCTAGAGGACCCTATCGAATACTTACATAAGCATAATAAAAGCATTGTTAACCAAAGGGAAATCGGTCACGATTCTAAAAACTTTACCAATGCCTTAAGGGCATCCCTAAGGCAAGACCCAGAGGTTATTCTTGTTGGAGAGATGAGAGACTTAGAAACGATAAGTATAGCAATTACTGCAGCAGAAACCGGTCACTTAGTTCTATCTACTTTACATACTTTGGGAGCTGCAAAAACAATAGATCGTGTAATAGACGTTTTTCCACCCTACCAACAACAGCAAATAAGAGTTCAATTAGCTTCAGTAATAGAAGGGGTTATATCCCAACAACTAATACCAACCGCTGATGGAGAAAATCGAATTGGGGCCTTTGAAGTGATGATAGCAACAACTGCCATAAAAAACATGATCAGGGAAGGCAAAACCCATCAAGTCGCAAATGCAATTGCAACTGGCTCAAAATATGGGATGCAAACCATGGATAACGTGCTTTTAAAGTATTATCGAAACGCAATTATTACAAGAAAAACTTTTTTAAGCCAGGCAACAGACAAGGAGTTTGCACTTAAATACGGCGGATATTAAAGAAATGTAAGGGGTGAGCTTATGGCAACCTACAAATACAAGGCAATAACTAATGAAGGAAAAAATATAGAGGGTACCTACGAAGCATCAGACCAAGGTCAGGTTGTAAAAATGATAAGGGAACAAAAACAAATCCCTATAAAAATAAAAGAAATGAAAAAACAAAAAGACCTTGAAGACTTCTCCTTCGGGGGAAAAGTCAATGCTAGAGAAATTGCGGTCTTCTGCCGCCAATTTCATACCATGTTAAATTCAGGCGTACCTATTGTAAAATGCTTAGACATTTTGCGAAGACAGACAGAAAACAAAAAGCTAAAAGAATCCCTAAATGAAATTTATGGAGATGTTCAAAAAGGTTTAATACTTTCCGATGCCCTAAAAAAACACAGAAAAGTATTTCCTGACCTCCTAGTAAATATGATAAAATCCGGAGAGCTTAGTGGAAGTCTTGATTCAGTAATAGACCGTATGGCAACCCACTACGAAAAGGAATTTAAAATTAACAACAAAGTAAAAAGTGCCATGATGTACCCATTAATCGTTGCTATTGTAGCAGTATGTGTAGTTATTTTTATGCTGATGTTTGTATTCCCAACGTTTTTAGAAATGTTTGATGGAAGCGACCAGCCACTACCCGGTATAACCCAGCTACTATTAAATATCAGTGATTTAATGAGGGAATTTTGGTACATCTTATTCGGAGGTATTTTCGCAATTGTTTTTGGTACAAAAGCCGCTTATGAAACAGAAAAGGGCAAAAAAAATATTGATGGTTTAATCCTTAAAATGCCCGTGATCAAAAACTCTATGCAAAAAATATACACATCTAGGTTTACAAGGACCCTAGCCACCTTGTTAGCAAGTGGGCTACCCTTAATACAAAGCTTAGATACCTCTGGAGAAATTATCGGCAATGCAGTTATGAGAGATGGACTGATACAAACAAAAGAAGACGTTAGAAAAGGTGCAGACCTTTCAAAAGCTGTAAAAAGAACGGGACTTTTTCCACCTATGGTAGACTCCATGATCCAAATAGGAGAAGAGTCCGGCTCCCTAGACAGCATTCTTCAAGAAACAGCAAATTTCTATGACGAAGAAACCGAAACCGCCATACAAAAGATGGTCGCATTAATTGAACCTCTTATGATCGTTACAATGGCATTAATCATCGGCTTTATTGTAATTGCAATGATCCTTCCGATGTTTGAAATGATGAATACTATATAATTATCTAATAAATAAAAGTTTCGATGTTAAATAAACTTAAACCTTTTGAAAGGGGTGATGCACTAAAGAAAAATTGGCAAGGAAACAAAAGTTTCATTTAGTTATCTAAATTATAATAAAAAGGAGAGATTTAAAATGATTCAAGGAATTCAGAAAAGATTAAGAAACAGAAAAGGATTTACCCTAATTGAGTTAATCGTAGTAATCGCAATTCTTGGTATATTAGCAGCGATTGCAGTGCCAAGACTAGGTTCTTCAAGAGATGCTGCAGCGAACACAACTCATAATGGAAATGTACGTACTCTGCAAAGTGCAGCAATGATGTTTATAGCTGAAGAAGGAACGCCAAGCGAAGAGGAAACATGGAATAAAACCAAATTCGACGCAGATGAGGATGATATGGGCAAAAACGCAAGAAAATATCTTCAAGACTGGCCAGAAGTACCAAGAGGTTCAGAAGCATATACAGAAGATGCTGAATACGAAGTTAAAATTGGTACCAATGGGGATGTTACAGTCACTCCTGAAGCAGCTTCATTGGACTAAATTCATTTAGTAAATGTTAAACAATAAAGGCTTTATCCTAATTGAGCTGGTTATTGTTATTGGTACAATAAGCATATTAGCTTTTTTAGTGGTACCTAAATATGTAGATTATTCTGACTTGGCTAAAGAAAGGGTTGTCGAATCCGATGCTAGGGTTATTCAAGGGGTGGTTGCAGTATACTATGCAAACAATCAAGCGTTCCCAAAAATTTTAGAGGATTTGGAAGCCTATCTTGATGTTAATGGCTTGAAAAACCGGTATAAAGATATTGATTTTGACGCTAATACAGGGAAGGTTACCCTTGTAGTAGACGAATAATAAACTTAAAGTGAGAGGTTGTAAATATATGGAAGAAACTATCTTTATAACAATTGTTGCTATTTTAATAGGTTCATTTCTAAATGTGGTTATTTATCGCATACCTAAAAATGAGTCAATCGTATTTCCAGCCTCTCATTGCTTCAGTTGTAATGCTGACTTAAAGGCCTGGGATTTGATTCCGGTTTTAAGTTACCTATCAACAAAGGGTAAATGCAGATACTGCGGGGAAGGTATTTCCCTGCAGTATCCTATTATTGAACTAATGAACGGTTTGCTTTATTTCCTATTATACCTTCAGTTTGGCTTATCGATACAATTTTTGTTTGTTGCACTATTAACCAGCTTATTATTAGCTGTTAGTGTAATTGACTTGTACCATCAAATTATACCCGATGAAATGGTGTTGTTTGGCATTGGCCTTTGGTTCGCTTATAAAGTATCCAGTTACTTTACAAATGCTCAAATAGGAGTAGTTGATAGCATTGCTGGATTTTTATTAGGTGGTGGAATATTGCTACTCATTGCTATTGTTTCAAAAGGAGGCATGGGTGGTGGTGATATTAAGCTTATGGGAATGCTAGGGTTATGGCTCGGGTGGAAATATACGTTGCTGACCATGTTCTTATCCTTTTTTATTGGGGCTATAATCACCCTTGGTTTACTGGCACTTAAGTTAAAAGGCAGAAAGGATTTTATTCCCTTTGGACCTTTTATTGCAATAGCTGCCTTTCTAATGATCATCTATGGGGATATTATTTTTGACGCATATCTAAAATTGGTTTTCAGTTTTTAAACCATTTTAAATACTTTCAAAGGGATTGAAAGTATTTAATTAAGAAAATAATGTAATGGTGCAGAAACTTTGTCTACATAATATTATTATGTTATTTTCTTAGTTAAATACAATTTTCATTCTTTTGTTAGTCCTATCTTAATATAAAAGGGGGAGTCGATCTTGAAAAGCAAGCTAAAAACCATGCTTGGCAAAGAAATGATTGCGATTGACATCGGAAGCCAATCAACGCAGTTAGTTGAAGGAGTAAAGTTTAAAAAGGGAATTGTTGTTAAAAAAGCTGTTAGCTTCGAGACGCCAAAGGATACTTATGAAAATGGCCATATAATAGATTTTAACAAAGTAAGTAATTACTTAGATAGTAAACTGACAGAGCATAAATTTAAATCTAATTTACCAACGGTTTGCACCCTAGAAAGTTCTAACATTATTACCCGTGAGATTTCACTTCCTTATACAAAACCTAAAGACTTAAGAAGGTCTATTGAATATGAGGTTGGCCAATATTTGCCCGTTGAGGTCAATAAATATGTTGTACAATACAAATTAATAGAAGTATTTTTTGAAAGGGACGTAAAAAAAGCTAGGATTTTAATTGCAGCTCTACCAAGGGACATAGCAGAGGACTATTTTAACTTGGTAAATAGCTTGCATCTAAAACCCCAAGCTTTAGATATTCATTCAAATGCGATAAATCAATTGTTTGATCCAAAATTCGAAATTAATGATGGGATACATATTCAAGATAAAACCCTAGCACTCCTTGACATTGGTTATAACCAGCTAAATGTAATAATTGTAAAAAATGGAATCTTTAAGTTTAGTCGTTTATTAAACATTGGTATTAAAGATATTGATACGAACATTATGGATGCCTTAGGCATTAATATGGAAGAAGCGACAAAAAGGCGTAACCTAATTAGAGATTTAAGAGATAATGCTGATGCTACAGAATATGGAAAAACAATAAAAGCTGCCCAGGATGCTGTTGATTCATGGAACGAAGCAATACAACGGATTTTTAGATACTATACCAGTCGTAGCTCGGAAAATAATATCAATATGATTTATATTTATGGTGGTGCAGTACATATTACAGGATTAAATGGTTATTTAAAAGCTTTCTTTAACCTACCAACTTATAAAATCGAAAAAGTCAATAGTGTTGAATTTAAAAATGATCCGGGAAATATTAGTCCATTCTTAAATTCTATTGGCGCCATAATGGGACGATAGGAGGTAAGAAAATGAAAAACATTAACTTTTTTGAACCATTCTTAAGTAATAAAGAATTACAAACATTTAATATCAAGCGGGTACTAATGCCTGTTGTTTTTGCTATTTTTATACTGATGATGGTATATCCATTACTTAATTTTGTACAAATTCAGTCGATGCGTTCAGATATAACAAGTTTAGAAAAGACCTTAAACAATCCAACTATTCGTGAAAAGTCCACTGTCATTCAAGAGAAAAAAGCACAAAACACGGAAATGAAAAACCAAATTCGTACAATTGCAACGATTGATAATAAAGTGGATGTATTAAATAAAATCGATGAAGATATGTTGTTTGAGTTTAGGAGTTTAATACCGGATCCTGTTGTGCTAACAAGTATGACCTTCGTAGGTTATAACGGTCAGGTGCATGGAATTGCAAGGAATACACAAGCAATAGCAGAATTTGAAAACAGACTAAGAAACAATAATCGCTTTGAACAAATTTTTATACCAAGCATCTCTAAACAAGATTCAGGTTATCAGTTCTCGATATCATTTGTAGCAAAGGATGTGGAATTATGGGAGGAATAAGCATTTCAAAAAGAGAAAAAACAATTTTAATGGCCCTAGGCGTTGTTGTTTTTCTGTGGGGATATAATAACTTAATACTAACCCGTCAAGTTTCACAAGTTACAAATTTATCAGAGGAATTAGCAACAAAAGAAATGGAATATATGGAAATACAGAACAATTTAAATTTGGAGCAACAAATTGAAAATGAGTACGAAAGATTAACGGAAGAAATTATAAAAGCGGCTGAAAACTATTTCACTCATTTAAATCAAGAGGAACTAATTTTATTACTGAATATTTTTTCAAATAAGAGCAATATACAGTTTAGCAACATGGGCTTTACCCAACCAAGGATAGAATACTTAGATGAAGACGAGAATATTCCACTAGAAGTGGTAAGCTTAAGTTTAGCTTATACTGGCAGCAATAGTGGGTTAGATCGCTTAATAAGAGAAATCGAGGAATTCGATAAAAAGATTATGATTAGTCAATTAAGCACTGGAACTGACGACCAAGGCATTTCAGGGAATATGACTTTAGACTTCTATACATTAGGCGAAATAATAGCCTACAGAGATAGTATTTTTGATGAATCCTATCCAACCCTTAACCCAAAAGTTAATCCATTTGCTTCGAACAGTGGAAGAATACAACAAAATGACATGGCTTCAGAAGAACCTACTGAAGATGAGACTGAAACAGATTTGGTAACCGAAGGTGAAGTAGAAGAAAATGAAGAACTTGAAGATGAAGAACGAGAAGATGATCAATCAGATACTGATGAAACCCTGAAAGAAAATGAAGAATAGTTATTGAATCATTAGGAGACAATTTGACGTCACTCCTCTAAAATATGATCTGCGATTATATTTTATGAGTTTGTCGGTTGTCTCATCTTTTTTGAAAAATTGGCTATTGATTTTATCTTCGAAAGTTATATATTTTATAAAATCTAGCAATACTGCTTTTATTTTGTTTTTATTATTGTTTGTAGATTAGTCCATAATAGTGTAAAATATAGAAGGTATAGTGATATTAAAATATACGTTGTTATATTTAGAGGTGATTTTTTGTCTAAAAAAAGAAGCAACATTCACAGAAAGAAAAAAGCAAAATTGACAGGTGAAATACGTGGTCTTATAATTATTGCGATTGGTTTACTACTAACTGCAAGTATGCATAATGGAGCAGGGCATATTGGCGGAGGCATTAGATACCTTCTTCTAGGTTTGTTTTCTAGCCCTGCATTTTTGATTCCATATATAGTGATTGTTACGGGAGTACTAGTATTTACAAACAACTTATTTATTAAAAGCAAAGGGAAACAACTATACTTTTTATTTATATTTTTAAGTCTAACCGTTTTAAAAACCTTAATGGATCAACTGATATTAAATCAACTTTTTAACGATTCATTTACAAATATGCTTAGCAATGCATTTCAATTAGGTACAAATAACATTACAGGTGGAACCTTCGGTGTTACAATTTCATTTATATTAGTGCATCTTTTTGGCTATACCGGGACATATATTATTATCATTACTGGGCTTATTGTGCTAACAATGATAAATTTTAATATATCATTGTTGCAAAACATAAATAAGGTTAATACATATTTACCAAATGTTAAAAAATATTTTATAAAACTTAAAAACAAAGTATTACCCACAAAAAACAATGTAAAGAATACAGAAAAAATAGAAGAACAAAGCGATGATAAAATAGAAGAAAAAATTAAAATTTTAGATTATACGGAAACGAAAAAAGAACCTGTTAAGTCTCAGTCGAAACCAGATATGGTAGATAAAGAAGACAACTTTGAGGATGACTTGGATAATTTACATTCAACACAAGAAATAGAGAATGAGAACTTTAGTTTACCAAGTACAGATTTATTAAACCAATTAGATTCTGAACAACATCAAAAAGAAGATAAAAAAAGTATCCATAAGAAGGCTATAAAGCTAGAAGAAACACTGAAAAATTTTGGTGTACAAGCTAAGATAATACAAGTAAGTAAAGGTCCAACAGTAACAAGGTTTGAACTACAACCTGCTACAGGGGTTAAGGTAAGTAAAATTGTAAATTTAAGTGATGACATAGCCCTTAATCTAGCTGCCTCTGCAATAAGAATAGAAGCACCAATTCCAGGTAAAGCCGCTGTGGGTATAGAAATACCAAACGATAATATTTCAATGGTAACATTAAAGGAAATACTTGATCACGATGAGTATAAAACTAATCGTTTAAATGTTCCCTTTGCTTTAGGTAAAGATGTTTCTGGCAGTCCACTAATAACAGATATTACAAAAATGCCACATTTGCTTATTGCAGGAGCAACCGGTTCAGGTAAGAGTGTTTGTATTAATACATTAATATTAAGTATTTTATATAGTGCTACACCGGAATCTGTACGCTTACTTTTGATCGATCCAAAGGTAGTTGAATTAAACCAATATAACGGGATTCCGCATTTACTTATACCTGTAGTAACAGAACCTAAACGAGCAACAAAAGCGCTAAATTGGGCAGTACAAGAAATGAATCAGCGATATAAGTTGTTTGCTGAAAGTGGAGTAAAGGATATTACAGGCTATAATTCTAAATTTAGTGATAACAAACTACCTTATATTGTAATTGTAATTGATGAGTTAGCGGATCTGATGATGGTAGCATCTAATGATGTGGAAGATACCATATGTAGACTAGCACAAATGGCAAGAGCTGCGGGACTGCACTTAATTATAGCTACCCAAAGACCTTCTGTTGATGTTATAACCGGTGTAATTAAAGCAAATATTCCTTCAAGAATAGCTTTTTCCGTTACATCACAGACGGATTCACGTACTATTTTAGACAGTGGTGGTGCTGAGAAGCTACTAGGTAAAGGTGATATGTTGTTCTATCCAACAGGATTTACAAAGCCATCTAGAATTCAAGGTGCTTTCGTTTCCGAAAATGAGGTTGAAAGAGTCGTTTCCTTTGTTAAAAACCAAGTAGAAAATCCAGGTTATGAGTCAGAGGTTATTGAGACACTTAATGAGAATAACGATAGAAGTACGAAGGAAGAACTAGATGAGTTATATGATGATGCTTTACAAATAGTGATAGAAAGTCAACAGGCATCTATTTCTATGCTTCAGAGGCGGCTAAAAATTGGCTATAATCGAGCGGCAAGACTAATAGATTCTTTAGAAAAGACAGGCATTGTTGGTGGACACGAAGGAAGCAAACCTAGACAGGTATTAGTAGATCATGAGTCTTTAAAAAATTAATATTAAAATGTTATAACGGAAGGAAATTTAAAATGAACTTAAACATATATATGGAATCATTAGGATGTTCAAAAAACTTAGTCGACGCTGAAGTTATGCTTGGGATATTAAATAAGCATGGATATAAATTAACAACAAACATTGCAAACGCCGATGTTATAATTGTAAATACATGTGGATTTATAGAATCAGCAAAACAAGAATCCATTAATAAAATTATTGAAATAGGTAGTTTGAAAGAAGCTAGATTAAAACATTTAATAGTATCTGGATGTTTAGCCGAACGTTATCACGAAGATTTAATAAGTGAATTGCCAGAAATAGATGCCGTAGTTGGTACAGGAAATTACGATAAAATTATTGATATCATTAATGATGCGTTTGCAGGGAAAAAAGTAGTAAAAGTAGGCAATACTGGAAATGACTATGATGAGAGTCTACCAAGGGTATATACAACACCAAAACACACCGCCTATGTTAGAATATCTGATGGATGCGATAATCACTGTACATACTGTATTATTCCAAAATTAAGAGGAAAATACAGAAGTAGAAAAATGGAAAATATAGTAAAGGAAGTCCGAGACTTAGGAAAAAAAGGTGTTAAAGAAATTATACTAATAGCACAAGATACTACTCAGTATGGCGTAGATATATACAATAAATTTAGTTTGCCTGAGTTATTAAATAAATTGAGTAATATTGAAGAAATAAAATGGATACGAATATTATATAGTTATCCTGAAAGAATAACCGACGATCTAATAGAAACAATTGCAAATAACGAAAAAATATGTAAATATTTAGATATGCCTATTCAGCACTGTAGTGATGATATCCTAAAGCGAATGAATCGTAGAACCAGTAAAGAAAATCTAATAAATCTAATAACAAAACTAAAGAAATCTATTCCTGACATAATATTAAGAACTACGTTGATTGTTGGATTTCCAGGTGAGACAGAAGAAAATTTTGAAGAATTAAAAAGTTTTGTAGAAGATGTAAAATTCGATAGATTAGGTGTATTCACATATTCAAAAGAAGAGGGTACGCCAGCAGCTATGTTACCAGAACAGATTGATGAGAAAATAAAAATAACTCGCCAAGAAAATATCATGAAAATACAACAAAACATATCCTTAGAAAAGAATAAAAGTAAATTAGGAAAATGTATAGAAGTATTAATTGAAGAAAAGTTTGATGATAACGATGAATATATTGGTCGAACAAAAGGGGATTCTCCAGAAATAGATGGATTGGTTTATGTAAAGTCAAAAAGACCATTAGAAATTGGACAAATGGTCATTGTCGAAGTGAATCAAACCCTAGAATATGATTTAATAGGAGAGGTTAAGGATGAATTTAGCAAATAAACTAACGCTTTTAAGGATTTTTTTAATACCTGTATTTATGGTATTTCTTCTAAATAGAGTAAATATACCCTATGGAGCTGGCATTGCTGCAGGTATTTTTATACTTGCTGCTATTACAGATGCTTTAGATGGATATATTGCAAGGAAAAAAAATCAGATCACTACATTTGGTAAGTTTATGGATCCGCTTGCGGATAAACTCCTTATTTCTTCTGCTTTAATATCCTTAGTTCAAATGGGAAAAATTTCGGCTATAGTTGTTATCATTATAATCGCAAGGGAATTTACAATTAGTATTTTAAGAGCAGTAGCTGCATCTGAAGGCGTCGTAATTGCGGCTAGTTGGTGGGGAAAAATGAAAACAGTAACGCAAATTGTGGCCATTATAGCACTTCTTATAAACAATTATCCTTTTAGTTACATTAACTTTCCTTTTGACGTTTATATGACATGGGTCGCTGTTTTCTTTACAGTTATATCGGGTATTGATTATATAAGGATCAATAAACATATTTTAAAAAGTGAGTAATTCGCTTTAATATTGTTGACTTTTTGTTGAGGTAGAAATATAATATAATCAAACAGAACATACGTTCGACTAGAAAGGTAGGTGAACCAGAAATTTTCTGGTACTCATGGAAAAGAAAAAAGCATTAGAAATTGCAATTAATCAAATTGAAAAACAATTTGGCAAAGGTTCGATTATGAAATTAGGTGAAGAAAGTAAACTTAACTTAGAGAGCATTCCCACAGGGTCAATAGACTTAAATATTGCCTTAGGTATTGGTGGGGTCCCAAGAGGAAGAATAGTAGAAGTTTACGGACCAGAATCTTCTGGAAAAACAACAATAGCACTACATATAATAGCAGAAGCTCAAAAAAAGGGCGGACACGCTGCTTTTGTTGACGCAGAACATGCACTAGATCCTGTATATGCTAGAAAACTTGGAGTTGATATTGATAATTTAGTGGTTTCACAGCCGGATACAGGGGAACAAAGTTTAGAAATTGTTGAAGCACTTGTACGAAGTGGCGCCGTTGACGTAGTTGTTGTTGACTCTGTTGCTGCTTTAGTACCAAAAGCTGAAATTGAAGGAGAAATGGGCGACAGTCATGTGGGCCTACAAGCAAGACTTATGTCCCAAGCACTAAGAAAACTTGCTGGTGCTGTTAATAAATCTAGAACAACATGTATTTTTATAAATCAGCTTCGTGAAAAAGTCGGAATTATGTTTGGTAGTCCTGAAACTACACCAGGGGGACGTGCCTTAAAGTTTTACTCTTCAATAAGGCTTGATGTAAGAAAAATTGACATTATAAAAAATGGCAATGAAATTATGGGTAACAGAACTAGAGTAAAAGTAGTAAAAAATAAAGTAGCACCTCCCTTTAGACAATCTGAATTTGACATTATGTACGGAGAAGGGATTTCAAGAGAAGGGGATGTACTTGATGTAGCAACTGGACTTGAAATTGTAAAAAAATCAGGGGCTTGGTACAGTTATAATGGCAATAAATTAGGCCAAGGTAGAGAAAATTCTAAACAGTTTTTAAAAGACAATGAAGATTTGTTTATAGAAATTGAAAATGAAATAAGAAAACACTATAATCTTCCTTTAAACGAAGTAAAATCTAGCACTACAAAAAATAAAGATAAAGAAGTAACTGCCTAGACACAAAGAACAGGATAGCAATTATCCTGTTCTTTGTGTCTTTTTAACATACATAATATTGCTTGACACTTGATTCAAAAAGATATAAAATGAAAAAGACAAACCATTATATGGTGATTTTTAAAAGAAAGTTAAAGATGAAATTACATTATTAATCAAAAGTAAGATTCTGTAATTTGAAAACTTAATAAGGAGGTGTCCACATATCGAAAATTTTCTAAAAATACTAGTTGCACTAGTCGCAGCTTTAGTAGGATGCCTTATCGGCTATTTTATTCGAAAAAACATTGCGGAAGGTAAAATTAATAGTGCAGAGGAAATAGCAAAAAAATTAGTTGAAGAAGCAGAAAAAGATGCTGAAACTACTAAAAAAGAAATACTATTAGAAGCCAAAGAAGAAGTGCATAGGCTACGCAATGAGTTTGAACGAGAAAGCAGAGAAAGGCGAAATGAACAACAAAGAGTTGAAAGAAGATTAATCCAAAAAGAAGAATCATTGGATAGAAAATCTGAAGTTTTGGAACAAAAAGATGATAAACTAACTAAAAAATTAAAAGACCTAGAAGAGAGACAAGCAGATATTGAAGCCATTTACGAAAAAGAAACTTTAAAGCTTGAAGAGATATCTGGATTAAGTTGTGAAGAAGCGAAAGATATTATATTAAATAAGATTCAAAAAGAAGTTACTCATGAATCAGCAATGATGATCAAAGATATTGAATCTAAAGCGAAAGAAACTGCTGAGAAAAAAGCTAGAGAAATAATTGCTTATTCAATACAAAGATGTGCTGCCGATCACGTTGCAGAAACAACCGTAACGGTAGTTCAACTTCCTAATGATGAAATGAAGGGAAGAATCATAGGACGAGAAGGACGAAATATTCGTACCCTTGAGACATTAACAGGAATAGATCTTATAATTGATGACACTCCTGAAGCTGTAATACTATCAGGATTTGATCCAATACGTCGAGAAACTGCTAGAATTGCTCTAGAAAAGTTAATTGTCGATGGAAGAATCCATCCTGCAAGAATTGAAGAAATGGTCGATAAAGCTAAACGTGAAGTAGAGACCATTATAAAAGAAGAAGGGGAACAAGCTACCTTTGAAACAGGTGTACATGGCTTACACCCTGAGTTAGTTAAGTTACTTGGAAGATTAAAATATAGAACAAGCTATGGTCAAAATATGCTTAAACACTCTATGGAAGTAGCTTACTTAGCTGGAATAATGGCCTCCGAGTTAGGTGTAGATGTTAAAATTGCTAAACGAGCAGGTTTATTACATGACATTGGCAAAGCAATTGATCATGAAGTCGAAGGAACACATGTTGAAATTGGCATGGAGCTTTTAAGAAAATATAGAGAGTCTAAAGAAGTTATACATGCAATGTCTACCCACCATGGTGACTATGAGCCTCAAACTGTTGAAGCAGTATTAGTTACAGCCGCGGATGCAATTTCAGCAGCAAGACCTGGTGCTCGTAGAGAAACTTTAGAATCCTATATAAAACGATTAGAAAAACTTGAGGAAATAGCAAATAGTTACGAAGGTATAGAAAAGTCTTATGCTATTCAAGCTGGTAGAGAAATTAGAATACTTGTAAAACCTGAAGTTTATAATGACGATGAAACAGTTCTGTTAGCAAGGGATATGACTAAGCGCATAGAAAGTGATTTAGAATATCCGGGTCAAATTAAAATAAATATTATAAGAGAGACTCGTGCTATTGAATATGCAAAATAATAAAAGAAACAAAGAGTTTATGTATATATAACATAACTTTTTGTTTCTTTTTATTTTGTAAAATTTTAAATAATTAATGAAGGTATTTTTTCAAAAAGGTAGAATATAAAATTTAAGGTGATTTTAAAAATGAAAATACTTGGGGGGCTAATATAATGGAAGTACTAAAAGTATCGTCAAAATCAAATCCTAATTCTGTAGCAGGCGCTTTAGCCGGTGTATTAAGAGAAAACGGTGGAGTCGAAATTCAAGCCATAGGCGCTGGGGCTCTAAATCAAGCAGTGAAAGCAGTAGCTATTGCTAGAGGCTTTGTTGCACCAAGTGGTCTAGATTTAATTTGTATCCCAGCCTTCACAGACGTTACCATAGATGGTGAGAATAGAACGGCTATTAAACTAATAATAGAACCAAGGTAACTTTTAAAAAATCTGCTGATGAGGCAGATTTTTTTATATAGTAAGATAGGTAAGATAGGTCACTTTTTTTATTATATAGCTACTACTTTATAAAATTGAACTTTTATAGGATAATATTAAATAGCATATACTAATTGAATAAAGGAGGTTAAAATTAATATGGACCTTATCGATATGCACACCCATACAACATCATCTGATGGCTCATTATCTTCTAAATCCCTTATTGATTATGCAATAAAAAAAGGATTACAGGGGCTTTCGATTACTGATCATGATACGGTTGAAGGTTTGCCGGATGCAGTTGCCTATGCGAAAAAGTTTGAAAATTTCACATTTATTCCTGGCATTGAGCTAAGTACAGAATATAAGTCCGAGGAAATACATATTTTAGGTTATAATATAGACTTTAAGTCAAATAGTCTTATAACACTTTTAGATAAAATAAAGTTTCATAGGGAAAGTCGTGCAGAAAAAATAATAAACAAACTGAATAGTATTGGTATGGATATATCTTATGAGGAAGTGAGTAAATATGCTAAAGGAGTAATAGGCCGTCCACATATTGCACAAGTATTAATAGAAAAAAATTATGTAGAAACATTTGATGAAGCCTTTAGACTATATCTTAATATAAATGCACCAGCATATGTGCCCAGATATAAAATTACACCAAAGGAAGCAGTTGATGTAATAAGGCTGGCTGGAGGCTACGCTGTTTTAGCACATCCAGGCTTAATAAATAATAGGGATATAACTCAAGAAATTATTTCTTGCAAAATCAATGGATTAGAGGTTTTTTATCCCACACATACAGAAGATGATATATCAGACTTTCTTAAAATCTCTAACAAACACAATCTGATAACTACAGGGGGATCAGACTTTCACCGAATACCTGATAAAACAAGCAAACGTGCTGATTTAGGAACAAGTTCAGTGCCTGTAAAATTAATAGAAAATATGATTAGCGTTTAGATACATAATATTATATTGTTTTTAAAAAAAAGGATATATAAATTTATTGGAGAATATTAATCTTTTAGTAGTAAAAATCAATTGAAAAGTGGAGGTTAAGTATGGACATAAAATTATCTAATAAAAATCTAGGTCTTACGCCATCTGTAACTTTATCTATCGATGCAAAAGCTAAGGAAATGAAGGCTAAGGGAATAAATGTAATCGGATTTGGGGTAGGTGAACCTGACTTTAATACACCTGATAATATTAGATTAAAAGCAATAAATGCTATAGAGAATAAAAATTTAGGATATACACCTGCTTCTGGTTTACCAGAATTAAAAGAAGTAATTTGTAAAAAGTTAAAAAAAGATAATAATTTAGATTATGAAAAAGAAAATATTATCGTTTCAAATGGAGCGAAACATTCATTATATAATGTATTTCAAGCTATTTGTAATCCAGGTGATGAAGTAATTATTCCAACACCATATTGGGTAAGCTATCCGGAACTAGTAAAAATGGCTGATGCAACACCTGTTTATATAGAATGCTCTGAGGAAAATTCATTTAAAATGGATACCGAAGTGCTTAAAGAATCGATCACAAAAAATACGAAAGCTATTATTTTAAATAGCCCTTCTAATCCTACTGGATCAGTTTATACAAAAAATGAACTTGAAGAAATAGCAGAAATTGCCGTAGAAAATAATATATTAGTAGTTTCAGATGAAATTTATGAAAAATTAATTTATGATAATTTTGAACATGTAAGTATTGCAAGCTTAAACGATGAAATAAAAGACTTAACCATCGTTGTTAATGGAATGTCGAAAGCATATGCTATGACAGGCTGGAGAATAGGTTATACAGCTTCAAATAAATCAATTGCTAAGGTTATGTCAAATATACAGAGTCATTCAACATCAAATCCAAATACGATTGCTCAATACGCAAGTATCGAAGGAATTCAGGGAAGTCAACAGTTTATCGAAGAAATGCGTTTATCCTTTGATGAAAGAAGAAAATATATGGTTGATAGAATTAATAATATTGAAGGGTTGTCTTGTATTGTACCTAAGGGTGCATTTTACATCATGATGAATATCACTGAATTTATTGGTAAAGAGATAAAAGGAAAATTAATCATGAACTCTGTTGATTTTTCAGAATTACTTCTTGAAAAAGCTAATGTTGCAATTGTACCGGGAAAAGCTTTTGGTTCTGACAACTTCATGCGTATATCATATGCCAACTCAATGGAAAATATAAAAGAAGGATTAACAAGAATAGAAGCTTTTTTACAAGAAAAAACTGAGTAGAGACAGGTTTAAGCAATGAGGAAATTGTATAGATTTTCAATTATAAAATTATACAATTTCCTCAAGTAATAAAGTTCAGAACAAAGATTAATTACTTTCACTTGATAAAAAAATGAGAAGGTATTTCTTGTGAAAATCAAAAAGCTATATTATTTAAAAGAACCGAGGTGAACTGATGCGACTACAAAAATTTCTTGCAGCCTGTGGAGTAGCATCTAGACGAAAAAGTGAAGAGTTAATCAAAGATGGTTTTATAAAAGTAAATAATACGGTTATAAAAGAAATGGGCCATAAAATTGATCCTAATAAAGACATTGTTACTTACCAAAACAAAAGGGTAACTATTTCAGAAAAAAAAATCTATATACTTTTAAATAAACCAACTGGGTATGTAACGACAGTTTCTGATCAATTTAATCGTGATAAAGTAACCGACCTAGTGCAAATTAATAAAAGAATTCATCCTATAGGAAGGTTAGATTATAACACTTCTGGATTGTTATTACTAACTGATGACGGAGAATTAACATATAAACTAACCCACCCAAAACATAAAGTAGAAAAAGTATACATTGCTAAAATAAAAGGCACACCATCGAAAGATAATATAAATAAATTTCAAAAAGGGCTTGAAATTGATAATTATAAAACACAACCAGCGTATTTTGAAATTTTAAATTCCCAATCTGATATGAGTACTGTTAAGATTATTATAACAGAGGGCAGAAATAGACAAGTAAGAAAGATGTGTCAGGCCATAGGGCATCCTGTAATTAGTTTACAAAGGATTGCAGTAGGCAAACTTAATATTGGTAATTTAGAACTAGGTAAGTGGAGATTTCTTACAGAAAAAGAAATTAATTATTTGAAAAAACTATAAAAAAGGTAGGTTTGTATGATTACGATTAAAGAGTTAGAGGCTAATTCAATTGCAAATCTAATAGAATTTATTAATAAAAATAGAGGTGAAATAAAGACTGATTCTAGTCATAATATTAAATTTATGACAGTATATGATGGTAAAAGTATCATCGGTTACTCAAAATTAAACTTACACGCAGATTCAATAGCAATTATTGAAGATATATTTATCTCCGAAGGATTTAGGAATAAAGGATTAGGAGATGCGCTTTTTAAAGCGTCTCTACATTACTTAGAATATAATCAAATTGAGAATGTGGCTATAAAGGCCTGTACTGAAATGACTCAATTTTATCTTAATAGAGGGGCTAAACATGTAAAAGAAGCATTAACTATAAATAATCAACTTCCTATTGATCATATAGATGCTTATTTATTTTGTGATCCCAAAGTAATACGACAACAAAATTGTTGTCGATAGAAAGGGGTAAAAATGTCAACATTAAGAGCAACAAAATTTGTACAAAGGATATTATCAGACAAGCTAGCAAAAGAGTGTAATGCAATAGATGCAACTATGGGTAATGGTTATGACACCTTATTTTTAGCAAATTCTATTGGAACTTCAGGAAAATTGTTTTCTTTTGACATTCAGGAAACAGCACTTATTAACACAAAAAACTTGTTAGATCAGCATGGGTTTGAAAAAAAGGATAACTTGTTTTTAATAAATGATAGTCATGCTAATATCTTAAAATACGTTAACGAACCAATTGATGTAGCAATGTTTAACTTTGGTTATTTGCCTGGAGGTAACCATGAAATTGTAACAAAACCCCAATCAAGTATAACTGCACTTAAGTCAGTTATGCAGTTACTTAAAAAGAAAGGTATTATTTCATTAATTATTTATTATGGGCATATCGGAGGAGAAATTGAGAAAAATAAAATTATAGACTTCATTAATACATTAAACTATAATGAATTTTCAGTTTTACATTGTAGTTATCTAAATCAAGATAATAATCCACCTATTATTATCTTGATTGAAAAAAAGTGAAGATTATAAGTAGTTGCCTATAAAAATGTTACTATCATAGAGGGGTTTTTATATGAAAAAACTTAAGGTTACCGAAACAGTTTTACGTGATGCCCATCAGTCGTTATTAGCAACAAGAATGAGAACTTCTGAAATGCTCCCTATACTTGAAACTTTAGATGAAATAGGATATCATTCCTTGGAAGTATGGGGTGGTGCAACATTTGATGCTTGCTTAAGATTTTTAAATGAGGATCCATGGGAAAGATTGCGTATAATACGCAAGAAAGTGAAAAATACAAAACTACAAATGCTATTAAGAGGACAAAATATTTTAGGTTATAAACATTTTTCAGATGACGTAGTAAGAGAATTTGTAAAAAAATCTATTCACAATGGGATAGATATAATTAGAATATTTGATGCTTTAAATGATATAAGAAATCTAGAAACAGCTTTTGATGAAACGATTAAACAGGGTGGTCATGCACAAGGTGCGATTTCCTATACGATTAGTCCTGTTCATAATTTAAATCATTATATTAAAAAAGCAAAAGAAATGGAGAATTTAGGTGTACACTCAATCTGCATCAAAGATATGGCGGGTATATTAACACCCTATGTTGCATTTGACTTAATTAGTGCGATAAAGAGTGAAGTTAAGGTGCCCATACAATTACACACACATTATACTAGTGGTATAGCATCTATGACTTATATTAAGGCAATAGAAGCTGGTATAGATATTGTTGATGTAGCCATATCTCCCTTAGCTTTAGGTACATCTCAGCCGGCTACTGAATCTTTAGTAGCTGCGTTAAAGGATACCCCATATGATACAGGATTAGATTTAACAGCTTTAAATCAAGTTACTGAATATTTTAGGCCTTTAAGAGATAAATACTTAGATGAAGGACTAATTGATCCTAAAGTACTGGGAGTAGACGCTAAAACACTGGTATACCAAGTGCCAGGTGGTATGCTGTCAAATCTTATTAATCAATTAAAGGAACAAAATAAACTTGACAAGTTTGAAGAAGTGTTAGATGAAATCCCTAGAGTAAGAAAGGACTTAGGTTTTCCACCACTAGTAACACCGACAAGTCAGATTGTTGGAACACAAGCAGTACTTAATGTAATAACTGGTGAAAGATACAAAATGTCTTCAAAAGAAGTAAAAGATATTGTACGAGGACAATATGGTAAAACGGAAGTACCAATAAATGAAGCTATTAAAAAACAAATAATTGGAGATCAGGAGGTAATTACCTGTAGACCGGCTGATCTAATCGAACCACAGTTAGACTATCTGCGAGAACAGATAAAAGAGTATATTGAACAGGATGAAGATATATTATCATATGCTTTATTTCCACAAGTTGCGAACGCTTTCTTTAAAAAACGTTGGGCAAAGAAATACAAAATTGAGACAACTTTATATAATGAAAAAAATAAAATTCACCCAATATAAATATAGCTCCTTTAAATGTAGGAGCTATTCAAATACAATTATTATGCAAGTATATTTTATTTAGCTTATTACTTGTATACATTTTAACAGTTACTGTAGAATTATAAGGGATTGGTTGATTACATTTTAAACACAGTAGGTTTTTACTTTTAACAACTTCATAGTTAAATGCAACTTCAAGATTACTATATTTTTTCCAGCTTTTCCAACCCTCTTTACATAACTTGCTACGTGTTTTGTAATCCGCATAGACCCACTTTAAAATTCTGTGAAAATGAAATGGATATTTAGTATAGGTTATAAAACTAGAGGGCAAACCTAGCTTTATGGCATAATCTTCAAAAGACTTCTCGATAATACTTTGTAATGGTTCTTTAATTTCTGTACTAAAGTAATTATAGTTATTTTTATCAAACCATAGTTTAAGTTTATCGAACATATAACCTCTACAAACCTCTATTCGTTCATCCTTTGTAACGCCCATTTTCTTAAAAATATTTTCTATTATTTTAGTAACGTAATCTATATATACTTTTTTTTCAAAGTTTTCACCACTGTATAATTTAAGTGGTATTATTTCATACTCATATTCTTTAGTCTCAACTCTGAGAACTCCAATAATTGTTCCACCTAATAAACTACCGCTTCCTGCATCGTCTATTTGAATCAAAATATCACCTCACACTAATATTATGTATTATTATAAAATTAAAAATACAAATTAAAATACATTTAAATCTAAGGAGGAAAAAACATGAGAATATTAATAAGTAATGATGACGGAATTTTTTCTCAAGGAATACACGTTTTAGCCAAAATGTTAAATGAAATTGCAGAAGTAATCGTTATTGCACCAGATGCTGAAAGAAGTGCTACGGGTCATGCAATAACCATGCATCAACCACTTAGAGTAAAAAAAGTTGATTTTTTTAATTCGGATATAGAAGCTTACGCTGTAAATGGTACACCAGCTGATTGCATTAAATTAGGTGTACAAGCAATACTAAAGGATAGAAATGTGGATTTAGTTGTATCTGGCATTAACAATGGGCCTAACTTAGGAACAGATGTTATATATTCAGGGACTGTTTCTGCTGCTGTAGAAGCTGCAATATTAGAAATCCCTTCTATAGCTGTTTCCATGGGAAGCAGAAATATATCGACTTATAATGACGCAGCGGGATTTATAAAAAAAATTTCCAGTGACATACTTAATAGTAAAGAAATCCTTCAAGAAACAATTATTAATGTGAACTATCCTACATGTCCTCTTAATGAAATTTCAGGAGTAAAGATAACTACTCTAGGGATTACAAAATACGATAATAGCTTTAGTGAAAGAAAAGATCCTAGGGGTAATTCATACTATTGGATGTGTGGCGATGTTATTGAAATGGAGCAAGATAAGGAAAGCGATATACTAGCCCTAAAAGATAATTATATTTCTGTATCTCCCATACATTTTGACTTAACAAACTATAAAACATTTGAAAAATTACGTAGCTTAGGGTTAGAAAAATATCAGTAGATTTGAAATACTATTAATGATATAATTTTTTAAGTAGTTTATTATGAAAAATAGGATGATAATTATGAGTGATGATAGAAAAGATTTATTAGTTTATATACAAAAGAAAATTCCTAGCTTAAGTAAAAGTCATAGATTAATTGCAAATTATATACTCGAACATTATGATAAAGCAGCTTTTTTAACTGCATCTAAACTTGCCATTAATGTTCACGTTAGTGAAGCGACTGTTGTTAGATTTGCAAATGCCCTTGGATTTGAAGGATATCCAGATTTACAAAAAGAATTACGAGAACTAGTAAAGACCAAGTTAACAACGGTTCAAAGAGTCGAGATGTCTCCTGACTATTCGACTCACTCTAAAACATTAAAGAAAGTTTTAAAATCAGATATTGAAAATATTCGTTTAACATTAGAAAATATAGACCATGAAACTTTTCAAAATATAGTTAATGAGATTCTTAATGCAAAAAAAATATATATAGTTGGCCTAAGAAGTTCTTCTGCTTTAGCTGAATATTTAGGCTTCTATTTAAATTTAATTTTAGATAATGTAGTTTTTGTTAGGTATGGTATAAGCGATATGTTCGAACAAATAATGAGGATTTCTGAAGAAGATCTTCTTATAGGAATAAGCTATCCAAGGTATGCCAATAGAACGATAGAATTAATGAATTATGCACAAGAACAAGGTGTTAAAATTATAGGTTTAACAGATAGTACTTCATCTCCAATATATAATTTGGCTGATTATGCTTTAATTGCGGGAAGTAATATGGCTTCTTTTGTTGACTCATTAGTTGCGCCATTAAGTTTAATCAACGCGTTAATTGTATCTGTAGGGATGTGTGAAAAAGAAGAAATAACTAACTATTTTAATAAATTAGAGACCATATGGGACCGTTATAATGTTTATAATTCTAAAAAGAGATAAATAGGGAAGATAATTATGAAAAAAGTTTTTTTGGTAAGACATGGACAAACTGTTTGGAATTCTTTGGGAATAACCCAAGGTAAAAAAGACTCTAGTTTATCTGAGCAAGGAATTTATGAGGTTAAAGAACTTACTAAAGTTTTGAGTAGGGGTAATATTGATATTATTTATACAAGTAGCCTTGGACGAGCAAAGCAAACTGCAAATATAATTTCAAGTGGGATTAATATTCCGATAACTGAACAAGAGGGTGAAGGTTTAAAAGAATTTGATTATGGATTATGGGAAGGAAAAACATTAGATGAAATTAAAGCTAAGTATCCTGATCAGCTAAGTTTATGGCTGACCGACCCTGAAAACGCGAAAATTCCTTATGGTGAGAATATTTTAAACGCTCAAGATAGAATTTATAAAACAATTCTTAATATAGCCAGCTCTAATAAGTCAAAAAATGTTTTAATTGTTAGCCATAGTACGATGATGAAATTGTTTTTTATAAAATTATTAAATATGAATCTTAATAGTATGATAAAGCTTAAGCTGAGTAATTGCTCTATTAGTACTATGATTTTTGTAAATAACCAACTTATACTTCAAAAATTTAATGAAAATGTTCACAGGAGATAGTTACATAATGATTAATCGTAGAATTGTGATTATTGGTGCTGGACCAGCAGGTATATTAGCATCAATAATAGCTAGTAAGAATAATAACCAGGTCATATTATTAGAAAAGAATAGAGAAATCGGAAAAAAACTTTCCATAACCGGCGGTGGAAGGTGTAATATTACAAACAATTGTGATATTGATACCTTTATAAAGAATACTGTTAGTAATTCTCGTTTTTTATATTCTAGCTTTAATACTTTTGACAATCAAGACTTAATGAATTTTTTAGAAGGTAATGGATTAAATTTAAAGGTAGAGGAACTTGGAAGAGTGTTTCCTGCCTCAAACGCCTCTTCAGAGGTTATTGATTTCTTTTTAGAATTGATCCAAAAAGAAAGAATTGATTTAAGACTTAACACACAGGTAAAAGGTATAAAGGCAGATAAGGAAGCAGTTTATTCTGTGATCCTAAGTGATAATAGTGAAATAAAAGCAGATAGTATTATTTGTACAACTGGAGGAATGTCCTATCCGAATACCGGAAGTACTGGTGATGGCTATAATATTGTAGAAAAACTTGGCCATAAGATTGTAGATATAAAACCGGCACTAAGTCCTATAGAAATTGATGAAGAATGGGCTAAATCGCTTATGGGTTTATCCTTAACTAATATAGCTGTTACGTGCAAAATTAAAATAAAGAATAAGGTGAAAAAGAGCATTCATAAAGGATCAATTATTTTTACTCATTATGGTGTCTCTGGGCCAGTAATTCTTGAGATATCTTCAAAGATTAACCGTTATATTTTAGATGATAAATATGAGATAACGTTTTTTCTTGATTTTTTACCGGATATTTCTGATTCACAATTTGAATTAGATTTTAAGCACTATACTTCTCAAAAAGAGGTTACTACCTCTATTTTGCAATTTTTAAATAGATATATGCCCAAAAATCTAAGTAGAAAATTATTAGATATTTTAAAAATTGATAGGAGTACAAGCATTCAGACAATATCAAAAAATGAATTAAGCCAACTAATCGACATAATGAAGCGTTCAAAAATGACACCAATTAGACTTAGAGGAATTAAAGAAGCTATTGTAACCTCAGGAGGTGTTTCTACAAAAGAAATAGATCCTAAAACAATGGAGTCAAAGTTAATAAAAGGATTGTACTTTGCAGGTGAAATAATTGACGTTGATGCGTTAAGTGGTGGGTTTAATTTACAAATAGCCTTTTCTACAGGGTATGTGGCTGGTAGCAATGCATAAATTAAATGGCAGTGATAATAAGGAGTGAAAGATAATATGAAACACGTTCAAATTGCTATAGATGGACCTGCAGGTGCTGGAAAAAGTACTATTGCAAAAAAATTAGCGCTTAAACTAGAGATTTTGTATATTGACACAGGTGCAATGTATAGAGCATTAACATATAAAGTTTTAAAAAATGGTTTGTCAATTCACGATGATCAATCAATAGTTGAGATGGCAACTACAACAGAAATCAATTTTAATGGCGGAGATATTTGTTTAGATGGCGAGAATGTTTCCATACCGGTTAGGAGCCAAGATGTAACTAAATCTGTATCATTCATTGCACAAATACCTGAAGTTAGAG
The DNA here is from genome assembly GCF_031432315.1 of Serpentinicella sp. ANB-PHB4. Classification (NCBI taxonomy): domain Bacteria; kingdom Bacillati; phylum Bacillota; class Clostridia; order Peptostreptococcales; family Natronincolaceae; genus Serpentinicella; species Serpentinicella sp. ANB-PHB4. The sequence continues at coordinate 273,340 of NZ_JAVKGO010000001.1, forward strand.
AAATATTAGTGGAAATGCAAAGAAATATTGCTGCTAATAATCATGTAGTAATGGATGGTAGAGATATTGGGTCTAATGTTTTACCTAATGCAGATTTTAAATTTTTTGTTACAGCTACAGTTGCTGAGCGGGCGAAAAGAAGATATCTTGAATTAAAGACTAAAAATACTGAAGTAACACTTGATCAAATTGAAAATGATATTAAACTTAGAGATAAAATGGATAGTGAAAGAACTGCTTCACCCCTTATTAAAGCGGAAGATGCTATTACTATTGATACAACATCAAAAGGAATTAACGAGGTAGTTGAGTTAATACTTAACTCACTTAAATTATGCATTTGCCATATTAACGGAGGGAATTTAATTGAAGAGAGAGCATAAATACGAGATAGATTCACATGATATTCAAAAACAACAAGAGTATATAGAAGCCCTTAATCAAAAAAACATAGAACACTTACACTTAACCGGACAACCTAAAAATGCTATGATCGTTACTTATGGTTGTCAAATGAATGAACATGACTCTGAGAAGTTATGGGCTATGTTAAAACAAATGAATTATAATGAAACAAAAAATAAAGAAGATGCAAATATAGTTATTTTTAACACTTGTTGTGTGAGAGAAAATGCAGAGTTAAAAGTATATGGAAATCTAGGTGCATTAAAAAATTTAAAGAAGAAAAATGAAGATTTAATTATTGCTGTTTGTGGTTGCATGATGCAGCAAACAGAAATAGTGGATGCTATAAAGAAAAAATACCCTTTTGTTGACCTTGTTTTTGGAACACATAATCTACATAGATTCCCAGAACTACTTGCTAACTGCAAGCAATCAAATAATATGCTTGTTGAAGTTTGGGAAAATGAAGGTGAAATTATTGAAGGAATCCCGTCTCAAAGAAAGCATGACTTAAAAGCTTTTGTAAACATTATGTATGGATGTAATAACTTCTGTACTTATTGTATTGTGCCTTATACACGAGGACGAGAAAGAAGTAGAGACCTTAAAGATATTGTTAAAGAAGCTGAAACATTAATTGATAATGGAACAAAAGAAATTACGTTATTAGGACAAAACGTAAACTCATATAGAAGTACCAATCAAAATGAAATAGATTTTGCTGATTTATTATTAGAACTAAATAAGGTTGAAGGATTAGATAGAATTAGATTTATGACATCCCATCCTAAAGATCTTTCTGATAAATTAATTGAAGCAGTAGCAACGGGAGATAAATTATGTGAACATATTCATTTACCCTTTCAAGCAGGTAGTAATAAAATACTAAAAGAAATGAATAGAAGTTATACTAAAGAAAGTTATTTAGACCTGGTATCTAGAATAAAAAATCGAATACCTTCTGTCTCACTTACAACTGATATAATTGTTGGATTTCCTGGAGAAACCGAAGAAGATTTTGAAGATACATTAGATATTGTAAAAAAAGTTAGATTTGATTCTGCATTTACTTTCCTATATTCAACTAGAAAAGGCACACCAGCTGCAAATATGGAAAATCATGTAGACGAAAAAGTTAAGCACGAACGATTTAATAGACTTCTAGAAGTTATAAATAATATTAGTGCGGAGATAAATAAAAGTTACGAAAATAAAGTTGTTGAAGTGCTAGTGGAAGGTAAAAGCAAAACTGATTCAAGTAAATTAATGGGAAGAACACGTCAAAATAAACTTGTTAATTTTGAGGGGGATATAAGCTACATTGGTAGCTTAGTAGATGTTGAAATCATAGAAGCTAAAACATTTTCATTAAATGGAAGGTTGATAAAAAAATAGAATGCTTAGCATTCTTTTTTTTATTAACTGAGGAAATTGCATAATTACATTATTGAAGGTTTTCATAGAATAAATATACAAAATGTTACCTGAGGTCACGCCTTATTTGTTGACTTGGATCATTGAATTTACAGCCAAAAATCAAATTGACAAATTCGAAGCAGGGGAAGGTATATTTTTTATATTTATTCGTCTAAATTTAATTATGCAATTTCCTCAACTAGTATTTATTTGTTATAATTAAATTGTGATTTATTTATAGGAGGGTAAAATTAATGAAAAAACTTACTCCAATGATGCAACAATATATGCAGATAAAAGATAAACATAAAGATTCGTTAATTTTTTTTAGATTAGGTGATTTTTACGAGCTTTTCTTTGATGATGCAATAATTGCTGCGAGGGAATTAGAAATAGTTCTAACTGGACGAGAATGTGGTATGAAGGAAAAAGCACCTATGTGTGGTGTGCCTCATCATTCAGTTGATACATACATAGATAGATTAATTTCAAAAGGATACAAAGTTGCGATCTGTGAACAAATTGAGGACGCATCTAGTGCCGTAGGTATTGTAAAAAGAGATGTAGTGAGGGTTATAACTCCTGGCACTTTAATAGATACAAAGTTGTTAGATGAGAAGACGAATAATTATTTAGTAGCAGTTTATGGTGAGTCTGAAAGTTGGGGTTTAGCATACACGGATATTTCTACAGGTGAACTTTTTGCTACTGAGTTAATTGGATCTAACAGCGATGCTATGTTAATGAATGAATTTGGTAAAGTTGAACCAAAAGAAATTATTTATTTTACTGAAAGTAATACGCAGAGTCAATTTCTTAAAAAAATACAACCTAGTTTTAATTATTATCTGAATTCATATAGTATGGATAATAACGAAATAGATGAGAAAATACTACAAATAGAAAGTTCATTTAATGTTATAAACCAGAATCAAATACACAGTGATAACATTAGCTTAAAAGCAACATGTCTATTACTGGAGTATATTAATGAAACCCAGAAAAGAACATTATCTCATATAAACAATCTAAATATATATAATATTAATAAAACAATGCCCTTAGACATTGTAACAAGAAACAATTTAGAGTTAACGGAAACTTTAAGAGCTAGAACTAAAAAGGGCTCATTATTATGGTTACTTGATAAGACTATTACAGCTATGGGTGGGCGAACACTAAAAAAATGGGTAGATCAACCTCTAATTGATGAAGTAGCGATAAAAGAAAGACTTAATGCAATTGAATTTTTAAAAGAGAATATTATATTAAAGTCTGAATTAAAAGCGTGTCTAAAGAAGGTTTATGACATTGAACGTATATCTGCTAAAATATCATATGGCTCTGTTAATCCTAGAGATTTAATTAGTTTAAAGATTTCTTTAGAACAAATACCTGAACTCAAAAGTATATTTAATGGGTGTAATAATAAACTTTTCTCTAATGTATTAGAAAATATAGAAGTACATGACGAGATTACAAATATGATAGATCATTCAATCATAGATGATCCTCCTACAAATATTAAAGACGGTGGAATAATAAAAACAGGTTATAATACTGAGCTAGATGAACTAAGACGAGGAATAACTGAAGGGAAGTTGTGGATTACAGACTTAGAAAAAAAGCAAAAAGAAATAACAGGTATAAAGTCTTTAAAAGTAGGTTTCAATAAAGTTTTTGGCTATTATATTGAGGTTACAAAGAGTAATTTACATCTAGTACCCGATCATTTTATAAGAAAACAAACTTTGGCAAATTGTGAAAGGTATATAACCTCTGAACTAAAGGAAGTAGAATCTAAGATTGTTGGTGCACAAGATAAAATAGTTATCCTAGAATATAATCTATTTATTGAAATCAGAAAGCATTTAGAAAAATACTTATTATCAATTCAGCGTACTGCTAAATTCTTAGGGCAATTAGATGTTATATACTCTTTAGCACAAGTAGCTGAAGAAAATAACTATATAAAACCTAATATAAACAATAGCAATACAATATCCATAAAAGAGGGACGTCACCCCGTAGTTGAAAAAGTTATGGATAATGAACTTTTCATTCCAAATAATACTAAAATTGATACAAATACTAATAGAATGTCCATCATAACTGGTCCAAATATGGCTGGTAAATCAACTTATATGAGGCAGGTAGCTTTAATTGTTTTGATGGCGCAAATAGGCTCATTTATTCCTGCCAAAGAGGCTGAAATTGGTATAGTTGATCGCATTTTTACTCGAGTAGGTGCAAGTGACGATTTATCACAGGGTCAGAGTACTTTTATGGTTGAAATGAGTGAAGTGGCACACATATTAAAAAATGCGTCTTCAAAAAGTTTGCTTATTTTAGATGAAGTAGGTCGTGGAACAAGTACATTTGATGGACTTAGTATTGCGTGGGCAATAATAGAATATATAAACAATAATATAAAAGCAAAAACCTTTTTTTCAACTCACTATCACGAGTTAACAAAGCTAGAAAATGAAATACCACATGTAAAAAATTATCGTGTAGCAATAAAAGAAAATGGAGATGAAATTGTTTTTTTACGTAAAATTATAGAAGGAAGCGCTGATAAATCATATGGTATTCAAGTTGCTAACCTTGCTGGACTTCCTGAAGGTGTAATTAAGAGGTCAAAACAGTTACTTAAAGACTTAGAAAAGCCTAATAAGACTATGGATAACAATTTTAGTGATCAATTTAATGAGAAAAGTGTACAAGCTAAAAATCATGAAGTAAATGAAGAAGCATTTGAAATATTAAAAAAGATTAATATTATGGAAACAACACCTATAGAAGCTTTTAATATTCTATATAAACTTTGTCAAGAAATAAAAAGTAAGTGAGGGGGCTTTTATGATTCAATATATACAAACTTTAGATGACACTGTCATTAATAAAATTGCTGCTGGTGAAGTTGTAGAGGGTCCCTACTCAGTAGTAAAAGAACTAACAGAAAATGCAATAGATGCAAAAGCAGATACAATTGTTGTTGAAATAAAAGAAGGCGGTAAAAAGTATATAAGGGTTACTGATAATGGTACAGGAATTAAAGATGAAGAAATTGAAAAAGCTTTTTTACGTCATACTACATCAAAAATTAATAAAATTAATGATTTAGACACTTTATTAACGCTTGGGTTTAGAGGAGAAGCTTTAGCTAGTATTGCATCTGTTTCACAAATAGAGTTGATAACAAAAACACAGGAACAAGAACACGGTATGCATATAGAAATTATAGGTGGCAAAGTTGTCAATAAAAAAGAAATTGGTTGTCCAACAGGCACTACAATTATTATAAGAAACTTATTTTTTAATACTCCTGCAAGATTAAAATTTATGAAGAGTACCCAGGCTGAAACTACTAAAATTTCTGAAATAATCTCAAGATTGTCATTGAGTAAAGATTCAGTGAGTTTTAAGTTTATTAACAATAATAAAGTTATGTTTACTACATCAAGGAATAGTAATTTGAGAGATAGAATACTTAATATTTTTGGTAAAGAAATTGGTAAAAATTTAATTGAAATAAATGGTGTATTTGATACTTTCAAAGTAAAGGGTTATATAGGACAACCTAATTTTGTAAGAGGAAACCGGTCATATGAAATTACATATGTTAACGGTAGGTTTATTAAGAGTAAATTAATATTTAGTGCTATAGAGGATGCATATAAAGGAACCGTTATTATTAATAAATTTCCGATTTGTTTTCTTTATATTGATATTGAACCTTCACAAATAGACATTAACGTACATCCATCCAAAACAGAGGTAAAGATATTAAATGAACAAAGTGTATATAACCAATTATTTAACTTAATAAGAAATACATTAACCTCATATACAAAGTTTACAGAATTAGAAATTAAAAATCAAAATCAAAATAAGTCAGCTAATACTTTTGATTCCCACAATTTAGATTATGCTGCTGCTGATCATTATAAAAATGACTTTGTCAAAAGTGTTCCTCAAGAAAATAAAAGTAGAGAAAGCATTGTAAAAGAAAACAGTACAGATTATAACTTGGAAATTGAAAAATACTTCCAGAAAAAATTAGATAGAAACGATATAGAAGAGGAAGATACTAATCAACAAGATGATTTTTTAAGTCATCTTTTAGTTGATTATAAAATCATAGGACAAATATTTAACACATACATTATGTTAGAAAAGGAAAATTCAATTTATTTAATAGACCAACATGCAGCTCATGAAAGACTTTTGTACAATAATTTAGTAGAACAACTTAACAATGAGAAAATACTTAGTCAACAACTTATTCAGCCATATGTTTTAGAATTTTCTAATGATGATTGCCTTATATTAGAAAAACATATCGAAAAATTCAGGAATTTAGGCTTCAATATAGAAAATTTTGGGGATAATACTTATGTAATAAGAAGTGTACCTCTTATTATGGATCAATTAAGGAACTTTAACTTTTTATACGATATAATTGATAACATTAAGAGTCAAAACAAATTTAACAGTGACTTAATGTTTGATGACATCTTAATAAAGAAAGCGTGTAAGGCAGCAATAAAAGCTTTGGATAAATTAGATATAATTGAGGTTGAAAACTTAATTAATGATATCTTAACTCTAGAACCTCCTTTGACTTGTCCACATGGTAGACCAATAATTCTAACCTTAACAAAACAAGATATAGAGAAAAGTTTTAAAAGAATACAGTAGGGAGCGATATAATCTTGAAAAACAATGTTGTCATTATCGTTGGACCCACAGCGGTTGGAAAAACACAAACATCAATCCAAATTGCAAAGAGATTTAATGGTGAAATTATTTCTGCTGATTCAATGCAAATTTATAAGTACATGGATATAGGAACGGCTAAACCTAGTGTACAGGAACAGGAAGGGATTCAACATCATTTAATTAATGTGATTCCACCAGATGAGGAGTTCTCAGTTGCTGTATTTCAAGAAAATGCCAAAAAATTATTAAATGATATTACAATAAGAAATAACCTTCCAATTGTTGTTGGGGGTACAGGATTGTATATAAATTCACTTTTATTTCATATGGATTTTTCAAAAACACAGATCAATTCGGCTCTGCGTGATAAGTTAAAACAAGAATCAATTGATTATGGTAACCAATATCTCCATGATAAATTAAAAAGTTTAGCTCCTGATGTTGCGGATAGAATTCACAAAAACAATGTTAAGAGAGTGATCAGAGCAATAGAAGTATGTATGCAAGGTGAAAATTTTAAAGATTTTAGTAAAGAGTTAAAGTTAAATTGTGATTACAATTATATAATAATTGGTTTAACTAGACAAAGAGAGGAATTATACGAAAGAATTAATAAAAGAGTGGATATAATGATATCAGAGGGCCTAATTAATGAAGTCAAGAAATTGCTCGATAGTGGGTATTCTAGTGAATTAGTATCAATGAAAGGCTTAGGTTACAAAGAAGTTATACAATACTTAAATAATGTAATAGATTATAATGAAATGGTTAACATATTAAAACGAGATACACGTAGATATGCAAAGAGACAACTAACTTGGTTTAGGAGATTTGAATTTATCAAATGGTATAATATTTCCGAATATGAATCAGATCATAATTTAGAATCTGATATCAAAAAATATATAGAAGATAGACTTAACTGAGCTAAATAATATGAGGAGGCGTTTTACAGTGAAAAATACAAATATTAATTTACAGGACTTGTTGCTTAACGAGTTAAGAAAAGAAAGTATTCCGACTACTATTTACTTAGTAAATGGCTTTCAAATAAAAGGATATGTAAAGGGGTTTGACAACTATACTATTCTTTTAGATTCGGATGGAAAACAACAACTAATATACAAGCATGCAATATCCACTATAACTCCAAGTCAATTAATTAATTTAAAAATATCTACAAAAAAAGAGGCTGATTAATAAATAAGTGTAGCTTTCTTAATTTTAAATGGCAAATTATATTATTATGCGCATATAAAGGGGACAAACTATGAATCAACTTAGAAAATTTAATGATAAAATTTCAGATGATCTATTCAATAAAATAAAAAACGTTGAAACATCGATTAAAGATCAGCATTCTCAAATAGAGCTTATTAAGGAATATAATCAATATAAAATATTAGATGCTATGCAATCATCAAATTTGAGTGATCAGCACTTTAATTGGACAACGGGATATGGCTATAACGATATTGGCAGAGAAAAAACTGAAGAGATCTATGCCAAAGTATTCTGTACGGAGGATGCAATTGTACGGCCAAATATTGTAAATGGCACCCATGCCCTAAGTCTTTGTTTAACATCTATACTTTCACATGGGGATGAAATGATAGCAGTAACTTCAAAACCCTATGACACTTTAGATGAATTAATAGGTTTAAAGGGTAATTATAAATTTAGTTTAATTAACAAAGGCGTTCTCTATAAACAAATTGATTTCCTCGAAGATGGCAATATTGATTTTCAAAATATTTCAGAATCTATAAATACTAAAACTAAACTAATTTATATACAGCGTTCAACCGGTTATGGCTTTAGAAATGCTGTTGACATAGAAACCATTGAAAAAGTTATTAAATTAGTTAAAAAGGTTGATCCATCTATAATATGTATGGTGGACAATTGTTATGGTGAATTTATTGAAGAGAAAGAACCTACAGAAGTAGGAGCCGATGTTATTGCAGGATCACTTATAAAAAATCCTGGTGGCGGATTAGCATTAACTGGTGGATATATTGTAGGTAGAAAGAAAATTATTGAAGATATTTCTTATCAACTAACTTCCCCTGGTATAGGAAAAGAATGCGGTCTTACTTTTGGACAGACAAGAACAGTATTGCAAGGATTATTCCTGGCTCCTCAAACTGTTAGTGAAGCTGTAAAAGGTGCAGTATTTTGCTCAAAACTTTTTGAAGATGAAGGATATGAAGTAAAACCTAGATTTAATGATAAGAGAAGTGATATTATCCAAGCAATAAAACTAGGATCTAAAGATAAAATTATTGATTTTTGTAAAGGTGTTCAGGCATCTTCACCGGTGGACTCATTCGTCTCACCAGAGCCATGGGATATGCCAGGATACGATAGTCCTGTTATCATGGCTGCAGGAGCATTTGTGCAGGGATCATCAATAGAGCTTAGTTCAGATGCTCCAATAAAAGAACCTTATGTAGTTTATTTCCAAGGTGGACTAACATATGCACATTCTAAATTAGGGGCCATAAAAGCTTTCACAAATATAAAACACCTATAATAGATACTAAACTAAAGCAATTTGAAAATCATGGAGCTTTAGTTTAGTATTTCTACATTTTCCTTAAAACAGCCACTACTTTACCTAGTATTTTTACATCATCTACAATAATAGGCTCCATAAAATCATTTTCTGGTTGAAGTCTTACATGATTTTCTTCTAAAAAAAATCTTTTAACAGTAGCTTCTTCATCATCAATTAATGCAACAACAATATCACTATTTGATGCATAAGATTGTTTTTTTACAACTATCATATCTCCATCTAATATTGCAGCATTTATCATACTATCTCCTTTTACATTTAACATAAATACATCATTCTCATTATTTACAAAGTCAGATGGAAGCGGAAAAGTATGCTCAATATTTTCTACTGCAAGAATAGGATTACCTGCTGTAACATTACCGACTAACGGGATATTTTTAATATTTAAATTTGTATCTGTGTGCTCGTTATTACCATACTTTGTATCGTTATCTAGAATTTCAATTGCTCTGGGTTTAGTTGGATCACGCCTAATGTATCCTTTTGACTCTAGTTTAGCTAAATAACTATGTACAGTAGAAGTAGACTTGAAACCTACAGCATGACATATCTCCCGAACAGAAGGGGGATACCCTTTAGTACGCAGTTCTTTTTTTAAAAAAGATAAGACTTGTAATAGATTGTTATTTAAATCTTCATACACAATTATAGATCTCCTTTCAAAATTCCTAATTATATCAATGATTATAACATATTTACAATAGACTATCAAACGTGTGTTCGTTATTGTTAGTCATCAATCCATTCAAAGTTTTTAATTATTTCTCTTTTAACATCTTTTTTATGGGCTGCATATAACTGTGTAGTTGTAATATTGTCATGATCTAAGAGGTTTTGAACATCATATATTGAAAATCCTTGCTGAATTAATGAAGTAGCAGCAGTAGCTCTCAATTTATGGGGACTATATCCATTTCCTTTATCCATTCCCAAAACAAGTGAAGTATATTTCTTTGTTAGATTACGAATTGTTCGCACTGTCATACGCTTTTTTTGTAAAGATAAGAATAAAGCATCTCTATTATCATCATCTAAGTTATTATTATCAGGACGTTCTTTTTCTAAATAATCGTTTATCACTTGTTCACAAGTACGATTGATTGGCATGAGTACTTCTTTTCCTCTTTTTCTATATATCTTAAATTCACCACGATTAAAATTAAATGAAGAAATATTTAATTGTTGTAATTCACTAATTCTTAATCCATATGTTAAAAATAAGACAATGATTGCTCGATCTCTATACTTTGTTTTACCCCAATAAATCTTTTCTTTTTCAGTAAGCATATTACCAGATTCAATTAGATCTATAAGTTTTACTACCTCATCTATGTCTAATCGTTTTATTGCGTCGGGCTGTGGTTTAGGTAGTTTTATAGGATTAAATCCATCAGTTATATTCTTTTCAATCATTCCGTCTCTATAGAGATACTTAAAAAAAACTGAGAGAGAGGATTTTTTTCTTGAGAGAGTCCGTACATTATTTTCCATAATTCTAAAAGAGTTTTCGTTCTCTATTACATAACGTGAGCAGTAGTTACCTATAAAGTGATTGACATCTCTAGAAGTAATTTTATTAAAATCTTCTATTTTAATATCTTGTACAATATTAGTAGAGCAAAGTGTAGTTTCTTTTATTAAGTAGTTACAAAAAAATAGAATATCTTCAAGATAGGCTAGTCTTGTTGATATAGCAACAGCATTTTTTAAATATAGAAAAAAGTCTTGCATAAAGAAGGGGAGTTGCCTTTCAATCAGGAGACACTGTTCAATAGTTTCTTGTTCATTATAAACAATGTTATCAGGCTTATCAGTTTTATTATGTATTTTAAGTTTTCTTTTCATTTTACCAGCTCCATAAATAATTATACTATTTATTATAATAGCTTAATTTAGAAATGTATATAGTCAAACTATTAACTATTCCCTAAATATACATTTAAAGAATAGTATACTTATATTGTTTTTCTCTACTATGCATTTTTATACTTTATGTGGTTATCTTTTGTAAATTATATATAACTCAATTTTAAATAATTAAATTCATTTATAGATTTATTAACTCTAGGTAGTAAATTGATATCTATTTCTTTTATATATTCATGTAATTTCTTCAATTTTATATATTAATTTGCGCTTTTCGACAATATCATTTATTTTCTTCTTCTCTACCAATTGAAAGTTGGTTTCAATTAATAAGACAAGGCGTTAGCCCTGTCTTAATACTTTAGATTAATTTTTCATTATATATGTCTAATAAATCTAATCTTTTTATTTTACTTTCTAGCTCCTTCTTATCTGTTGTATATAAACCTAATTTTTTCATAATAGCGAAATAATCCGATCCTGCAAAAGTGTACCGTCTCTTTAAGCCTTCTGCTAATTTTATTTGGTCATTTTGATATGCAATCAGGTGTCCTGATGCTGTATTTCGTGGTAATTCAAGTAAAGGCATACCTAGTACAAGACGCACGCTATTATGACCAGCTAAACTACCTGTTGCGATCGCTTCGGTATGCCCTACAAATAGTCCTGCTTTTTCTCCTGCACATAGTAAATTATCGATATTTTTCACTTTCATGTTATTATGTCTAGGTGCAATTGATAAATAACGTACTGAATTACCTACTCCACCTGCATATGGATCTTCAAATTTTGCATTTTCTAGTCCAGGTATCTTTCGAAGCTTATTTAATGGATAAAATGATGACATAAGCTTAGCATGACCAGTATCTAACAAAATTATATTTTCCGCATATTCTTTTAACGCATATTGCTGACAAACTTTTATATTTAGCTTATCATGATTAATATCTTCATTTGGAACAGGCAGTATAACAACCCCATTTTTATTTAATTTATCTCTTATTTCCTTTGACAGTGAATCTTTGTTCAATTTACATGATCCACTAAAAGCTCCGTAGGAGCCATCACTTCTCTGTCCAAGGGTATCATCTACTCCTGCTTTTTGACTTATGCTTACCCTAGGCCCAAATGAAGGACATCTTAATATACACATAGCACATCCATTACCATACTTCAAACAATTTCCCATGGATCCTGTGGAGCCAGTTGCTTCTATAAAAACATCAGCTTCAACTATATTATTATTAAACAATTCAATAGCAGTTATTTTTTTGTTTTTTTTCACAACATCTACTACTCTGTTTTCTAAATTTAGTTTAATCCCTAATGAAATTAAAAGATTTCTTACTTTTGACTCTACAAGGGTTACATCATATAAACTAGCATGTTTATGCCCTGGAAATTCAATACTCTTATGTCTTGAACACTTATCAGTTATTTCAAATAATTCCTTTGCACCTAGCAATATACTTTCTTCAGTAGCAGTAAACCTGCCATTGTTTCTCATTATTCCTCCTACATTGCCTAAGCCTAATAACATATCTGTTCTCTCATATATTTCAACTTCTGCACCTGCTTTTCTAGCAGTTATTGCAGCAGCACATCCTGCCCAGCCACCACCTATTACAACTATTTTTGCCACGTGAACCCCCCCTGTAAATTAAAGTAGATAATTATTAGAAAATAAAGACTTTACTTAATATTTAATTGCGTTTTACATGTTTTAATAGGTATACCAGAAATATCATACGTAGTACATGATCCACAGATCCCCTCACCACAACATATTTCACTGTTGTTTGTAGTAATAATCTTTTTATCTTGTAAGTTTTGGGTGTGATCGATTAACTGCTTATATACATAGTCTGACGCCCCAACAAAAACTAGATTATAGCTATGGTCAGCTAATATTTTATCAAGTTTTTTATATGCTTGATTTGAAAATAGATCCAAATTTTCAATTATTCTTACTTTGTCTGTTTCTCTTATAAAATCATGTCCAGGGGAGCCAATATCTAAAACTACATCTATATTTTCTGACCTTCTTGATAAGTACTTAATTAATAATAAAGCAGGGGCTTGGGCAACCCCTCTTGTAATAATTAAGGGTTTAGGATTTTCGATCTGTTTGAGATTTTCAAGACCGTATAACCCATTCCAGTAAGGACCTCTAACTAGTATTGAATCCTCTACATCTTGAATAGTTTTAGTTTTAACCCCAAATACTTGTACTGCTATTTTCACTTCATTTTTAAATGTATCTACATCCATAATGGACATTGGTATATCAAAAAAATGATTCATATTTTTATTTCTAATAAAGATATATGCTCCTGGCTGATTTAACTGCCGTGCTAATGTATGAGGTGCTTTAAAGGTTATAACTATTAATTTTTGAAACTTTTCTTTCTTAACTATTTTTACCTCTATAGATTCTCTTGTATTTTTTACACTATTCCCACAAAATTTAAATTCTTGGTAAACACAAAATCCATCCCAGCTACAATTACAAAACTTCTTATCCTGTAAATGCGAACATGTTATACAATCCATGGTTTCCGCAAGGTAACAAGGACAATATTCACTACCGACATCAATACATCTAGTATGTTTTTTAGTCATACATCGTCCCTCCTATTACAAAAAAATATCCTAGTAATAGAATATTTTTTTTAGTGGGTTTTGTTACAAATTTACATAGAAAAAACCAGTACAGTACCTAATTTTAACTTTATAGATATAAAAAAGTGGCTTTTAAAAAGCCACTCTTAAACAAAACTTAGTATTCAGATATAATTTAGTTTAAAATAAAAATCTCATAACTTTTTCTTTAAAAGTTAACTTTTCTATACTTTCTTCGATAATTAATTCAGTACTGTCTAGTAACTTTCCATTCTTATAAGTCTGCAATAATCCTATTTTTGTCCCTTTAGTTACAGGGGCATCGATTATATTAGGTGCTTTAACAACCGATATAATATCACTATCTGACTCAGATACAGGAACTATTAATTCTTTTTTTGTCACTGAGTAAGTTGCTTCTTTTTTACCATCTACAATAGATATATTATGTATTTTTTCACCTTTAGTAAAGTGTGTATATGGTTTATATAAATCAAAACAATAGTCAAAAAGTTCCATTGTTGTATTAAACCAATTACCATCATTTAATGTAACTGCAATAAGCTGCATACCTTCTCTTGTGGCTGATGCAACTAAGCACCTTCCGGATTTTTTTGTAAACCCTGTTTTTACTCCATCACCACCATCATATTGTGATAAAATTTTATTTTTATTGGAGAAATACTTATAACTTGATGATCTTTCTGCTACCCACATTTTAGTACTTACTATCTCTCTAAAAGTAGGGTTACTAAGGGCTTCTTTTGTAATTAACCCAAGATCATATGCTGTAGTATAATGATTAACATCATATAAACCATTTGGATTTACAAAGTTTGTATTATTAGCACCTATTTCACTAGCTCTAGTATTCATCAAATCTACAAATTCTTCAACTGATCCCCCTATTTCACATGCAATTGCAATGGCAGCATCATTGCCTGATCTTAACATAAGTCCGTAAACTAAATCCTTCATTTTAATTTTTTCATTTGCTTCTAAATAAATTGATGAACCTTCTATCCCTTGGGCACTTGGGTGTACTGTTACAATTTTATCTAGATCAGCATTTTCTATAGCGAGTAATGCTGTCATTATCTTTGTCGTGCTTGCCATTGGTAACTTTTCATATATATTCTTTTCATATAGAATCGTACCACTTGATACATCTAAAACGATTGCTGCCTGTCCTGATGCTTGAATTCCTCCCGAGACATCTACAGTGCCGAATAAAACGTTAATACAAATTGAAACAATCAATACTACTATATACTTTAATTTTTTTTTCAAGTTATCACCTCTCATTTTTTATAATATTTTACTTACTTTAGTATGAACTAAACAATTTTATTATATTTATCGATAATAAAAAAAGATAAGCATTTATAAACTTATCTCGTTATCATCTGTAATATATTTAATTTTACAGCCAAATTCTTTGCCTATTTTTCTAGCTTCTTCAAGGTCATCCTCACTCCAAATTGACCAACTACCCTTAATATGATTATTTACAACTATTTCAACCTTGTTTTTGTATATTCTCATTATTTTATTACTATTCTGTTGTGTTTTCATCTGTTCAACCTGATAAGCAATAGCCTCTTCTACATCAACATTTAATACTTTTAAAGCAATAAACATACAACTCATAGCATCTTTTAACTCTCGTTTTGCTTTTGCTATATCATCATTCATCAAAGCCTTTAGTGATTCTGCAACTTCTTCATTAAGATGACTGATAGCTGTTTTAGGATCGTTTGTGCTATATTTTCTATTGTTCCATATTAACTCTATAGCTTCTTTTATATCCACGTGCTACAACTCCTTACTACTAACTTAATCTATATATACATTATACTTTTTATAAGCAAAATATACAAATTAATTAAAAAGAGGACTGAAATATCAGTCCTCTTAAATATTTTGGCCATTATTGTTTATATTTTCTGTGTTTTTATTCTTACTATTATTCATCATACTTTGTAATCCAGTCATTACTTTAGGTGTCATACTCAATATATTATCTATCATATTGGATTTTTGGTCTACTGGCATTAATTTCATTTGTCCGTTTCCTACAACCATAAATGCTACCGGTTGAACAGATACACCTGCTCCCGTACCACCTGCAAATGGAAACTGATCTGGAGGTTTAATTTCTAATTCATTCTCATCTTCATGTTTATGTTTCTTTATTTCATTAGTGAAATCACCACCGCCAGATGCAAAACCAAAGGATACTTTTGATATTGGAACAATTACTGTACCTTCAGGTGTTTCTACTGGATCTCCAACAATAGTATTTACATCCACCATTTCCTTTATACTTTCCATTGTTGTTTTCATTAACATTTCAATTGGATGCGTATTCATTTTATCACCAACCTCTAATTTATTTTAATTAAAACAATTTTTATACAGGCAGTAATAATATGTGTTATTTTCAGTGAAAATATACAGTTAATCTTTGTCCTAAAAATACTTTGATTAAAATCAGGCTGTACTTTTATAACTGGTTGATTCATATTACCTATATTATTTGACATAATACTGATAATATTCCCTTTCAACATCCAAGACAAACCTAAAAGCACTGCAGTTTCGGCTGCGTCATTAGTTCCGATAATTGTTTCCCATAAAATTTTTTCAAGATTTAACTTTCTTTTAAAATATGTTATAGCTTTTTTATACTTTCGATTAATTAATATAAATTTCTCTTTCAGTAAGTTAATTTCTCTGTAATTAAATAGCCGGTCCACTTTACTTTTCTTTGCGTTAACAGATCCAACTTTTGCATAGGTATCAATTTCAGTTTCTATAATATCTTTATTCTTTGAGAATAAATTCATCATTTCAATGAAGGGTATTTTTTTTGTAAACGAAATGAGCCCAAATAAAAATCTCATATTTAGTTCTACATAATCATCTTCACCTTTTCGCAACACCAATATATGTATTTTAACACTTGATAATAATACGATAGCTATTAAAATCAAGAGACCTATTCCTATATATATCTTCAAATTCTCCACCTCAATAATGCCAAATATGTATTTTTGTATTCTTTCCAAATATTTAATATATACACATATTAAATTAATTTATTAACTTATACATATTTACATAAAAAATATTGACATTTATATTAAATACTTTATATTTAATAAGTGAATAATTGTTTTGCTTAGATGTAAAATAATGCTGTAGTATTTTAAAATATCAGTTTTAGGAGGAGATATAATGGAATTATGGTATACAGAGGAACACACTGAAAATGTAAAGTTTTCTATGAAAGTGAAGGAGCATATTTATTCTGGTAAAAGTGACTATCAAAAAGTTGATGTATTAGATACTTATGAATTTGGGAAATTACTAACTTTAGATGGACTAGTAATGGTTACTGAAAAAGATGAATTCATATATCATGATATGATCGTACACGTGCCTATGGCAGTTAATCCAGCTATTAAAAATGTTTTAGTAATTGGTGGTGGCGATGGAGGAACAGTAAGAGAATTAATGAAATATAAATCAATTGAACATGTTGATATGGTTGAAATAGATAAAATGGTATGTGATGTGTCTAAAGAATATTTTCCGACAATATCGTGCGAACTGGATAATGAGCGTGTATCATTATATTATGAAGATGGAATAAAGTTTATAAAAAATAAAGTTAATAAATATGATTTGATAATTGTTGATTCCACTGACCCGATTGGACCTGGGGAAGGATTATTTACGAAAGAATTTTACTCCGACTGTTACCAAGCTCTAAGTGATAATGGCATTTTAACTAATCAAAGTGAAGGTGTCATTTATAATGATTTAGCAAAAGAACTAATTCGATCCCATAGTAAGATTAAAGATATATTTCCAATTTCTAAAATTTATCAAGGGAGTATACCAACTTACCCAACAGGATACTGGCTTTTTGGATTTGCTTCAAAAAAATTGGACCCTCTAAAAGACTTAGATCATAAAGCTTGGGAACAATTAAGTATACAAACAAAATACTATAACACAGACTTACATAAAGGTGCTTTTTATCTTCCAAATCATGTTAAGGAGATTATAGAAAATGGAAATGTTTAATAAGTATTGTTTTATTGGATGTAATAGTACTTATGAAAATTCTTCTGTTGTTTTATTTGGTGCCCCTTACGATGGAACTAGTTCTTTTCGTCCTGGATCTAGATTTGCATCTAGTAGAATACGAATAGATTCCTATGGACTCGAAACTTATAGTCCTTATCTTGATAAAGACTTAGAAAACTTTACAGTACACGATGCAGGGGATCTAGAGTTTACATTTGGTAATCGTGATACTGTCTTAAACCAGATTAAACATTTTACTGAATCAATTTATAGTCAAGGTAAGCTACCCCTAATGATTGGTGGAGAACACCTTGTAACTTTACCTGCTGTTGAAGCTGCTTTACAATACCATGAAGATTTAGTAATTCTTCATTTTGATGCTCATACTGATTTAAGAACAGAATATTTAGGTGAAAAAAAATCTCATGCTACCGTTATAAGGAATATCTGGGAATTAGTTGGTGATAACCGTATATATCAATTCTGTATACGATCAGGATTAAAAGAAGAGTTTGAATGGGCGGATAATGGACATACAACATTAAATAAATTTAATTTCAATAATCTAGAAGATATAATTAAAAAGGTTGAAAATAAGCCAGTATATTTAACTATCGACTTAGATGTTTTAGATCCATCAATTTTCCCTGGTACAGGAACACCAGAACCAGGTGGTATATCTTTTTCTGATATGATGAATATTATAGGTTTAATTGCCCCATTAAATATTATTGGAGCAGATGTAGTTGAATTGGCCCCTGACTATGATGCAACAGGTGTATCAACTGCAGTAGCATCAAAAATTATAAGAGAGATTCTTCTAACAATAAGTAAATAATACCTAAAAAGATAGAATAACTGTGTATTCTATCTTTTTAAGATTTTAATTGCTCAATAAATCTTTTTCTATGCTGTTATTTGTTATATCATTATTTGTTTTATGTAAGTCTTTAATATCTGGTAAATCATCGACTGATTTCAGTCCGAAAGTTTTGAGAAAGTTAAGAGTAGTTCCGTATAAAATTGGTCTACCTGTTTTCTCTAGTCTCCCTGCTTCAGAAATAAGGTCTTTTTCTAATAATGTATTAATTGCCTTATCGCATTTTACTCCACGTATTTCCTCTATACCTGTTCTTGTAATAGGTTGTTTATATGCAATAATCGATAAAGTCTCTAGAGCTGCTTGTGTTAATCCCTTATTGTTTTTGGGTTCAATTAGTTTTTGTAAATATTTATGAAAATCAGGTTTTGTAGCTAACTGATAATAACCATTCATTTCTACAATTTGTATACCTCTCGTAGATAAACTATACTCTTCTTTCATCTCTTCAATTGCATTTTTCACTATATCTTGTTTTGCTTCAACAATTTTACTCAAATCATTTATTGAAATAGGTTCTGACCATGCAAACATAACAGCTTCAAGCACTGCCTTAATTGTTGGTTTATTCATTTTAATTTCACCTCTAGTTATTACTCAGTATCTTTATATCACAGAATAAGCTGTTTTGACATACTATAATTTTTTTAGATTTAATTAGTTCTAAAACTGCAAGAAAAGTTGTAATCAAATCAATTTTATCAGAATGATTAGAAAAGCATTTACTAAAACTAATTTGAGAATTATCATTTAATAAATATAGGATATCTTTCATTTTTTCTTCTATAGTTATAGTATCTCTTTTCATGCTTCTAAAGTTAATACTAGTATTACTGCTGTTACTTTTGGGACTATTAATAATCTTTTGAAAAGCTTTTAATAAATCATTAATTTCAACTTGTTGAAATTGGTCCTCACTGTTTGTTTCTTCTATTAATATTTCTTCTTTTTTCTTATAGAAAACTTTATTATTTTTTTCTTCCCTTATCTTGAATTGCTTTGCTATCTCTTTGTACTTCTTATATTCGACCATCTTCCGTACTAACTCTTCTCTTGGATCCTCTTCATCTTCTTCTATAAGATTACTTTTTTCCTGGGGCAATAACATTTTTGATTTAATTTCTATAAGAGTTGCAGCCATAATAAGAAATTCGCTTGTTATATCTAAATCCAATTGCTTCATTTTATTTAAATAACTTAAATATTGTTCTGTAATTTGATTTATCGGTATATCATATAAGTCAACTTTATTTTTGTCTATTAAATGAAATAATAAATCAAAGGGTCCCTCAAAAGCTTCAATTTTTATCTTGTATGCCATAGTCTTTCACCTCTAGATAAATAACACAGTTAAATTTAAAATACTATATACTAAGAAATCAACAATCGGAAATAGTACTTTTTCAATTACTCCTAAATATAATAGAAGAATTAAAAAAATAAAAGAATATCTCTCTAACTTATAAAATAAATTTTCCATCTTTGATGGTAACAATAACATAAGAATTTTAGATCCATCTAATGGTGGTATAGGAAATAAGTTAAATACGCCGAGTATGACATTAATATAGACCGCGCTTAACAAAATCTGATTCAGATAAGGATTTACTAGAAAATTAGTCTGTACTCCTAATATTATAGTAAGTACAATTGCCAAAATAAAGTTAGATAAAGGTCCTGATATTGACACTATAAAATAACCTAATTTTCTTCTTTTAAAATTATTAGGATTTACAGGTACGGGTTTAGCCCAACCAAAACCAAAAATAAAAAGCATAAAGAACCCAAAAGGATCAATATGTTTTATTGGATTCAAGCTTAATCTACCATACTTTTTAGCAGTATGATCACCTAAGTAATAAGCAGATAAACCATGAGAATACTCGTGTACTGTTAAAGCCAGTAATATCCCTGGTAAAATATATATAATTCGATTAATATTCATAATTCTATCTAGCATTCTCATAGGTCCTTTCTATTTAGACGGCTGATATATTCCCTAGCATATTTAATTTCATCTTCTTTATTTTTAAGGTTTCCTAATACCTTCTCCTTAAGTATTTCACGAAAAATACTTTTATATATTGGTCCTGGGATAACTCCTAATTCCTTTATATCGGAGCCTTTAATTTCGAGAATAATTTTACGTAGATTTTGGAGATAAAATATTAAGCTTTTCTTTATATTGGGATTATCAGTATCATTATAATAATAAACAATAGATTCTAGACTATATTTTTTTAGCTCTTCATATACATAAAATGAATTTTTATCTATATCAGAAAGTAAATCATATATATCATCTTTCTTTTTTAATGTATTGATTACTTCAATGGTTGTTTTTGCACTAGTAGTAATTATACTTATGATATCTTCTATATCTTTTAAAGGTACATCACTTAACAGCTGAATAACTATAATTATATACTTATTTATATCTTTAGTAATACATAATTCTTCAACTGATTTATCAATTTCTTCTATTTTTATCAATACTTTAGTAGTAATATTGAATTGGGGGTGTAAGGATTTCAATATATTGTAACAGTTTAATAGTTCTAGAGAATTTTTTAAATATTTATCTTCTTTGAGTATATGATTAATCTCTGCTCTGACTCTATCATTACTCAATTTTTTCAACATATTATCATGTATGGCTTTAATTAATAAATTCTTTGTATTTTTTTCTATATCAAATCCTAAGCGTGCAGAAAATCTTATTGCTCTAAAAATACGCGTAGGATCTTCAATGAAACTAAGATTATATAGCACTCGTAATTGTTGATTCCCTATATCCCCAAGTCCTCCGAATGGATCTATTAGCCTTCCAAACTCGATTGTATTTATCTTCAAAGCAATACAATTAATAGTAAAATCTCTTCTGAAAAGATCGTTTCTTATTGAACTATTTTCAATCTTAGGTAATGCTGCAGGGTGCTCATAATATTCTCTCCTAGCAGTAACAATATCAATTTGTTGGCCAGATGGTAAGATAACAGAAGCAGTATTAAACTTATCATGTATATCTATCTCTCCACCAAAGTAACCGCTTACTTCCTTAGCAAAGGCTATTCCCTCTCCTTCAACAACGATATCCATGTCATAGTTTTCCCTATTCATAACTAGATCACGTACAAATCCTCCGACAACATATACATTGCAAGCTAATTGATCTGCAACTTTACTAAGTTTTAGGATTATATTATATTGATCTTGTGGTAAATTCTTAATTTTTTCAGCAAGGTTTGTATATTCTAACTCCTTATTTTTAAATAATGTTTCATACCACCTAGGATAATCTCCACCATGAAAGGTTTTTATTATATTTGATCTTGTAACAATACCAATAACTTCATCATGTTTTAACACAGGTAAACGACCAATATTATATTTAGTCAATAATTCACTAACCTTATCAACTGACTCGTCATAATTTACTGTTTTAACATCTACAGACATAAATCCTTTTACAGGTGCATGTTTTAGATTGTGTATAATTGCTTTGTCTATGTCTGTTCTCGAAACCATACCAGTTATTCTTCCATATTCATTTACTACAGGCATTCCTGAATGCCCATGTCTTAACATTATATTATGTGCTTCTTCAATAGTCATATTTTCATATAATGATTTAACTGGAAAATTCATTATATCCTCAGCAGTTATTGATGGCTCCAGTTTTATATGAATTATACTTAATAGCTGGTTTTTTATATTAATAGGATCGCCGTCTTTAATTACTGCAGAAGCAGCACTGCTATGACCCTTGCCACCAAAATCAACCAGTACTTCTCTTAAATCCATTTTTATATTCGTTGAAATTCTGCTAACAATATAACAGCGATTTTCCATTTTTACTATATTAAATATAGCATCAGTTTTAACTAAGTCAATCATTTTATTTGTAATGTACCCTAATTCACCAATAAATTCATCAGTTTTAAATGTACAAATTATAAGTTTATGCCCATTTATAAATATTTCTTCCCTTTCTGAAAGAAGTCTTATTAAGAGATTGCTGTGTTTCTCATTAAGATTAAATTGTAGATACTTTTTAACAACTTCTAAATTTGCACCTTTATCTAAAAGATAAGCAACTGCTGTGGCATCATTAGGTTTAGTTTGCTCAAAAGTTAAGCAATTGGTATCAGCATATACACCTAATAGGCACAATGTTGCTTCAAAGTTGGATAAAATGATATTATTTTTTATTATTTCTTCAATTAGTATACTTGTACATGATCCTAAGATTTTAATTGTCTTATTTGCATTTTGTATTGTATCGTTATTACATGAATGATGATCATAAATTGTAATTGGGATATCTTTTTTTAGTATACTTTTAAATTTTCCAATTCTATTATATTTATTTTCATCTACTATTATTAATTCAGTTATTGAACTAATATCTATTTGATTAATTTGTTTTATTATTAAAATGTTTTTATATAGATTATAAAATTTTTTTACTTCCTTATCCAAAGAACCAGAAAAAACCATTACGCTGTTTGGATAAATCTTAGAACAAGCAACCATACTTGCTAGTCCATCAAAATCTAAATTTTGATGGCTTGTTATTACTCGCATATATGACCATCCCTTTTAAAAATATGTATAAGTAAATTATATCATATTAAAATCTTTACAAAAAGAAAGTAGTACAATGAATGTACTACTTTAATCATATATAATTAGTTTTAATTTCTAATGGCCAGTCATCCCTCTGAACATTCTACCCATTATTGTAAATATTGAAGATCTTTCTACTGATTCATTACTTACGATATTAGCCTTTTTAACTTCTTTTCCGTCCATAGTAATAATTATTTCGCCAATTTTATCACCTTTTTTTATAGGTGCATATATATTATCTTTTAAAACTATCTCTTTTTCCATACTTTGTTCTTCGCCTTTTTTTACTAGCATGTATATATCATCTTCAACGGTACTACTAATACTAGAATTCTTTCCTTTATCTACAGTAACATTTCCCAAACTTTCACCTTTTTTTGCAATTTCTATTGTATTGTAATTAGCAAAACCATAATCTAATAGCTTAGCACTTTCTGAAAAACGTATTGGTGATGTTGGTGCCCCTAGGACAACAGCAATAAATGAATTATTCCCTCTTGTAGCTGATGCTGATAAGCAGTGTTTTGCTTCACTTGTATATCCTGTCTTTAAACCATTAGCGCCTTTATATGAACGTATTAACTTATTAGTGTTAACTAATTGTTGTGTTGATTGCTTTTTAGTTCCAACTACAACTTCATCCATCCAAGTGTTCAACCATACCATAACTGTTTCATGTTTTAATAGCTCCTTCGACATTAATGCAATGTCATATGCAGATGTAACGTGACCTTCTTCAGGTAAACCATTAGTATTTTTGAATGTAGTGTTTTCCATCCCTAACTCTTTTGCTCTATCATTCATTTTTTGTACAAACAATTCTTCTGATCCTGAAATAAACTCTGCTATGGCAACACATGCATCATTTGACGAACGTATAGCAATTCCTTTCATTAGTTCCTCTATCGTTTTAATCTCACCTGGTTCTAAGTATAGTTGGGTTCCACCCATTTTTGAA
This sequence comes from Serpentinicella sp. ANB-PHB4, assembly GCF_031432315.1. NCBI lineage: Bacteria > Bacillati > Bacillota > Clostridia > Peptostreptococcales > Natronincolaceae > Serpentinicella > Serpentinicella sp. ANB-PHB4. The sequence continues at coordinate 297,526 of NZ_JAVKGO010000001.1, forward strand.
GCTCTTTCACTGACAACAACCTGATCATCTAAACTAATTTTTTCTTCCTCTAATGCTTCCATAGCCAATAACATAGTCATAATTTTTGTAATACTTGCTGGTGGTAGTGCTTCGTGTATATTTTTTTCATATAGAACTGTTCGAGTGGATGCGTCAATTAGAATGGCAGCTCTAGCATCAACATCAAATAGTTGTGCTTCTGCAATATTTATATTTATGCACATAATGGAGAATATCAACAAACTAGACATAATGTACTTAAATTTAAGTTTATTCTTCAATACAATAACCTCCTCTTCTTTTATAAGATTATGATTTCCATAGAATCATTACCTTATGCACCAGAAGAGTTAATCTATTACAGAGTATCTTTAGTAATAATGTCAAAAATTAGAGGTCTAGTTTCAGGACGTCGTTGTGTTATTTTGTAAGCACTTACTAATTTTTCAATAGCTAATATTTTCTTGTTTATATCATTACTATGAATATACGCTAAAGGTTCCCCTGCTTCTACATAATCTCCACATTTTTTGTTAAGTACAATTCCTACTGCCAAATCAATATTAGAGTCTTTTGTCATTCTTCCTGCACCAAGTAACATTGCGGCCGTTCCTACAACATTAGCCTGAATATTTTCTATATAACCGGATTCTTTAGATAATACTGGGTGAATATCACTAGCTTGTGGTAATAAATCTGTGTTGTCAATGCAACTAATTTCGCCGCCTTGACTTAAAATAAATTTCTTAAAGGTCTCCAGTGCTAATCCAGAAGATATTACGTTTTTAATTTCTTCTTTTCCCTGCTCAATGTTATCAACACGTTTACCTAATAAAAGCATATAAGCACCTAACTCTATACATAATTTTTTTAAGTCATCAGGACCTTGATCCTTTAATATATCTATTGCTTCTTTAACTTCTAAACAATTACCTATAGCCCATCCCAAGGGTTGATCCATATCAGAAATCATAGCAACTGTTTCTCGTTTCATGTTCAATCCTATCTTCACCATTTCTTTCGCAAGAGAAATAGAGTCGTCTAAATTCTGCATAAAGGCACCACTGCCGGTTTTTACGTCTAAAACAATAGCATCTGCACCAGATGCAAGTTTTTTACTCATTATACTACTAGCAATTAACGATATATTATCGACAGTTGATGTAACATCTCTTAATGAATATAATTTTTTATCTGCAGGCACTAAGTTATTACTTTGACCTATTACAGAAATTCCAATTTCATTTACCTGTTTAATAAAATTTTCTTTAGATAAAGTAGTATTTAATTTTGGGATTGACTCTAGTTTATCAACAGTACCGCCTGTATGACCTAGTCCTCTTCCTGACATTTTTGCTACAGGTACACCGCAGGCTGCAACAATAGGAGCTAGAGCAATAGTTGTCTTATCACCAACACCACCTGTACTGTGTTTGTCAACCTTAATACCATTTATTAATGTAAGATCGATAGTCTCCCCTGAATTCATCATTGCTCTTGTAAGATTAGTAGTCTCATCACTATCTAATTTTTGGAAATAAATCGCCATTAATAGTGCTGATACTTGATAGTCCGGAATATTCCCTAAGGTATACTCCTGTATGAAAAAATTTATTTCTTCTTCTAATAACTTAAAACCATTTCTTTTTTTTACTATAATGTCAATCATTCTCACTAAGATGCGCTCCCTTGTAATTTATTTTAAAATGAAAAGATTATTAATCTTTTTCAATAATCTCAGTCATAAAACTATTGCCATGAGGTAATTTTGAAACACCTAATAAATCTGAAATTGTAGCACCAATATCAGAAAATGTTTCCCTGGTTCCAATGTTTACATTGTTTTTTATTTTTTTACCATAAATTAATACAGGTATATACTCCCTAGTATGATCTGTTCCTTTAAATGTTGGGTCATTGCCGTGATCTGCAGTAAATATAATAACATCATCATCTTTAAGGGCACTTAGTATTTCAGGAATCCGTAAATCCATTTGCTCTAATGCATGTCTATACCCTTTAACATCTCTTCTATGCCCATACTCCGAGTCAAAATCTACTAAATTTGTAAATATTATCCCTTTATTATCAGCTTTTATAAATTCGACAGTTCTTGTAATACCTTCGGTATTGTTTTTAGTAGGAACATATTTTGTTATGCCCTTACCATTAAAAATATCATTAATCTTACCAATACCTATAACATCTAATCCTGCTTCAACAGTCTTATCTAAGATAGTATCTTTAAAAGGATCTAAAGAAAAATCTTTTCTATTTGGTGTCCTCTTAAACGCTCCAGGTGCTCCGATAAATGGACGTGCAATAATTCTTGCTACAGCATAATCTCCTAACATAATATCACGAGCTTTTCTGCACATATCATATAATTCCTCTAAAGATATTATATCTTCATGAGCTGCAATTTGAAAAACACTATCTGCTGAAGTATATATAATTGGACTTCCATTCATTATATGTTCCTGGCCTAAATCTTCTATAATCTTTGTACCTGAGGCAGGTATATTCCCAATAACTTTTCGCCCTATAGCTTTTTCGAATGTGTCGATAATTTCTTTAGGAAACCCATTTGGAAATGTCCTAAAAGGTTTTTCTAATGGTAACCCAACAAGTTCCCAGTGCCCAGTAGTTGTGTCTTTACCATTTGATAACTCTTTTGCTTTACCGTAGCAACCGATAGGGTTAGAAACAGATTTAATAAATTCAAAATCATCAATATTTCCTATGCCAAGTTCTCTTAGATTTTTTAAGTTTATCCCATTTTCTTTTTTAATTATATTACCAAGTGTATTGGCACCTTCATCTCCAAATTCTAGAGCATCTGGTAGAGCTCCAATGCCCACACTGTCCATAACAAATAATATTACTCTATTAATCATATTTGGCCTCCTACTTTTTACATTTATCATACCCTATAATTGTATTTTGTAATTAAATATGTAAAATTTTATTACAAATAAAATAAGGCCTGTATTTCAGGCCCTTGGGTGGGTTTTATTATATACATCTTTTATTTTATTTTCAGTTAGATGTGTGTATATCTGGGTAGTTGATATGTCAGAATGCCCTAACATCTCTTGTACAGATTTTAAATCAGCACCATTTTGTATTAGATGTGTTGCAAAAGAATGTCTTAGGGTATGAGGTGTTATTGCTTTATCTGTATCTAGTTTTTTTGTATATGTTTTTATAATTTTCCAAAAACCTTGTCTAGTTAGTTTATTACCTTGACAATTTAAAAAAAGACTCTGATCATTAACATTTTTTTGGGTTATTAAATTCCTTGCCTCAGTGAGATATTTTTCTAAACACTTAATTGCAATTGACCCTAAAGGGATAATACGCTCCTTTGTTTCTGTATTACATCTTAAATATCCTAATTCTAAATTGAGGTCAGATGTTTTTAGGGTTATTAATTCTGTTACACGTATCCCAGTGGCATAAAGCAACTCGAGCATAGCTTTATCCCTTAAGCCTTTAAATGTTGTTTCATTGGGTTGGTTAAGTAACAGATCAACTTCCCTCAAAGTTAAAATGTTAGGCAATTTTTTTTCGCACTTTGGTGTATTTAACTTTAAAGTTGGGTTTTCATCAATTAGTTTTTGCGTAAGTAAAAACTGATAAAAACAGCGTATAGAAGCTAAATTTCTTGAAATTGTAGAAACGGCCTTTCCTAAATTTTGCAAATACATCATATAAGAGATAACAGTTGTTTTATTTGTTTCTGTAATTTCAGCAATACCGTTTTTTTCTATGTAATTAAAATATTGTTTTATATCTCGATTATATGATTCAAGGGAATTTTTAGAAAGTTGCTTATCCTTAATCAAGTAGACTTCAAATTTACACATTAAATCTTTCATTCTTTTTAACCCCTTTTATCTATAAAAAATATCTTAGTTTATACTTTCTACAAAAACATCTAAATTCCTGCAAAATAAAGAAAACAATTTACAAAATATGCGATTTTAGAACTTTATGTCAATTAAACACTTTAAATATTAATTTTATAAAAATTGGTCCAATAAATCCTTCAATCAGACTCGCTACAACAATAATGCACGTTAATATTAAGTAGAACATTGAATACATAATCACCCTTTTAGATAAATCCATCTGTTTTGAACTCTTTCTAAAAGTGTTTAAGGCAAATGATATCGAAATTTGTGTAGCAAGCATAAAAGTAGCAATAATAATCAGATTTTGTGGTAATACACCTAAAAAAAGTACCATTAAACCGATTCCACTAAACTTTTCTATTAATAATCCAGTACTAAATCCAATTATAAATCCTTTAAAAATAATTATTAAGATTATAAAGGGTGCAGTCAAGATTAAAAGACCTAATATCCATGATAGTCCTAAAAGAGGTAAATTATTAGATAATGATTGTCGTACTATTTCAATGCCTGCAAATTCATTACTAATAAAATTTTGAAAAAATCCATCAAGAAAATAAAATAATTCTTCTTTATGGTGTTTGTCTACAACTTTAATAGTAAAAGAACCTACGGAAATACCTACCAAATAAAAGAACACAAGCACTGAATAAATAATCATATTGCTTTTTATATGCTTCTTTACCTGTCTTATAAATTGATATACCACATGTTTTCCTCCTACTCTTTCGTATGCTACTATAATTCATATGCTAACGCAGGAGGATTTATGACTTGTCTTTATTTGACTTCTTCTATCATACGGCTATAATACAATATTGACATAACAGTCTTTGAGTCTTTAATTTCTCCATTTAATATTGCGCTCAAAGCATGATTTATATCCATTTTAACTATTTCTAAATTTTCACCATCATCAGGGCTAGCTAGCCCTGATTCTAAGTTTAAAGCTAAATAAATATGTATTTCCTCATTAGTAAAACCAGGTGAAGAATAAAAACTCAACATTTTTTTTACATTACTTGATGTATACCCAGTCTCTTCTTTTAGTTCTCTCAATGCAGCACTTTGTGGGTCCTCTTTTAATTCAATTCTACCTGCTGGTATTTCAAGTATTGATCTCTCTATAGGTTTTCTATATTGTTTAACTAAAATAATATTACCGTCATACGTGATTGGTAATACACCGGCAGCACCTTTATGTTCAACTACTTCTCTTTTAGAATATTTTTTATCTGCTAATTCAACTGTTTCAACTTTTAGATTTATGATTTTCCCATCATAGATTTTTTCAGTTTTAATTGTTTTCTCCATATCTATTAGCCACCTTTAGATAAATATTTATACGTAAACATACTTGATGCACTACAAGTTAAAAAATATGCTGCATCTTCATTAAAATTTCTACCCATTGTTCTAACCGTAAGATCAAAATGATGTAGTGCTTTCTTTAACATCGACTTTTTCTCCATTACTATATTATGTTTTTTGTTTAAATTTAGGTTCTCTATTTGTTGGCATATATAATTATACTGAAATTCTTCTAATTGATAAAGACTTATCGTACATTTAGTTTTAACGATATTATCAAAAACTGTTAAGCTATGATGACTTATACCATAATGACGTTCTCTTTGGTCACTAAAGCTTATTCTTGGCACACCAATTGCCATACCTCCCAAATCATTAACCGCATCTAGTATATGACCTTGCTCAATGCCAGAAAATCCATACCTAGTACCTGTACCGACAATTCCTGGTCCCATAGAAACAACAATTACATCACACTTTATAATCTCTTTAGCAGCAATCAATCCATTATATATATTAACTGCTTCTAAATCACCACCAAATGCATGACCTATTGTAATTGTCCCATTAATTAAATTTTTGTCAGTTAATATATTAACCGTGTCACTTAAATGTATAGGTAGACCTGCACCATCAGTCATAATGTATGCAATTTTTATATCTGTATTAAGATATTTTAGTGTTGAAACGATAGGTACCAGCATGCTATGAAGAGAACAGACAATCACAGGAGTTCCCTCTAATGATCTGAAACTATTAAAAATACTGTGATACTGACTGTTTTGTTCTTCAGCACTCATAACACATAATTGATAGGGAGTATATCTTAACTTCATTATGTGTCCTTTGTGTTCATTGCATAATTCACCAGTATTAAGATTATATATTACAAAGTGATAGCCTCCCGTTCCTAATTTTAAATTCTCTGCTGTCGTATTTATAAGTAAATCATCACCTATATTAACATTTCCCGTCATTTTATTATAATTAATAGCTAGTCCTTCATAATCATTGTTTAGCTTAACTCGTATTATAGTCTTATGTTTAAGCTTTTTTACTATTTCGATAACACTTCCTACCATAATATCAATCATAAAAACTCACCTGTTATTCTGACCTAATTTATCAAGAAAATTAAGAATAGAATTTCCTTCAATTATCTTGGTTAAAGAATACCTTTCAGTAATTATATGCATAAGCAGTAAAAATATCATAATCACAATTCTTGCGTTTAATGAGTAACTAATTGACATGATGATTCCTATACTAACACCTAAACTATTAGACCCAACATCCCCCATCATACTCAAACCCTTAATATCTTGAGGAAAGTAGGTTATAGCAAAACCTAGAATAATATATATGTATGGCTTCAAATTGGACTCAGCGGTTAATATGAATATAGCTAATATGATAATTATTATTTTTAAAGCTCTTCCAGGTCTTAAATCCATTAGATTAATAAAATTGCACGATAACGCAATAATTATTGCATTAATAAATATAGAATAATAACAGTTTGATAAAATTAAACTTACTACAACAGCAACTAATCCTCCAAAAATTAGTTTTAAAAATCCTGTTGTGATATCCCCTTTTATACAAGCTCTTAGGTGGCCTTTAAAACCTAATGACGTTCGATCACCCATAAGGTCATCAAGTAAACCGATAAAAGACATCGCTATTATAGAAAAAAGAAAGCACAGTGTAATAACTATATTTTGATTTGATGTAGAAATTAAAAACAAAAACGTAATGATAGTGACTAAAGGATATACTACTCCCATACAACATGGGACTAGCTCTCCTCTATAATTTCTAGCATATCTTTTTTTTCTAGATATAAGTTTGGAAATTGGTTGTTTAATTAGAAGCGTAGTTAAAATAGTAATAAGAAAAAATAATATATGCATTTTATAAGACCGCCCAGCGACAAAATTTATATTACTTCTTTATTAAAGCTTTTAGCACTTGTAAAAGCTGTTTTGCTCTATGTTTAAAGCCTTGAAAATTTCTTTTAGTCTCATTATGTGTCATATTGACGTTGATCTCTTTCACAGTATATCCTTTGTTTATTATATTAACTAACATGCTAACCTCTATTCCAAAATCGTCAGGTAAAGTAATATTAGTCAGTACATTAGTCTTAAAAGCTCTTTGACCACATAAAGAAGCATGAAATAATTGTCCGGTTCGTAGATATACACCATATCGTGCTGTACTCTTAACAAATCCAAAGCCTCCTTTTGTTTTAGCTTTAGGAAATCTTCCTATCACGACATCTACATTGTCATACAATAATGGTGTAATGAGTTTATAAACTTCTTTAGCACTGCTTCCTAAGTCACCGTCTAGAAAGACGATAATGTCTGAAAAATCAATAACTTCTCTTATTCCTGCTTTAATAGCCGCTCCTTTTCCCACATTAACGCTAAACCTATTCACTGATATTCCTTCTATATTACTTAATATACTAAACGTATTATCTGTTGACCCATCATCTACTACATGAATATTATTTATTAAATCAACTGATTGAATCGCCTTTATCGTTTCTTCTATTTTAAATTCTTCATTATATGCAGGTACGATAACCGAAATCGTTTTATTCAAAACAAAACACTCCTTTATTCTTATAGTGAAGTAAAGGGGAATAAATCTTCTGCATGTTTCTTGTTACCAAAATTTCCATATATACCATTAAGTACATAGACTAAAGTGGTTCTTCCTAATAAGCTATCTACATTATCTATTGTAGGTATATTATGTTCTTTAAATAATGGCACATACGAGTCGGCTGGTACTATGTTAGAATTTTCTACTGCTATTATTTTAATATTTTTTCTTTTTAAGTTTATGATCATATCTTTTACAAGACTATCTTCACTAATTAAGCCTGTATTAATAATAATATAGGAAGGAATTACATCAATAGATTCATATATATTTATCTTTAATAAATCATTTGGGTACATAAAATTAATTAATTCCGTTTTATTCTTAGTTAGAATAAAACTTATAATATAGTTAACAAATTCTTCAGATAAATTATTTAAACTCACATTAGGTAAATTTACATCCATCTCTTCCATATTTATAAAATCCTCAGAAATTTCAATACTAGTTACAACTTTTCCTCCTGCTTGATTAATTGTTTCGATCATTTTTTCTACGTCTCTATACTGTCCATTAATATTTAATATTGAGACACTAATATCCTCTAACTTATCTTTTATGAGTTCTTTATGAAACCTACTTAAATACTCACTCCTAATTTCAACATCAGTTTTCAATGTTTTATTATATTTTGTTAAGTAATATTTTTCATTTTTATATGTTTCAAATTGCTCCTCTAAATTATTTATTAGTAATCGCTGTTGTTCTATAAACAAAGTATCTTGTACTAAATTTGACCCAATTAATATACCAATAGTTAAAGAAATAAATATTGCAATTATTGAAGAGATAAAATATCGATAATCTACTCCCATTAATACCTCCTATAAATCTAAAAATAATCTTAATCTTAGCTTCAAAATTTCCAATATTAACGGTTGGCTTATAATTAAGATAACTAAAATCGGTAACATTGCTGCTAGACACAATGATGTTATATATTTTAAAGGAAACTTCTTACTATAAAGTTTACTTACACCTCTTGCATCTATAAGTTTTGATCCAACCTTTAATCTAACTAAAAAAGTACTACCCATACCTTTTCTTCCTTTTTCTAAAAAGTCAATCATATTGGTGTGTGTCCCTACTGCTACAATTAAATCTGCGCCATTTTCATAGGCTAATAACATAGCAACATCCTCACTTGTTCCAGCAGCAGGAAAAAGTGATTTGTTTAATTTTAACTTTTCAATTCTTTTTAAGCCTGGTGCTCTACCATCTGTATATGCATGTACAATAATTTCTTGACATTTAAGTAATGTCTTATCACTAACACTATCCATATCTCCAATAATTATATCTGGTGTACACCCAAAATCAACCAGTGCATCAGCACCACCATCAACACCTATTAACACTGGTCTCACATCCCTTATGTATGGTAAAATAGTGATTAGATCGTCTCTATAATTTTGTCCTCTAACTACAATTACAACTTGTTTATTTTTTAATTGAGTAGATAAATTAGGCATTGAAATATTACTATCAGTAATTATAGCCTTTTCTTGTTTTGCATAGGTTAAAGTGTTATCAATAAATTTTTCGAGTTCAATTTCTAAATTTTGTTTTGCTAATTCATGTAATACACCTAACTTTTCCGAGGACATAAGCTCTAACTGGGCAATCTCATTTTTATTTAAAAAAAGCTTGTTATGATTAATTAGTACAACATCATTATCAGTAACCTTTTCAAAAATATTATTTTCTTTTAAGACATCGTATAATGGTATATGATGTTTTAAAAGAACCTGTGGCCCTAGATTAGGATAACGCCCACTAACAGATTCTTCACAATTTATTACAGCAGATACATTCTTTTCGACCAAGGACATAGCTGCCATTTCATCTAAGTCCTGATGCTTAATGATAGCAATATCTTTATAATTTAATTTGTTGATTAGTTTTTTTGTGCTTTTTCCTAACTTAACCGGAGCTTTTACTTTAATCATCTTCTGTCCTCCAATTATAGTATCTGTATTATTTGACTAAAAATGCTACTTTGTATTATAATTTTCTAATTATTTAATTTTATCTTATTGCGAGGTGATATTATGAAAGATAAGTATTATAATAAGGCATTAAATTATTTAAGCTACAAGGCACGAACTAAACAAGAAGTTTATAATTATTTATTAGAAAAAGAAGCTACAGATGAACAAGCACAACTAGTACTTAAAAAACTTATTTATTATAATATGGTAAATGATGAGGTTTATACAAATAGTTATATTATTACTCAAAAACTCAATAATAAGAGTCCAAAAAAAATTAAAAATGAATTAATAACTAGAGGGGTAAGTATTATAATTATTGAAAATGTAATTGAGAAATTATATACTATCGAGGATGAACTATCAGTTGCTACTAAACAAATGGAGAAATTTCTTAGAACAGCAAAAGCAGCACCATTTAATCAGATAAAAAATAAAGTTTATAATAAATTATTAAGTCAAGGATTTTCTTCTACTACAATTAATCAATGTATTGAAGAACTTAACAATAATCTTGAGTTAAATAGTTGGTTGAAAGAAAATGAAACTAAAATCAAAGACACGGCTCTACAAATCGGCTATAAATATTATGATAAATATCGTAAAAAAAAGAATATCAACACATACAAAATTAAAGGGAATATATATAATACACTTCTTAGAAAAGGGTATGCAACTGAACTGTGTAGAGAAGTAATAGAAGAAATTTTTACATAAAAAAACCGCCCATTCAATTTAACAAAAAATATGAATGAGAGGTTTTTTGTTTATTACTTAAATTTATTGCTTTAAAAATAGTTTATGCGTTTTTAAATTACCATATCATTATTTACTTTGTTATAATTTCAATTTCAACTAACTTTTTGTTCCAATCTTAACTTATCAGCAACCATAGCAATGAACTCTGAATTTGTTGGCTTTCCTTTGTCATTGTTAACAGTATATCCAAATAAATTATCTATTGTATCTACTTTTCCTCTACTCCAAGCTACTTCGATTGCATGTCGTATTGCACGTTCTACTCTACTAGGAGTAGTATTGAATTTTTTTGCTATAGCTGGATACAATTCCTTTGTTACACCACTTAAAAGTTCAAGATTAGCTACTACCATAGTAATTGCTTCTCTCAAATATAAATATCCTTTTATATGAGCAGGTACACCAATTTCATGAATTATATTTGTTATTTCCGCCTCTAAACTCCTATTGTTTTTAATAAGAGAATTGTTTTTGTTTGGATTCACTTGTATAGATTGGTTAGAATTATTAACATTTGTAGTAATACCTCTTACTACCTGCCTAACTCTTTCAATGAGAACATCAAAATCAAAAGGTTTTATAACATAATAATCTGCACCTAAAGTAATAGCTTCTTGTGTTATTTTGTCTTGCCCTACTGCAGATAATACAATGATTTTGGGTTTGTTGGATAATCTTATCTTATTTAGCTTTTCTAAAACACCAATCCCATCAAGATGAGGCATAATAATATCTAATATTACAAGATCTGGCTCTTTTTCTTCAATTAGTTTGACTGCTTCTAAACCATCTTTTGCAATACCAGTAATATTAATATCCTCTTGCTTTTGTAGATACTCTACTAAAATATCACAAAAATCCTCATTGTCGTCTGCGATTAAAACATTAATTAATTGGTTATTCACCGTAATTCCCCCCTGATATTCACTTTTTTTTTTTCCTATTGTTAACTATTCGACAATCAATATAACATTCCTTCTCCCCTAATAAAATTATCTTAATTTTATTGCCATAATCGTTCTACTTTAAGAGCTAAATTTCAACAATAATTTATGAAATTTTATCGAATATTCTCGATTGATCAATCATCCACTCGATATATAGTCCATATCCTCGAGTAGGATCATTAATGAGTACATGAGTAACTGATCCAATTAATTTATTATTCTGTATGATTGGACTTCCACTCATTCCTTGTACAATGCCACCAGTTTTATCCAGTAGTCTATCATCTGTAATTTCGATCACCATACTTTTAATACTAGGACTATTTTGAGGTGTAGCTTTTACAATCTCAATATCATAACGCTCTACCTTATTATCTTCTGTAGTTGTTAATATATAAGCTGGGCCTTCTACTACTTCGTGTTGATAACCTATTGGAATCGAAGAGATCTTACTATCTGTTACCTCTCTTGTTATTTCACCATATACACCAAATTCTGTATTCTGTTCTAATTTACCTAAAGGTTGCCGCACATCATAGAATATGCCTTTAAGTTCCCCTGGTTTTCCTTTTTTTCCTTGTTCAACTGACACTATTTTTGATCTTATTACTTCCCCGTCTTTTACAGAAAGTAAAGAACCAGTATCAGCATCGGTAATAGCATGACCAAGAGCACCAAACTTTTTTGATTCCTCATGATAAAATGTCAAAGTACCTACACCAGCTGTTTTATCCCGAACCCAAAGTCCCAATCTATACTTTCCATCCTCACTTGATTTTATAGGTTCAACCTTCACGTTGTAATAGTTATTATTTCTTTCTAGTTTTAAATTTACAATATTCCCATCGCTTTCTTCTAATAACTCTGTAACATGCAGTGAGTTTAAAACTTTAATATCATTAATTTTATGAAGTGTATCTCCTATTTTAATACCGTGTTCCTCGCCAATATTTCGTTTAACATGTTCATTATCAATAATATCAGCTATGCCTACTACAAGTACTCCTTTAGTATTCATTCTAACACCAATGGATTGTCCTCCAGGTATTACATCTAACTGAGGTACAACATTTACTCTAACATTTTTATATGGTACAAGCCCAAATAACTTTAATTGAATGTCGAAAGCACCTTCATCTATTGCTTCAAGCATCAATTGATTTTTTACACTTACTATTTGATTTCTGAAAAAACTTTTTTTCTCATATTCGAAAATTTCATTTTGTTCAATTACACTATATGAAAAAGGAAATCTTGAATTTAGTATATGGCTATTACCTAAGCTAATATTGTATTCCTCCGGAATTCTACCACTAAATTCATTAAACGCAATATAACCTGTTACAAATAACACAAAAATAAGCATAATACATGCAAATTTTTTAGTATTTTTTATTATCATAGGTTCATCTCCCTATCAAACTTTAAAAATATTTTCATTAACATTAATTTGACCTTTTTCGGAGATGATTATAATTAAAAAAAAATAAAAAAGATGTTATATACATCCTTTTTATTTAAAAATTTCATATTATATAGCTTTATTAGTAGCATTATCTATCAATTCTTTAGCATGTTTAAGCGTAATGTCTGTTAATTTGCCTCCTAGAAGTCTGCCCACTTCATTTACTTTGCCTTCTTCATCTAACTTGATCACTTGTGTTTGTGTATTGTTTTTTGCTATTTTTTTCTCAATTAAAAAATGTTCTTCTGCCATAGATGCAATTTGTGGCAAGTGAGTGATACATATAACTTGGTGTGTGTTAGCAACTTTTTTTAACTTTTCCGCTACCACTTGTGCTGTATTTCCACTTATACCAGTGTCAACCTCATCGAAAATAAGGGTTTCTATATTATCAGCATCTGCTAATATGGTTTTAAAAGCGAGCATAATACGTGATATTTCTCCACCTGAAGCTATTTTTGTTAAAGGTTTTAAATCTTCTCCTATATTAGTAGAAATTAAGAATTCAACTTGATCTAAACCTTTTTCTAAAAAGTAATATTCACCATTTTCAAATTTTTTATTATTAAAAGATATTTCAAAAGAAACATTGCCCATATTTAAAGTAGTCAATATATTAAGTAAGTCCTTCTCAAATTTTTTAGCAACTTTTTTTCTTATTTTGCTTATATTAGTTGCTAATTTAACTAAGGATTCTTTTTGCTCAAAAATGTCCTTTTCATACGTTTTAATTTTTTCTTCACTCGATAATAATTCTTCTAACTCCTCACTTACCTGTTCACGGTAATTAAGAATCTCTTCAATGCTTGTACCATATTTCCTTTTAAGATTATTTATTAAATTTAGCCTTTCTTCAAATTGGTTTAATGTATTTCCATCAAATTCAACACTATCAGTATAGGCCCTCATTTCTCTAGCTAAATCTTCTATCTTGTACTTAATTTCCTCCATACTTTCGTAGTATGTATTAAGGGAACTATCCAGATCTGAAATTGTAGCTAGACTTCTTGCGTTTCTTGATATCAAGTCTATAGCAGCAGTTGATTGGTGACCATTATATAAGTCATTACAAGCATTGTCTACGATCGAATGTATCTTCTCACTATTCGATAAAATTCTTATATTTTCTTCTACCTTAATATCTTCACCAGTTTCAAGATAGGCTGAATCAATCTCATTCAGCTGAAATTGTAGCAAGTCAATTTTACGCTCTCGCTCCATCTTATCATTACAAATAGATTCTAACTCTTTGCAAAGCGTAACATAACTTTTATATCTAGTTTTATATTCCGACAAAGTTTTGGCTAGTTCATTTGTACCATATGCATCTAGCATATTAATATGATTTGTAGAATTAAGTAAAGATTGGTGTTCGTGCTGTCCGAGAACATCTATCAAATACTTAGATAGCAACTTTAAAACAGATTGGTTTACAATAACACCATTTATTCTTGCAACGCTTCTACCCGCAGCATAAAGTTCTCTAGTAATAATTAAATTTTCATCATCTTCATAATCAATTCCAAAGTTAGCTAATATTTCATTAATTTCATTATCATTATTAATTTGGAATACACCTTGGATTACAGATTTAGAAGTTCCACTACGTATTAATTCCCTATTCGCCCGTTCTCCAAGTATCATACTAATTGCACCAATAATAATTGATTTTCCAGCGCCAGTTTCACCTGTTAATACGTTTAGACCCTCACCAAAAGTTAGTTTAAGGGAATCAATCAATGCAAAATCTTTTATTGCTAACTCCAATAACATATATGTTCACCACCCTATTGAGTTAGAGTTATAAATTTCTGTTTCATCTCTTCCATTTGATTAACATCTTTTATTACAACAAATATTGTATCGTCACCTGCTACCGTTCCAACAACACCCTCAAGATTTGCAGCATCAATTGCTGATGCCCCGGCCTGACCACCAGCTGGTATTGTCTTTATAACAAGTATATTTCCCGCATGATCAATTGAAGTTATTACATCTTTAAAGACTCTAACCATTCGTTCTGATAAAATTGAATTTTGGCTCTCTAAGGTACCATATTTGTACTTTCCATTTTTTGATAATACTTTTATTAATCTTAATTCTTTAATATCTCTTGAAACTGTTGCCTGCGTTACTTTAAATCCATTATTTTTTAACGCTTCAGATAATTCTTCTTGGGTTTCTATTTCTTGACTTTCAATTAATTCTAGTATTTTTGAATGCCTTGTATATTTCATAATTACCTCCTATAATTTTAAATATGAAGAATAATAAATATCCACTAATGATGTATATTTATTATTCTTCATATTTAGATAATATCCTTCAAATATAAAATATAAACATTAAAAGTAATGATTATGCAGTAAAAAAAGTGGCTATCGCCACTTTATTACTTTAAGTTTATTAGGTAATAAAACCCAACCTCTTTTAACCATTTTTTATGTTTCTATTTTATTAAAAAAGTATGTGAGTCATTTACAATATCTTCAATGTTTTTAAGGTCAAACTGTCCCATGTCCTTATTATTGAGTAAATGTAATAAGTACTCAATGTTACCCTCAGGTCCCTTTACAGGGGAAAAGGTTATATTTAAAATAGAAAAGTCTAAGTTAATAGCGTATGAAGTAATCTCTCTAATAACTTCAATATGCGTGCTCTTTTCTCTTACAACGCCTTTTTTTCCAACTTTATCCCTTCCTGCTTCAAATTGCGGTTTAATCAACGCTACAACTTCTGAGTTTTCTTTTAACAAATCTTTCAAAACAGGTAACACTAATTTTAAAGATATAAAAGAAACGTCTATTGAGGCGAATTCAATCGAATCACTTATGTCGTTCTTAGTAACATTTCTTATATTAGTTCTTTCCATTACAACAACTTTTTCGTCCTGTCGCAACTTCCAGTCTAGCTGTCCATATCCTACATCGACAGCATATATTTTTTTTGCACCATTTAATAGCATACAATGGGTAAATCCACCTGTAGAAGCACCAATATCCATGCAAATTTTATTATCTACACTTAAGTCAAAGGTTTTGAGTGCTTTTTCTAGTTTTAGGCCACCACGACTTACATAGGGATATAGAGCACCTTTGATTAAAATATCAGACTCAACATTTACTAAGGTTCCTGCTTTGTCAATCTTTTGTTGTTCTACAAATACTAAGCCGGCCATAATAGCTCTTTTTGCTTTTTCTCTAGTTTCAAATAGTGCTTTTTCAACAAGTAAAACATCTAACCTTTTTTTATTCATTTGTGCACATCCTTAATCACAATTAAAAACTATACTTTACTATTTTACTATCGAAATCGTCAATAATTGTATCTACAATATTTTCAGCTGTCAAACCATAAACTTGAAATAATGTATCCATATCACCATGTTCTATAAATCGGTCCGGGAGGCCAAATATTTTTACCTCTTTTGTAATACCATTATTATTTAGTATACTTTGAATTTGGGAACCAAATCCACCTAGTTTATAATTATCTTCCACAACATAAACATTTTTGCATTTGCTCGTTCTCTGTAATATTGTCTTTTCGTCAATTGGTTTTATAAACCTTGGATTTAATAAAGTTGTTTTAATCCCACTGCTATTTAACTGATAGCATGCTTCTAAAGCTATGTTGTTTAAATGACCAGTAGCTATTACTAGTGCATCATTACCCGTTTCATAGATTATTTCTGCAGATTTTTTTTCTAAGGAAAGATTTGAACAGTGTTCAATTGTGCTAGCTTCACCTCTTGGATATCTTATAGCTAAAGGGCCATCAAAGGTAAGAGAATACTTCAACATTTCTTTAAGTTCAACGCCATCTTTTGGCGATAATATGGTTAAGTTAGGAATCGGAAATAACATAGAGATATCCATTATTCCATGATGTGTTTCCCCATCATTACCAACAATTCCTGCTCTATCAATTAAGAATGTAACAGACAAGTTCTGGAGACATACGTCATGTATCACCTGATCTAATCCTCTTAGTAAAAATGTTGAATATACAGCAAAATATGGCTTATGCCCTGCGGCTGCAATGCCGGCAGCAAATGTAACTGCATGCTGTTCAGCAATACCCACATCAAAAAAACGATTAGGATACTTTTTTGAGAAATCCATTAATCCCGTACCTGCAGGCATAGCAGCTGTAATAGCAACAACTTCTTCTTTTTCTTTAGCTAGTTCTAATAGTGTATCACCAACAATGTCAGAATAAGTAATTTGCTTGCTTCCAAGAGACTGACCGGTTTTCGTATCGAAAGGACCTACCCCGTGATATTTTTCTGGTTTATTTTCGGCGTGAGAATATCCTTTACCCTTCTTTGTTATAACATGAAGTAAGATAGGACCTGAAATGTTTCTAATATTCTTAAAAGCACTACAAAGTTCTTCATAATTGTGACCATCAATAGGCCCAACATACGTAAAACCTAATTCCTCAAAAAACACACCGGGGATAAAAAAGTGCTTTACGCAATCTTTTGCTTTTTCTGCGGTCTTATAGACACTTTTTCCTATCGCTGGTATTCTTTCAATAAAATGTTCTACATCATCTTTAAATCTTGAATAGATAGGTGTAGTTCTAATTTTATTTAGATAATTTGATATGCCACCAACATTTTCTGATATAGACATTTCATTATCATTCAGAACAACAATTACATCTTTTTTGCTTTGGCCTGCGTGATTTAACGCTTCAAGTGCCATACCACCTGTTAATGCCCCATCACCAATCACTGCAACAACGGCATTTTTTTCATTTTTTAAATCACGAGCCGAAGCCATACCTAGGGCAGCAGAAATTGAAGTACTACTATGACCAGTGTCAAAATGATCATGTTCACTTTCATACCGTTTTGGAAAACCGCTTATTCCTTGATATTGTCGTAACGTATGAAATCTGTCTTTTCTTCCTGTAATCAGTTTATGTACATAACTCTGATGACCTACATCCCATATAATTTTATCCGTAGGGCTGTTAAAACTACTATGGAGCGCTAACGTTAGTTCTACAACTCCTAGGTTAGATGCTAGATGTCCACCTGTTTTCGATACATTATCTATTAAAAACTCTCTTATCTCATTTGAGAGTGTATTTACGTCTCTGGAATTAAGTTTTTTTAAGTCTTCTGGAGACTTAATTTTATCAAGTAGTTTCATCTAATTACTCTCTCCTGTTCTTAGACTGATCTTTTATTATAGATGTACCAATCTTTTTATCAATATAATTTAATGCACGAGCAGTATTGAATACTATAATATGGGATTGGTTTATAGAGAGACTTTTCCCAATAGCCTTACCACCTACTGTTAAAGAGGCTACAAAAGCAGTAATTAATATTGTTAGTATAGCTCGGTTAATAAGAACGGGCCCTTTAGCTAATTGTAAAATAATATTAGCCCCAGCGACTCCACTTACAATACCGCATATATCTCCTACAACATCATTACAAAAATTTGAAACTGTACTGGCATTTTTAAGCAAATTAATTGCGTACCTAGCACCCTCCACTCTATCAGATGCCATAGCATGAAATGGCTTGTCAGAAGCTACTGTAACTGCAATACCTATCATGTCACTAAAAACTCCTAAGAATACTATTATGATTAATATAATAAATGATATGATCACTGTTGTATTCATCAAAACAACTTCTGCTGCTATACTAAATAAGATTGTAAGCAAAAATGTCCAAATTGAAACAACTATAACCCATTTCAAGTTATATTTCTTCCATAATCCAGTCGTACCATTACTTTTTTTTACATTTCTATTATTTTTATTTTTACCGTCCTTCGACAAATATATCCCTCCGAATCAAAGTAATAGCCATAATATAACGACTTCTTTTGATTTGGTTTTTTATGTAAACAAAAATTTAAAGCTGATAGCTAAGCCATCAGCTTTATCAGTGGTAATACGATAAGTAAATTTTACGGCTTAGGTCCAGTTAGTTTTCCCAAACTAGTACTGTCTGTCACCATAACAGCGGTTTCCCTTTAAACTAATTTCTATCTTGTCGCCATAGATAGGACTGGATTACCACTTAGTCCGCACTGTAATCCTTAACGTATCTCTGATGAACAGTCTAGGGGTTTTCCCCAACAACTTACTTTACTCTTAGCCTCTTTTGCAGAATTGGTTTCAAATAGCGATAACTTTAAATATCGGGCCCTGATCTCTAAAGTCTGATCTATTTATCTGCCAATTCCACTCAAGGCAGGCTACACTATGGTAAACCATAGGTTTCACCATTTATTTTATTAAATGGCCTCCACGAAGCGAGGGTCATCGCCCGCATGCCATTGCGGATCGCCCCCATCTCCTTACTCCCTGAAAAAACCCACGACTGGGCGTCGCAAGCAAAAACAAGGAACTTCATCGATATGCCCTTTGGCGGATTTTTAGCCCCGCCTTCAAAGCAAAATAAGTTGACTAGAATACTGTACCACTGAAATTAAATATATCTGATATTATAGCATAATCTTCAGTAGAATTCAAATATCATACTATTAATATTGCAATTATAATGCCTAAGATTCCACCAACTAGTACCTCAAAAGGCGTGTGTCCAACTAATTCTTTTAATCTTTTTTCATTTTTTTGTTTCAACTGCTTCTTGTTTTTATTATGTAAATCTGCAATCATTTTATTAATAATAACAGCTTGCTTACCAACGGCATTTCTTACTCCAGCAGCATCATACATTACAACCATGGCAAATCCAAAAGAAAGAGCAAAAAGCGGTGAATCCCAACCTTCAGTTAACCCGATACTTGTTGTTAACGCCATAACAAAAGCCGAATGTGAACTTGGCATTCCCCCTGAACCTACAAATCTTGATACATTAAATCTTTTATCAACTAAATAGGTATGTATCACTTTAAGGGACTGAGCAATAAACCAGGCAAGTAATGAAACTAACAAGATATTATTATTGCTAACCGCTTCAAAAAAATTCATTTAATCTCCTCCTTATAGATGCACTAGTATTCACGGTCAATTAGATATTGACTTAAACTTAATAAGAAGTTAGCTTTTTCTCCATACCCTTGAAGAACGTCATGAATACTTTCAGTAAGCTCCTTAACTTTATTAATGGAAAAATCTAATCCGTACATAACAGGATAAGTAGATTTTTTCTTTTCTTCATCACTACCAACCTTCTTACCTAATTTTTCAGTATCTCCTACGACATCTAATATATCATCCTTTATTTGGAAGGCTAACCCTAGATTTTTCCCAACTAAGCTCATATTTTGTATATCTTTTTCAGTTCCCTGACCAATAATAGCCCCTACTTTAAAGCAGGCAGTTAGTAAAGCAGCAGTTTTGTTCATATGGATATATTCCAGTGTACTCGCATTTATTTCTTTATTTTCACTTTCTAAATCTACTATTTGGCCACCTATCATGCCATTTATTCCTGCAGCTTTTGATATTTCATACATTGCTTTAATATGAGACATTGAGTTTTCTTTATTAATAGCATTAGCGAGCATAATCTCAAATGCATAATTCAATAAGCCATCTCCTGCTAAAACAGCTAAGCCTTCTCCGTAAACTTTATGGTTAGTAGGTTTTCCACGGCGAAAGTCATCATTATCCATAGCAGGTAAGTCATCATGAATTAATGAATAAGTATGTATCATTTCTAAAGCACAAGCATAGGGTAAAACTTCTTCGTTGTTTGTCCCAAAAACATTATAGGTTCCTAAAACTATAATTGGGCGTATTCTTTTTCCTCCAGCGAATAAGCTGTACTTCATTGCTTCAATAAGTTTTTTGTTATCCGATTTCTTAAAGTCAAAATACTGATTTAGATGTTTATTCGTTAAGCTAATATAATCTTGGTTTTTTTCCTTGAAGTTCAATTTTATTCCTCCAATTCATCTAGGGTAAGAGGTGTTTCTGTTAATTCTTTATTTTCATCTATAATTAGTGAAATTTTATGCTCTACTTCATTGAGTTTAGAATGACAAAGCCTGTAAAGTTCAATGCCTTCTTGAAACAAGAGAAGTGCGTCATCTAATGATAACTCCTTATTCTCTAATTGCTCAATTACTTTTTCTAATTGATTCAGTGATTTTTCGTAATCCATTTTCTTCGTCAAGTGCCTTGTCCTCCCTTATTAATTCATTTACTGTACACTTTGCATATCCATCTAAGAAATTTACAAATAAATTTTCATCAATCTGTATGTTTTTAACACTATTGACTGCTTTTTCATTTTTATCATAGACAACCGCATAACCTCTGGTAAGAATAGATAAAGGATTTAGACTATCAAGCCGCTTAGCTTGACTAAGTAATTTATTCTTTTTGGTACTAAAAAAATAGTCCATTAATTTATTTAAATCTTTACCAATTTGATCTACATATTGCTGTTCACTAAAAACACGATCAAAAGGGTGCCTAAAGTATTGGTTGTTTTTAATATAATCAAGATTCTTTCTATGTACATTCATTCTTTCATTCATTTTACTTATTAGTCGCTTATGTATCCCATCAATATATGCTTGCTGCTCTTTATAGCTCGGTACAGCAAGTTCTGCTGCTGTTGATGGCGTATTCGCCCTTATATCTGCAACAAAGTCAGCTATAGTAAAATCTGTCTCGTGTCCAACTGCTGAAATTATTGGTATCTTGCTATTAAAAATTGCTTTTGCAACAAGTTCTTCATTAAATGACCATAATTCTTCTATAGACCCTCCACCCCTAGCAATAATAATAACATCTATATCTAATTTAGATTTGTTGATCTTGTTTATTGCTTTTGTTATCGATTCTGCAGAACCTTCACCTTGAACAGGAACAGGATAAATTGATAATTGAACCTTAGGAAACCTTCTTAATGTTACAGTTATTATATCTCTTATTACTGCACCAGTTAACGAAGTTACTACCCCGATTTTTCTTGGTCTAAAAGGTAAATCTTTTTTATAACTAATATCAAAGAATCCTTCCTTTTCTAACCGTTCCTTTAATTGTGTATAGGCTTTATATAGATCACCAAGCCCTTTTTCTTCAATCTCGGAGGCATATAGTTGATATTGTCCGTCCCGTTCATAGACAGAGATATACCCACGTATAATGACAGCCATCCCATTTTTAATTTGTATATCTAATTTTTCAGTATAAGACTTGAACATAATACAATTTATTTTTGACTGTTTATCTTTTAATGTAAAGTAAATATGTCCACTATGATGATATTTTACATTAGATAGTTCACCTTCAATTTTTATATTATGCAAAATTGGATCGCTGACTAAAAGTCTTTTTATATAATCGTTTGCTTGAGATACACTAAGGGTTTTGATATTCATTTAAACCGCCTCTTCTGCTTCTTTCGCTGCTTTTAATGTGTTCTTCATCAACATTGCGATTGTCATCGGGCCAACTCCTCCTGGTACTGGGGTAATATAGCCTGCTTTCTTATAACATAAATCATACTTAACGTCGCCAACTAATTTTCCATCTATCATCGATGTCCCAGCATCAATGATGACTGTGCCATCCTTAATCATATCGTCGGTTATTAGACCTGGGCTACCAACTGCTGAAATAATTATGTCACTTCTTAAACATAGTTTTTGTAAATCTTTAGATTTCGAATGACATATTGTTACTGTTGCATTTTCATTTAGCAGCAAGTCTGCTGTTGGCTTACCAACAATATTGCTCCGTCCTACAACTAACGCTTCTTTTCCTTCTATCTCTATACCCACTTTTTTTAATAATTGTATAATACCTTTTGGTGTACAAGGAATAAAAGAAGCTCTGTTTAGTTGTAAATTCCCGATATTAACTGGATTAAAGCCATCTACATCTTTCTGAGGCAAGATACTTTCATTAATCGTAAACTCATTAATATGCTTAGGCAATGGTAATTGTACAAGAATACCATGGATCTCGGTATCAGCATTTAATTCTTGTATAACCTGTAATAACTCCTTCTCTGTTATTGTACTATCCAATTTTATAACCCTCGAATGTATGCCAACATAATGACACATTTTTTCTTTCATATCTACATATGTTCTGGAAGCCTCATCATCACCGACTAATACAACAGCTAAACCAGGGCGTATATCCTTTTTAAATTGGTTTATATGTAATTTTATTTCCTCTATAATCTCACTAGCTATTTCTTTCCCATCTATAATTTTTGCCCCCACTTTAATTACTCCCCTTTTTCTACAAGTTTACCAAGTATTCCATTAATGAATGAGCTTGAATCATCAGTACTAAACTTCTTTCCCAACTCTAAAGCTTCATTTATTGAAACATTTACAGGAATATCTTCTAAATAATTTATTTCTGTAACTGCTAGTCTTAAAATCGCTAAATCAACTTTAGCTATTCTATCAAATTCCCAGCTAACAGCCACTTTTTTTAATAGATCATCTATATTTTCTTTATTATTTAAAAAAGCATCAATAAGAGATTTTATGTATTCTTTTTGATTCCCAACATATAACTCATCATTTATGAAACGATCAGCAATACGTTTATCAAAGTTTTTATTAATGTTCATTTCAAACAATATCTGCATGCATGTTTCCCTAGCTAATCTTCTATTCATTTGCTTACCTCCTAAAGTAAATGCTATCCGCATTATTTCCTAATTCTAACTTTTTAATCCAACACTTAAACTCAAACGCTTAACCATTTTATATAGTAGCAACTCGTATATAACATAACTAACCCTCTTTGATTGAGAGGGTTAGTTATTAATACTATATTTAACTAATTAATTACTCTTTGATTCTTGCGGAAAGTTTACACCCTGAACATGGATATTTACTTCCGTAGCCTTAATACCAATCATCGTTTCTACTACTTTTTTTACATTGCTTTGTATATCCCAAGCAATATCAGGTATTTTTGTACCATAATCAACAATGATATATAGATCAATTGCAACTTCATTGCTAGAAATTTCCAACTTAACACCTTTAGATAAGCTTCTCTTTCCCAACTTTTCTGCAATTCCATTTGCAAGTCCGCCACTCATTCCTGCTACTCCTGCTACTTCAGTTGCTGCTAACCCAACTATCGTTGCTACAACCTCTTCTGCAATCTTTACTTCTCCATGTTCTAAAGTATTTATAGCATCCACATTATTCCCTCCAATAACTACAATAAACTACAAGTATTATACCAAATTTAAATCATATTTACAAACAATTCTATTTTTTATTCATTATAATTACGTTATCTAAAGGAATTGTACTTGCTTCTCTCCTAATTACATCTAAAATCTGAGCAACATCTTTTTCATTTAATGAAGTAGCGTGGACAACTGTACTAATCGAATCATCCGTTAAGTAAACAAGTGCATCATTAAAACCTTTTGCCTTTATCATATTTTCAATAACTACTTCTCTGTCAACGTTAGAAATTACACTTAACTTTAAATCCTCAGCTTGACTTTTCATCTCCGCACTCGTAGTTTCATCTACTATGATTTGATTTAAATGGCTGATCATTTCACTTCTTGTCTTGTCTCTTTCGATACGTCCCTCTATAAAGTAAGCACTGCTTTGCATCATCTCTTGGCTAGTAATTGATTCCGATAGATTTGTAGAAGCCTCTTGTGTTAATTCTAACATTCGACCTTCATCTCTACTGTCTACTACTGCTACTTCTTTATCACTTAATTCATTATCATCTGGCTCCTCTTCGCTGTCATTTTCAAGTATTACACTATCATCTTCAAAGAATACATCTTCATCGTTTAATAAGTCCGACAACATGCCGCTTTCTTCCATCATTGATAATTTATACTGCTCTAATTCGCTCGATGTTTGTAATAATGACTCTTTGTTGAGGTTATAATTAACATAACCAATTAAACATAACATCATTACTAAAGAAAATATTACAAAATTTTTTTTCCTTTTTTCAGTACTCATATATTCTCCCCCTTATATCATTGTTAGTGGTTATTTAGGATAAATTTGCACCTTATGACCAGGTACTTGTAATACTGTCTTAACAGCATCATAGAGTTTAGACTTAACTACTATATTTTCTGCCCCTTCTGCAACTACAATAACACCATTTACATTTGGTTTTATCTCTTTAAGTACTAAGGGAGATTGTGATTGACTATCATTTGATGTAACTACGGTTTGTGTGTCACTTTGTGATAGTACTGTTCGAGTCCCTCCATTAGCATCCTGTTCTTCAGTTGTATCTTGCGTACTCACAGTATTTGATGCAGGTATGATTTCTGTCCCTGTTTCAAAAGTTACCATAACAGTAGCTTCTCCCACACCCCTGATATTTTCCAATATAGCCTTAAGTCTTTGCTCTATTACCTCTTCTTCTGTTTTGGGTCCATTTGTATCTTGTACGTAGACATCATCCATTGGACTTTGCATAATATCTTTTGTACTGGATCCCTTAGTCGTAAAAAGATCTCCATAGGCAATAAGTCCAATAATTAGAATAGCAACAACAACAATTATATTTGCAACATATTTTTTTGACATAAATTGTTTTAACTTTTCCGTTAGTTTATTAAGATCCATCTACATTTCCCTCCTCACTCGTATTTTTATTTTTAATATATATATTTATATTTTCTTCTGGTAGATTATAAAACTCACTAAGATCTGTCTTTATACTTTGGCTTTTTTTATTGCTAAGTATCTTTCCCTCCCTTTCTACTTCTTGTTTCTTATTTAAATTTATATCTATGTTAACTGTTTCAATATCATTACTGTCCTTTTTAGGGCTAGTATTTATTAAGTCTTCTACTAAGTACAATTCGATAGATTTAATTAATCCAAAATTTTCATTATCTTTATATATTTCTAATACAATTTCTTTAGGGGTAAATTCAGTAGTCTGTTTTATTCGGTTTTTCATCTGTTCTATTAAATTAGATTTATAAATGTCTATAATTAATTGGTCTTGATTACTTTCCAGATTCTTAACTCTACTATGGGTAGTAATTGTCTCTAACTCATTTGAAGCTTGGACAACAGTATCACTAAAATTTAAACCTCGGTTATATATATGCATCACTGGATTTAATATAACTACAATTATTAACAATCCAACAACAACATTTATATACTTTTTATTTTTATTATTTGGAATGATTATTTCTATAAAGGTTACAAAGATAATGACAGATATAATTGTAATTATCCAGTTTCTTAAAAATTCCATATTTTATCACCTCATCATGACAGTTATATTACTCGTACTTACAATTATTGTTATTGTTATAAAGAAAATAATTGCCACAGATGTAATTGTTGCAAAGAGAAGGACTAAAGATCCGCTCATCTCATTTAAACACTTCACTAAATTGTTTTGAGATAATGGTTCAATTACTGCAGCACATAGTTTATATATAACTATTAGCGCTATTATTTTGATAATCGGTAATAGACAAATTAGAAAAATTGTTATAAATCCAATAGCGCCTAAAGCATTTTTTAATATTAATGAGCATCCTATAACAGTATCCATTGCATCTGCTAAAAAACCACCTACGATCGGGATAAATTTGTCAACTGCAAACTTAGCAGTACGTATGGTTACTCCATCAACTGTGGATGATGTTAACCCTTGTACAGAAATAACACCAACAAAAATAGTAAATATAAATCCCAATATAACTGCTGCAATTTGTTTTAAAAATGTTGCTAGTTTTGATACTTGTATTTTAGTTGAAAAATTATTAACAATTGATAAAACCGCTGAAAATAATATTAGAGGTAATACTACATTTTTTATTATTGTTCCTATAAAACCTATTGCGCCTAATAAAAAAGGATGTAAAAAAGCAGATGAAGCAATACCCCCTACTGCTAAAAGCATGGCAAGTAATATTGGTAATAAAACTTGCATAAAAGTAACCATTGTATCTATTGTTTCACTAGCTAAGTTAACAGCTATATAAAAGCTTCTTATTGTTAAACTGCCTATAACTAAGTAACATACGTTATATGCTAGCTTCCCTACTGCATCATTTTCAAATGCACTCTGCAAATTACTTAAGATTCCACAAATTACTGATAGAATTACTATTTGTCCAAGCAATTTCCAGTTTGCTACTATTTCTCTAAAAAGATACTGTAAGCTACTATTAATAATTTCTCTAAAAGATACGATTTCTTCCCCTCTAATTAGCTTTAATAAAAAATTTCTTATTTCAAGTTGTGGTACTAAATCATTTAGATCATGACTTACCCCATCTAAAATTTCTTGCAGCTCCTCGGTTTCTATATCATCCATTTGGTTAATAATGATTTCTTCAGGATTAATTATTCTGCTACTTTCTTCGGCATGTACAGAAAAAGGGAATACAATATAAAAGATTATAATAAAACTTACTAGTTTCTTCATAGATTCACATCCTCATCTTACGGTACAATATTTACAATCAGGTCCATAAGAGAAACTAAAATAGGCACAGATAAAAACATAATTAAAATTTTACCAGCGAACTCTATTTTACTAGCAATAACTCCTTCACCAGCATCTTTACAGATTTGCGCGCCGAACTCAGCTACATATGCTATGCCAATAATCTTAATAATTGTTGATAGATAAATCTCCTCAATTTGTATACTGCTAGCAAGTTGGTCTAAAACTACAAATACTGCTTGCAGGCGGGAAATAACAAACATAAAGATGAAAATTCCAG
The DNA here is from genome assembly GCF_031432315.1 of Serpentinicella sp. ANB-PHB4. Lineage (NCBI taxonomy): Bacteria > Bacillati > Bacillota > Clostridia > Peptostreptococcales > Natronincolaceae > Serpentinicella > Serpentinicella sp. ANB-PHB4. The sequence continues at coordinate 325,272 of NZ_JAVKGO010000001.1, forward strand.
CTACAACACTTATATACATACCAATCTCTGGACTTTGTTTCTTCACTAATACAGATAGGATCGTTGCTATAAACCCAATTGCAACAATTTGAAAAATTTCCATATAATCACTTCCTTAATATAACTGAAACATGGTTTTAACCGTATCAAATAAGTGACTGATCATATTAATAACAATCATTAATACAACAACAATCCCTACTAAGGTTGTCATCATTGCTTGTTCTTCTCTACCTGCTCTTATTAGTACTTGATTTAAGACAGATACTAATATTCCAATAGCTGCAATCTTAAAAATCATGTCAACATCGATAATCATGTTTTTCCCCCTCTTCCTTTACAGTGTGTAGTGTTTATTTATATTAAAAAAATAATATTACAATCGTTACTCCGAATAAGAAGCCCAAGTTTTTACAAAGTTTTACATTGTTATTTTGAGCCAGTATTGCGGCTTCGTAATTTCTTTTTATTTCTTCCATGGCAAGCCTTATATGCTTCACTTGATCCTCTATGTCCGATGTTCCTAAATTGTTTCCTAATTGAACTAATAGTTCGATATCATCAGCACTTAATACTGTATTTTTTGTCTCTATGTGTATTGCTTCTTTCCATGCGTTAAAAAATGTACTCCCATCCTTTTTATCAAGTATATCTACGGTTTTAGAAAACACTCTATTTATATCTTGGTTATCCCGTGTAGATATTTTTCTTAATAAAAAGGGTAGCGGTGTAGCACAATACACAATTTCAGATTCTAATGTTTGAAGCGTTCCGATAATATTGTTTAATGATTTAGTTCTTTGGATATATGCATTCGCATAAATAATGCCTATAAGTGTACTGCCTACTACAATCAATATAGAAAGTATCATTTTTATCATCATGAAAAATCACCCTACTTTGTTTTTAATACTAGCTTTCGTTAATTCTTTTAACGTAATACCATCTAGTACCTTTTCTATCGTTCCAACCCCTTTTGAATTTGATAAAACAACTACCCTTTCAAAAACACCCCTTTTTATAAGGTCTCCTATATACATTCTCTGTAAAATATCATCCAAGGTTTTACCATGAACAGTAGTAATTAATTTTATCCCTGCTAATAATGCTTCTTCTATGGCATTAATGTCTTCTCCACGACCTATTTCATCAGTAGCAATAATATTAGGGGACATCGCCCTAACTAACATCATCATTCCAATCGCTTTTGGACATGCATCAAGCACATCAACTCTTGGTCCTAAATCATTTTGAGGTACCCCTTGAAAACATGCAGCTATTTCGGATCGTTCATCTACGACGCCAATTTTTTGACCACTAATACCTAATTCAGGAACGCCCTCACTAAAATTTCTAATAATATCTCTTAGTAAAGTTGTTTTTCCGCATTGGGGTGGAGAAACAATAATTGTATTTATAAACTCCTTTTTGTCATTCACCATATATTTAAGAATAGACGAAGCTATTCCTTTTTTCTCTTTTGAAATACGTATGTTCAATCCAGAAAACTCTTTCATTGATTTTATCTCATTTTTTGAAAGTAGAACCTTGCCAACGATTCCAACTCTATGCCCCCCTTGTACTGTTATATAACCGTTTTTCATCTCCTCTTCAACAGAATAAATAGAATAATTTGTTATAAACTGAAGGGTATTTTCAATATTCTTTTTAGTTACTATGTAACTAGCATTGGCACTTTCTTTTGTCTTTCCATTCACATCAATGAAGTGGTCTTTTCCATTACAATAAATCATCAATGGCCTGTGTACTCGTAATCGTACCTCTTCAATTGCATTTAATATGTCTTTAGGCAATTTACTAACTAATGCCCTAATTTCGGGACATAAAAACATTTCAATCTGATGAAAATAGTTTGGTTGCATTTGATTCATCATAACCTGTCCCCCCTTATATAAATATACATATTGTCGTACAAGCATTTTTATGCTAAAAATTCAAAAAAAAAAAATGGACAGACCAACAATCGTTGGTCTGTCCGTTAAAATTATGCTGTTTTAGTCTTCTTCTTCGAAAACAGTACAAGTGTCTACATGATCGTTACAATCACATACATGTCCAGTTTCTTCATACTCGATTTCTAAATCATCCACATCTAGTAATTCATCGCAATTTGGACACGCAATTGCATCGTTTTCAGAATTATCGTCATATAAGATTTCATCTTCTACATAGAATTTTCTGTCACATGTAGGACACTCTACTTCAACATAGTCAATTTCTTCATCTTCATCAAGTTCATAAAGATCATCTTCCACATCACCTAAATCCTCATCGATTGATTCAACATACTCTTCTAAACTTTCCTGTTCTGCTTGCATATGTTGCATCTCATCTGCAAAATCTTCTAAGGCATCAATGATTCCTAATAGTAGTTTGCCCTTTTTTGATTCCTCTGTTACTCCCATACCTTCTGATAACCCTTTAAGATATGCAACTCTTTCTTGTAAATGTGACATTATGAAACCTCCTTTTTTAAAATTCTTTTTATATTATTTCATAACTAACTTTTTTTATACTCTAGACATATATTCTTCTGTACGAGTATCGATACGAACAACATCTCCCTCATTTACAAACAAAGGAACTTGTACAACTGCACCGGTTTCAACAGTAGCAGCCTTTGTTACGTTAGAAGCTGTATCCCCTTTAACTCCAGGCTCAGTTTCTGTTACGGTTAATTCAACAAAGTTTGGTGGATCTACCTGAAAAGCTTTTCCTTGATAAAATCTAATGACAGCATTATCATTTTCCTTTAAAAATTTAATCGCACCTTCCACATCACTGTATACTAAAGGTACTTGATCATAAGTTTCATTATCCATGAAGTAATAAAATTCACCGTCATTATATAAGTATTGCATTTCCTTATTTTCAATGTGCGCCTTAGGAAATTTATCAGAAGGATTAAATGCTTCTTCTCTTGTAGCCCCGGTTTTTAAATTTTTATACTTTGTTCTTACAAAAGCAGCTCCTTTTCCTGGCTTAACATGTTGGAAATCTAAAACGACAAATGGCTCTCCGTTCATTTCGAATGTCACGCCTTTTCTAAAATCACCTGCTGATATCATGTTTATCCCTCCAAGTTCTTATGTAATTCATGAGATAGCTTATATTTACTTTCTCATTTTATATATTAAGTTCTATTAATTCTTTAGTTGATTTTGATAGAACTTCATACCCGTCATCTGTTACTACTACTAAATCTTCAATTCGAACACCACCAAAGTCAGGTATATAGATTCCAGGTTCTATAGTAATTACCATACCAGGCTTTAACGGTTCTTCGCCTAAAACACTTATATGAGGCAATTCATGTACTTCTAACCCTACCCCATGTCCTAAACCATGTCCAAAATATTGACCAAATCCTTTTTTCGCAATAATATTTCTTGCAATTTCATCTAATTCCTTACCTGTTATACCAGGTTTCACTGCCCTTAGGGCTGTTTCTTGTGCTTTTAAAACAGTATTATATATTTCCAGTTGTTTTGTATTAGCTTCTCCAATCACAATGGTTCTAGTCATATCAGAGCAATAGCCATGGTATACACAACCAAAATCAAAGGTGACAAAATCACCTTTTGTTATTTTTTTATTAGACGCAACTCCATGGGGTAAAGAAGAACGTTTACCAGAAGCAACAATGAAGTCAAAGCTATTTGCACTTGCGCCTTTTTTCTTCATAAAAAACTCTAGTTCCAAAGAGATTTCTCTTTCCACCATATTAGGCTGTATAAAACTTAATATATGATCAAAGGCTTCATCCGCTAAGGAAGCAGCTTTTTTTATGTAGTCTACTTCTGTCTGAGATTTAGCCATTCTTAACTTATTCACTTTATTACCTAAAGGTACTAGGTCAATATTATACTTTTTATTATATAGTTTATTATATTGCTGATATGTCATATATTCATCTTCAAATCCAACACGCTTTAAATTAAGTTTTTGAAAAATATTTTCAATTGGATTTTCTTTATTAATCTCTACTACCTTAAAGTCTTCACATTGTGATTTAGCTTGTTCAATATATCGAAAATCAACAAGTATATAAGGTGCTTCTTTTGTTATTACTAAAAAACCAACTGATCCTGTAAAATTAGAAATGTACCTTCTGTTTTCTGGTTTAGCAATAAGCACAGCATCTATATTTTCAGATGTAAGTATGCTTTGTGCCTTATTTAATCTTTCCTTTTGCAAAAAGATCACTTCCTAGCTTTATTATTTTGGTTCTTGTTTAGAATAGCATTCAAACCTAAGATGTAGCTATGTGATCCAAATCCACTTATTTGTCCGATACAACCTTCAGCTGTTACACTTTTTTTCCTAAAATCTTCCCTTGTATGTATATTGCTCAAATGAACTTCCACAGTCGGTAAGTTCGTAGCCTTAATAGCATCAAGGATCGCGATACTATAGTGTGTATATGCGGCAGGATTTATGATCATTCCACAAGCATTTTTATGCTTATGAATAGTGTCTATAATTTCCCCTTCACTATTCAACTGAAATATCTCTAAGGTTATGTTATACTTTTTTGCTTCATTATATAACATCTCATTAATTTCTTCTAAAGTTGTTGATCCATATATTTCTGGTTCTCTTGTTCCTAATAAATTTAAATTAGGTCCATGTATAACAATATATTTTTCCATGGTTACTAAACACTTCCTTTAGTTTAAATCATCTATCATCATACCACAACTCCTAGTATTTGAATAGATAATCTTTCCTTCGCATACCTTTAAGTAGTATTTGTTAAATTTAAAAGTTTCACGTATTTGGTCTATTATGCTTCGGCCTACTTTTAACTCGATCAATTGCAAATGTAATCGCTTTTGTTACATCGGTATCGAACTGTACAGACATTTCATTTACTCTATAGTATATTTCTCCATCGTCAGAAGTAAAATATTTTGGTTCTAGATAATTTAAAGCAATTGCTTTTATATCTGCCATGCATCTTTCACACTGACATATATCATATTTACCCACTATAACTGGTAATAACCTTTCTACTACACTTTCCATATGGTTTTTTACAATCATTTTTTAGTCCTCCTTAAAATATACTTTCTTTAATTTAAATCTACTATGTATCTGTTAAAACAAATGTAGTATGATCCTGGTAAATTTTGTATATTTCTTTTTCTAATCGTTTAACATATAACTATAAAATAGTATTATACACCAAAGCTTTGATAATAACGAATAATTTCAAAGGGTTTTATTTTTGTTTTCGGTAAATTATATTCATCAACGCCATCAATTATATCTACTGGTAATTCTATTTCTATTTTTATAAATCGCCTTGCTCTGTCATATTGTCCTTTCACTTTTACTTCAATTCTATTGTTAAATGGTTCATAATTTTCAATTTTAACCTCATAATGATGGGGTTTGGTATATTCTGCAAAAGGATTTATACGTTTTATCTCTATCCTATTCTTGTGTATATTAAAATAGCTACGAAACAGTTCGCAAAACTGTGGTAGGTTATATATCATACTGTCCACATCTCCTGCATTTAAATATTTTACTTTATATTCTTTTAGCAGTTCTAAGTAACTATATATTATTTCTTCACAGATTTCATTTAACTCATATAAAAAAGTATCCACCCCGGTTTCAGCCATATAGTGAGCTTTAGTAGCATTAATACTAGACTGAGTTAACTTATAGTGATTAATAACCAATTGATGTGCAGTCATAATCATAATCGAAATAATTAATCCTACAATTAATGTTACAACCAGAAGAGATCCTTTGCTATTTGTTAAATACTTTTTCATAGACATTACCTAACTTTATATGGGATATATATTTTTGTTTTTACTGAATCATTATTTTTACTCGATATAACTTTAATTTCAATCAACTTGCCTTCAATAATTTCTGTTACTCTAATATCTTCTATAAAAGTTGCTAAAACATTATGTTCATTACGCATATTAACTCTTATTTGATTGGTGGACCGATTAAAGTATAATAAAGTGTTAAATTGATTTCGCTGATTCCCACTTAAATCGACTCTCACATGTTTCTCTTGAGAATTAAAACCTTCAAAAGTTGTTCTTGACCGATGAAATGTAATCCTTGTTTGATCCATTTCTCGTAATGTTTTTTCAATATAACTCATAGCAAATCTAGTATGATAGTTGTGTGCTACACCTTCTATTTGTTTACTGGTTTGTCGATAAGCAAAGTTCAAGTAGGTAGATAGCGTCATTAAAATAATGGCACTAAAACTCAATGCTATGAGTATTTCAATTAAGGTAAAACCTTTATTATTTTTAAATACTTGCATGATTAATTACCTTTCAAATTTAAATGCTTTATATTGTAATTGTAATTGCTCAAAGTCCTCAGGTTTAATTTTAAACTCTTTATAATAAAAATCGCTCTTGTCTAAATGATTTAATAAAACACTTTTTCGATGTAGTATTGTTTCCGGCTGATTCAAATTATCTTTAATAATCATAGTCACATTATAGTATGGCTTATCTTCAATTTTTTCGTTTACGACAAAATCAATAATGTTGATATTATAATCATAAGTCGTAAGGTCTACTGGATCTTCTTCGTAAAAAAAATTAGTTGCTTTTAATTCTTCCATCACACCTTGTGCTATTTTGATATTTTTATACTGTTGGTCACTTAGCTGCTTAAATTGTATCGATTGAGCCAGTAATGTAAAAGTTGCTGTAAACATGATTGACAATATTAAAAGTGCGCCAATTACTTCTATAAGAATAATGCCTTTTTCTTCTTTTATTTTCAATTCAAAAACACCACCAGTCTTAAAACCTAGTCAAGATAATTTATTTGAACTCTGCCCGTAGCAATTAAGGTTTCTACTTGTACCCTTTTACCTCTTTGGTTTCTAAAAGTAAGTTGTAAGTAATTGGTTGTCCCACTACGACTATAAACTACATAATTACGATTCTTAGATTCAATTTCTATTCCTCTAGGTATTCTGTTTTGAAATACAACCTCTGATAGGGAAAAATTTTCCCTTATTCGATAGGTATTATCCACAATTTCAAAACGATAGGATCTTGATTCATCAATACTTAACTGTTGTGCCATTTGCTTGGCACTTCTTACTTCTTCTGCTAGATTCTTTAAACTTGTATCATGGTAGAAATTCAAATTGATTGGATTAGCTAAAGTCAGTATGATCCCAAGAATGGAAAGGACTAATATTAATTCAATTAATGTGTAACCGCAATTGTTTTTCATCATAATTCTTCCTTTTATTAACGTAATCATAATATTATTCTCCAATAAATTACATATTCCTGCAAAATTCTAGAAAGTTATAAAAAAATTAAGTAACTAGTTGTAGAAGGAATATCTTTAAGTAAAAGGTTATGGTTTTTAAGTTCTTTATAAATATTAGGAATTGTTAATGCTCAAGCTTTTTTTATTCAAAAAATAATGCACTTATTAAGAATACCTGCTAGAATTTAGTTGTTCAAACTAAAATTAAAGAAGGTATATCAATAAGTGCACTCTAATATATCAATAATCTATTAAATTTAAAAGGGTAAAAGTAAATAAAATTTCTCATGGTGGTCCTTTATAAGATTTTTCTATACAAATCTGCGTGAACATATTCTCGTTGCCAATGAAAACAGTACCGTATTTTTAATCACATTAATTACGATACTCCTCTCTTTCTAAGTTGATTTGTATTAATGAGTGTAAGGTAATGCTGAAATCAACAAATATAAATCTATTTTGCTTTGGGTGAGAAAAATAGGATATTAAGTGTTCTTCTTAATTAAACTAAAAGTCATTTGGTGAGTTAGTTGCTTATTTCATAACTTCTGAGAGCAATTTTATAAAATTTGTCAATGAGAAAAACATTTTTAGCGGCGAAGTTCTTTAAGTATTAAAACGTAGTTATTTGGTTATAGAAACTTTCATAGAGTTCGAAAGCGAACCCATTAATTGTTCTATCTGAGAAATAATTAAAAATTATATGTTAAGTTTAATCCTATGTTTACAGCACAGGTTTATTAACTGAACTTTCTCTTATATTCTCTTACTACTTTAAATAAGCATTACTGTAATAAAGGAGCGAGATAAAATATAATCCCCCCCTTTGACAAAACACTAATAAAAAACATTTGCAGTAACATATCTTATAAAAAGTTTGTGTAAACAAGCTATAATTTTATTAGAAGAATATTAAACTGTAATTAGTGATTTCAATTTATTAATTGCCTGATTTAAACCACCAACTTCATTAATTAATTTTAAGTCAACAGCCTCTTTTCCTATTAAAATCGTTCCTACGTCGTTTGCTAACTCATCTGTTGTATTCATTAACTTTAAAATTGATTCTTTATCAACATCAGATGTTCTATCTATAAAGTCTATTATTCTATCTTGCATTTTACTAAAATACCTAAAAGTCTGAGGAACTCCAATAACTAGTCCGTTCATTCTTATGGGGTGTATAGTCATAGTGGCAGAGGGAGCAATAAAAGAATACAGTCCTGAAGTTGCAAGTGGAACGCCTATACTATGGCTCCCTCCAAGAACTAAAGTTACTACAGGTTTTGATAGACTATTTATTAATTCTGATAATGCTAGTCCTGCTTCAACGTCTCCTCCCACAGTATTTAATATAACTAACATACCTTGTATTTTAGGGTTATTTTCCACAGCAACTAGTTGTGGTATGATATGTTCGTATTTTGTGGCCTTGTTTTGTGGTGGGGAAGCTAAGTGACCTTCAATATGACCTATAATAGTTAATGTATGTATATTTTCAGCAGACTCTGGAATATTAATAGTTCCCAAACTATTAATATTTTGCACTTCCTTATTATTTTCATTGTTAGTTGATCGCTGTTGATCTTGATTTATAAAACTCATATATTCACCTCAAATTTCTTTATCATCTTATGTAATATTATTGTTAGCTATTTATCAACAACTATTCTAAATTTTATTAAAAGATTTAAACCATTTATTTTTTTAAATCAATTAGTAAGTGTGTTTTTTCTTATTGTCATCCTCAAGTTCAATGATAATCATATCTGTACCGATTCTTTTAACGGATTCCCATGGAATTTCCATCGCTGAGTTATTAGAAAAAAAATTTAGTAAACTTTTGCGATCAGGTATTAATAATGAAATTATTCTACCGGTTTTTTCATCTATCAATAAATCTGATTCTGCAACTATCCCAAGACGACTACCATCATTCAAGTTTACAATTTCTTTACCACCAATTGTACTAAATAACATCTTATCTACCTCCTATTTTTATTCTTATATCTATATTACTATTTTTTCTTAATATTCATAATTAAAATTTAAAATCCACTATCTATTTGACAGTGGATTTTAAATTAACTACATATTAAGATATTTTTTTACTTTGTCAGATTCATCTTCTTTGCTAATTGTTGTAGATGCAAGATTTTCAAAGTTAATTATTTCTCTTATAATAAGGTCTATGTCCTCCATGGTTACATCATCTATTTTTTGAATGATATCATTTTGCGTATAAGTCTTATTCAGTAAAAGTTCTGATTTGCCCATTGCAGACATTCTACTACTAGTACTTTCTAAACTTATTATATAACTTCCTTTTAACTGTTCTTGTGATTTTTTTAATTCATCGTATGTAAATCCAGTCTTTGATATGTCTTTTAATTCGTTACTTAATAAAGAACATACTTGGCTTAAATTTTTTTGAGCTAGCCCAGCATAAATATTGAATAGACCAGCATCTTCATATACAGATGGGTATGAATAAATAGAATAAACTAAACCGTGATCTTCACGAATTTTTTGGAAAAGTCGTGAACTCATACTGCCACCAAAAATATTATTTAGAACATACATAGGATATAATAATTCTGAGTTTAAATTGAAACCTCTAAACCCTAGGCACAAATGTGTTTGTTCAATATTTTTTTGCTTATATTCGTGCATAAAATTATATGTTACATTATTATTACTGCTGTTCTTTTGATTTGGTAAGTTCTTTTCCCATCCAGAAAACTTATCTTCGATCTTACTTATTAATTCTTTATATGAAAAATTACCTACTACTGAAATAACAGAATTATTTGCTACATAATGCTTGTTTAAAAATTTTTTCATAGCAATACGATCAATTTTGATAAGTGATTCTTCTGTTCCTAGAATAGGAAGTCCCAAGGAACTTTCTCTAAAAATGGATTTTGTATGCAACTCATGCACTGTATCTTCAGCTGAATCTTCGTACATATTTATTTCTTCGTGTATAACACCCCGCTCTTTAATTAACTCAGCATCGTCTATATTTGAGTTAAATAATATATCAGCTAATATATCTAAAACTGAATCAATGTAAGTATTTAATACTTTAATATAGTAACATGTATATTCTTTGCTCGTGAAGGCATTAATTTGTCCACCTATATTATCAATTTCTTCTGCAATTTGTTTTGAAGATCTTTTTGCTGTGCCTTTAAAAAGCATATGTTCAATAAAGTGAGATATTCCGTTATTATAATTTTTCTCATATCTACTTCCAATTTTTATCCAGATTCCAATTGTAACTGATTTAACATGATTTATTTCTTCTGTTACAATTCTTAATCCATTATTTAATTTGTGTTTATTGTACATTTTTCCTCCTATTTTAGTATATCACTTACTCTTCCAACTTTCATTTGCTTCTCTTCTAGCTTATCAATTAATATTGGCAAAGCTTTTGCAGTTTCTGGCATTGGATGCATAAGTACAATTGAGCCCGCATGATCATTTTTACTTATAACTCTGTCTACTATTATATCTTTAGTACTGCCTGATCTCCAGTCTATTGTATCAATTGACCATAAGATTGTTGTATATCCAAGTTTTTCTGCTGCAACCAATGTATTTTGATTATAGGAACCAGAAGGTGGAGCAAATAAGTTTAGTTTTTTATTGTTTAGGTAAGGTAATATTATTTCATCTGCTTTTGATATCTGTTCAATATTTTTTTCAAGTGATAAATTACCATAATTTAAATGTTGATACCCATGGCTACCAATCTCATGCCCTTCATCTATGATAAGTTTAAAAATATCTGGAAACTCTTTTGCCCATCGACCAGTAACAAAAAAAGTAATTTTAACATCCTTATCTCTTAAAATTTCAAGCATATCAGGAATAACTTCATTACCCCAATCAACATTACAAGCAAAAGCAATATAATTGCTTGTATCGTCACCTCTTTCCACTGGCTGTATTGATTGATTAAGACTTATAACTGGTTCTGTTTTATTTTTATCATCTCCAGATAGACTATACCCAATAATTGAAACAATTAGAATAAAAATCAGTGCAAAAACGATAAAAAAGAGTGTCCTTTTATTAATTATAAATATCATAATACATCCTCCTTTAAAGACTGATACCTTTCTTATAGTTTATTTGTGATATCCGTCACTTATTCGAATGTATTTTTAAAATTAATAAAAAAACATAAACCATTATGTGGTTTATGTAATTTATTTTATATTATTGTTCCTTGGGTAACAGGGCTTTAATTGATAAACTAATTTTTCCCTGTTTGTCTATATCTATTACTTTTACATTAACTTCTTGATTTGTTGCTAAAACATCTTCTACTTTAGCTACTCTTTCGTGAGCTATATTTGAAACATGAACCAGTCCTTCTTTACCTGGAAGAATTTCAACAAAAGCTCCAAAGTTCATAATTTTTATCACTTTTCCTTTATAAACTTCTCCAATTTCAGGTTCTTTTATAATATTTTCTATTTGTGAAAGTGCTTTTTCTGCGGCTTCTTGTGATTCAGCAGCAATAAATATAGTGCCATCATTCTCAATATCAATTTTAACTCCTGTATCATCAATTATTTTATTAATTGTTTTTCCACCTGTACCTATAACATCTCTAATTTTGTCAGGATTAATTTTAAATTTAAGAATTCTTGGCGCAAATGGAGATAATTGTTCTCGTGGAGAGTCAATTGTTTCTTTCATTTTTTGTAAAATATAATTTCTACCTGTTTTTGCTTGATCTAGGGCGTTTTTGAGTATGTCTCTATCGATTCCTGCAATTTTAATATCCATTTGAATTGCTGTTATTCCTTTTCCTGTTCCTGCTACTTTAAAGTCCATATCACCTAAAGCATCTTCCATACCTTGTATATCAGATAATATAGCTACATCTTCCCCTTCTTTTACAAGTCCCATTGCAATCCCAGCAACCATACTTTTAATAGGTACACCTGCATCTAGTAATGCTAATGTACTTCCACAAACACTGGCTTGGGACGTAGATCCATTTGATGCAAGGATTTCAGATACTAATCTAATAGCATATGGAAATTCTTCTTTACTTGGAATCATAGGCTCTAATGCTCTTTCTGCTAATGCACCATGTCCGATTTCTCTTCGACCTGGGCCTCTAAGAAATCTAGCTTCTCCAACACTATATGGAGGAAAATTATAATGATGCATGTACCTTTTAGATTCTTCTTCACCCAAACCATCAATTTTCTGAACTTCACCTAATGGTCCAAGTGTTGCTACTGTTAAGGCTTGAGTTTGTCCTCGTGTAAATAGACCTGATCCATGTGTTCTTGGTAGAATACCTACTTCAGAAAATATTGGTCTAACTTCATCAAGACTACGATCATCTGGTCTAACTTTTTCTTTTGTTATCATAAACCTTAACTGTTCTTTAACTATGCTTCCAAGTACTTCTTTAACTTGTTTTAACCTATCATCAAATTTTTCAGAAAAATATTCGATTGTATCCTCTTTAACTTTATCTAGGTTTTCACTTCTTTCATGCTTGTCAAAAGTTTTAAGTGCATTTAGCACTTTATTTGTAGCATAATTTCGCACTTCTTCATTAAGATCGTCATCAACTACACTTAGTTTTAGCTCCTGCTTTTCTTTACCTACTTCATCTACAATCTCATCAATAAATGATATAATTTTCTTTATCTCGTTATGACCAAACATGAATGCATCTAACATTTCTTCCTCAGATATTTCTTGACTACCTGCTTCAATCATCATTATTGCATCTTTTGTACCTGAAAGTACTAAATCTAAATCGCTTTTGTCTCTTTGTATGCTTGTTGGATTGATAATAAACTCTCCATTTATCATACCAACATTTACAGATGCTATTGGTCCTTGAAAAGGAATATCTGAAATAGATAATGCAATAGAAGAGCCTATCATAGCAGTAATATCAGGAGGGCAGTCCTGATCTACAGATAAAACAGTTGCAATAACTTGTACATCATTTCTATATCCTTTAGGAAACAATGGTCTTATTGGTCTATCTATAAGTCTAGATGTAAGAATAGCTTTTTCTGATGGTCTCGCTTCTCTTTTTATGAATCCTCCAGGAATTTTTCCAACAGCATATAATTTTTCTTCATAATCTACACTTAGCGGGAAAAAATCGATACCTTCTTTCGGCTCCTTAGATGCTGTTGCGTTTACAAGTACTACGGTTTCTCCATACGTGACTAAGCACGAACCATTTGATAATTGTGCTAATTTACCAGTTTCCACTATAAACGGACGTCCTGCAATTTCTGTTTTAAATACTTTATGCACACAATTTCCTCCTTTCATTTATTAGCATAATACATAAGTTATTCTATAGTCTTAGTAAAAAATATATAAATCATTCTTTAGGTATGTATAAATTTTCATTAGATATAAATATAGAGCGGGTATACCCGCTCATAGCAATTATTTTCTCAGTCCTAATTTTTCAATTAGTTCTCTATATCTTTCGATATTTTTATTTTTCACATAGTTTAAAAGATTTCTTCTTTTACCAACCATTTTAAGTAATCCTCTTCTTGAGTGATGATCTTTTTTATGAGTTTTCAAGTGATCGTTCAAGTGATTAATTCTCTCCGTTAATAACGCAATTTGTACTTCTGGAGAACCAGTGTCGGTATCATGCACTTTATAGGTTTCAATTAATGATTTCTTTTCAACTTTTGCCATAGTCGTTCACCTCCTTAAAAATTATCCCCTTATTCTAAGTAACTGTCGGTGAGTCATATTACCGAGAATAGGTTCATTTCATATCCGCTATAAGTCTAACATATCTTTATTATCTTGTAAATATTTTTTTGCATTTTTTATATCTTTATCTATTTGCAACGATAATTCACTAGTATTTTTAAATTTTATCTGCTTTCTTATTTTTTCGTAAAATTCAATCGTTATAGTCCTATCGTATAGTGGTTCATAATAATTTATAATATAAGTTTCAATACTGGTATATTGATTATTAAACGTTGGGTTTGTTCCAATAGAAGTTAACCCTTGATATCTAACTCCATCTATCGTAACTACTGTTATATAAACGCCTTCTGTAGGTATAATCTGATTAGGTTCAACTTCTATGTTCGCAGTAGGATAGCCCATAGTTCTTCCTCTTTTTTTCCCATTTATAACGTGACTCTTAATGAGAAAAGGCCTCCCTAAATAAGTATTAGCTCCAGTTATATTACCATTTTTAATATGGCTTCTTATTATAGAGCTACTAACTTTTTCATCGTTAATTTCTACAGGTTCGATTACAATAACATCAAAACCATATTTTTCACCATATGTTTTTAAAAGAGAAACATCTCCTTGAGCCTTATAACCAAATCTATAATCAAATCCAACGACTACAAATTTACAATTTAAAGTATTTATCAATATTTTTATTACAAACTCTTCTGCACTTAAGCTCATGATAGTTTCGCTAAAAGTATCAAAAAAGAGAGTGTCAAGATTAAATGACTTTAATATCTCCACTTTGTTGTAAAAATTTGTAATGTGCATTTTGAAATTTTGCTTTTTAACAAGACTTTGAGGATGATTTAAAAAAGTATAAACACATGACTCCATATCTTCTAACTTGCTTTTTTCAACTAATGTTTTGATCAATTTCTGATGGCCTAAATGAATACCATCAAAGTTGCCAAGAGCAACACCTCTAGATATATTTTTATTGATTTGTTCATATTTATTTAGTACTCTCATAAATTTATATTGCCCCTCTTTAAATAAGTAGCCTAGAAAATTTCAATAATAATGCGTTATTTGATGGATCATTTTGTATTTTTCCTAAACCAACAAATTTGTTCTCTAAATAAATAGCCACTGTCTGATCTTGGTCACAATGTCCACATGTAGTAAAATATTTTTCACTAATTGGATTTCCATTTAAGGCTAGTTTCTTTTGTGATGGATGTATATGAATTTTTGGTATATGTGTTAGAGGATAATCTATTGGTAATAGATGTTTTTTTATTAAATTAGTTTGGTTAAGCTCTTCAATTGAAATTGTTGAATCAATATCAAACTTACCTGCTCGTGTTCTAAGTAGAAATGACATTGTTCCACCACATTCTAATGCTTGGCCAATATCATGACATAACGTTCTAATATAGGTTCCTTTAGAACATTCAACATCAAATAAAACTCTGTTATCCTTAATATAAACAATATGTATTTTATAAATTTCTATACGTCTTGATTTTCTTTCTATTTCAATTCCTTCTCTTGCAAAATCATAAAGTTTTTTTCCACCGACCTTTAATGCAGAGTACATTGGTGGGACTTGGTTATACACGCCTACAAAGCTTAATATAGTCCTGATGATATCTTCTTTTGATTTATTTATAGTCTTTGTTTTTAAAATCTGTCCATCTGTATCTTGTGTATCCGTTTCAATTCCAAGTAATAACTCAGCACGATAAGATTTAGTATCGTTTAGTAAGTAATTTGAGATTTTTGTTGCTTTTCCAATACATATTGGTAATACACCCGCAGCACTTGGATCAAGGGTCCCTGTATGTCCCACTTTTTTAATATTAGTTTTTTTTCTAATAATATTAACTACATCATGAGAGGACATTCCAGGAGGTTTTAAGATATTTATTATACCTTCCATAAAAGTCACCTACCCAAATAAATAGATAAAATATCTTTTATTTTGTTTTTAATTTCAATTGGAGTACATGTTGTTGTTATTCCTGCGGCCTTTTTGTGACCACCACCATTAAAATGGCGAGCAATTTCACTAACGTCAAAATTACTCTTTGATCTTAGGCTTACTTTAGTACTATTAAATTGTTCTTTAATAAGAATAGCAACTTCTATACCTTTAATATCTCGCGCAAAGTTGACTACACTATCTACTTCATCAATAGTTACTCCATAAGATTTAACCTGTTCACATGTAATTGTTACGAATGAAACTTTACCACCCATAGTTACTTCTAAATTGCTCAAAATAGATCCAGTAAGCTTAACACTTTGTAAAGAATTGTTTTGATATAAATTAAAAGAAATATTTTCAATGTCAATACCAGTTTTCACAAGTTTTGAAACAATTTCATGAGTTTTATAGGTTGTGTTACTGTAAGTAAAGTTACCAGTATCGGTTAAAATTCCTGTATATAAACAAGTTGCAATGTTTTTATCAATTATAAAATTATCTTCTAAAATGTGATAGATAATTTCACAAGTAGCAGATGCATCATGATCTACAATATTTACATCTCCAAACATAGTATTACTGATGTGATGATCAATATTAATTACCGTTTTACTTTGATTTAAAATGCGTTTACATTCACCTAAACGATCCTCATCTCCACAATCCAAAACAAAACAGAAGTCATATTTACACTCTGGATAATTGTCATATTTTGTCAACAAATCAATATTAGGTAGAAATTTAAATTTTAATGGTACTATATCAGTGTTATATATTGTTATATCATCGCATATTTTATTTAATGCTATACCTAATCCTATTGTAGAACCTAAACTATCTCCATCTGGATTTATATGAGATATGACTGCAACTTTACTAGTCTGATTAATCTTCTGTATGAGATTGTTTATCATTAAGTTTATCACTTTCTTCACTTCTCTTTTTTTCACCTGTTTCGATTTTGGATATTAGTTCTTGCATGGCCATTCCTTTTTGGATAGATTCATCTAATTTAAAGATTATTTCAGGTACATAACGTATTTTAATATGTTTACCAATTTCTCTTCTAACAAACCCTGCAGATTTCTTTAGTCCATCTAATGTTTCCCTTTTTTCTCTCTCTGTACCTAAAATGCTTATATAGATTGTTGCATATCTAAGATCACGAGTTGCTTCTACTGATGTGATGCTTGTCATGGAGGATATTCTTGGATCTTTCAAACTATTTCTAATAATTAGACTTACACTTTTTTTAATTTCTTCATTTAGTCTATTGGTTCTTGGATAAGCCAAAGGTTAATCTTCCTTTCCTCTACCTTTTAATTTCTTCCATAATATATGCCTCAATAATATCATTTTCTTTTAGATCATTGTAGTTATCAATACTAATACCACACTCATAACCAGTGGCCACTTCTTTCACATCATCTTTGAATCGTTTTAGTGAACTGATATCACCATCGTGTACAACTATACCATCTCTAACCAAGCGAACGTTAGCATTTCTTTTAATTTTTCCTTCTATAACATAGCAACCCGCAACAGTACCAGCTCCTGGGACTTTAAATGTTAATCTAACTTCTGCTTTCCCAAGTTGAACTTCTTTATATTCAGGATCTAGCATACCTTTCATTGCAGACTCTAGGTCTTCTAGAGCATTATATATGATTTTGTATAAACGAACATCAACCTCTTCTTTATCAGCTAAGGAGACTGCTCCAGAAGAAGGACGAACATTAAAACCAATAATAATAGCATTTGAAGCAGATGCTAGCATTACATCCGACTCAGTAATAGCTCCTACCCCACCATGAATTGACTTAACAATTACTTTATCATTAGATAATTTACTTAAAGATTGTCTAACTGCTTGGACAGACCCTTGGACATCTGCTTTAACAATAACATTTAATTCTTTTATTGCTCCTTGTTCAACTTGGTTATAGAGTGCATCTAAAGAAATTTTTTGACTTGCTTTTAGTTGTTCTTCTTTAATTTTGTTAATTCTATTATTTGCAATTTCTCTCGCTGTTTTATCATCTGAAATAGCGTTGAGTTGATCACCAGCTCCTGGTACATCAGATAATCCTGTAATTTCAACAGCAGTAGATGGACCAGCAACTTTAACCCGTTTACCATCACTGTTAATCATTGCACGTACACGACCATATGTCGTTCCAATGACTATGGAATCACCTACATTTAGCGTTCCATTTTGAACTATAATAGTTGCTACTGGGCCTTTGCCCTTATCTAATTCCGCTTCAATAACTGTACCTACCGCACTTCTATTAGGATTTGCTTTTAACTCCTCCATTTCAGCTACTAGTAGAATCATCTCTAATAAAGTATCAATGTTTGTGCCTTGCATTGCTGATACAGATACACTGACAACATCCCCACCCCATTCTTCAATGAGAATGTCATTATCTGCCAATTCTTGCTTTACTCTATCTGGATTTGCATCTGGTTTATCCATTTTATTAATTGCTACAATAATTGGCACTTCAGCTGCTTTAGCGTGATTAATAGCTTCAATTGTCTGAGGCATAACTCCATCATCAGCTGCAACAACTAAAATAGCTATATCAGTAACTTTTGCCCCTCTAGCACGCATAGCAGTAAAAGCTTCATGTCCTGGGGTATCAAGAAAAACAATATTCTTATCGTTTAGTTTAATTTCAGACGCTCCTATATGTTGCGTAATTCCGCCTGCCTCTCTCTGGGTAATCTTAGTTTTTCGTATAGCGTCTAGTAATGAGGTTTTCCCATGATCAACGTGTCCCATTACGGTTACAACAGGTGATCTAGGTTTAAGATCCTCAATATTATCTTCAACGTGAACAATAAAATCGGATTCTTCCACATCTTCGGGTTCATTTTTTAATAGCTCAATATCGTAAAGTTGTGCTACTTTTTCAGCTGACTCAAAATCAATCTCTTGATTTATAGTTGCCATTACACCCATGTGTATTAATTTTGAGATAATTTCATTAACACTCTTACCAATTGTTTCTGCAAAATCTTTTACCGTAATCTTTTCATTAATTTCAAGAATGTTTGATTCTTCTGAGACATTATTATTATTTTTCTTCTCGTTGATTTTTTCCTGATTAATATCTTCATTTTGTATTATATGATCTTTAATTGTTTCTTCACCCGTTTCTTTATTTTCCGATTTTGTAGCGATTTCTTTCAAGTATTGTTGTAATAGCTCTGCACTCTCTTCGTCCACAGTGCTCATATGATTTGAGACATCGATAGATAAATCTGATAATTTTTCAATTAATTCTTTGTTACTTAATCCTAAAGTTTTTGCCAATTGGTATACTCTAATTTTTGACAAATGGACCACCCCCTATTTGTTTATGTAGCATCATTTTCTATGATTTCTAAAATTTTAGTGGCAAGATTTTTATCTTTTATAATGATTACAGCTCTCGAAGGACTACCTATTACACGACCTATCTCATCTTTTGTTGATTTATAGATCAATGGCACATCATAATACTTTGATTTATTTTGAAATATTTTCTTTGTATTTTCAGATGCATCACTTGCAACAATAATTAAAGAAGGTTTTTTTTTGACTTCGATCCTGCATGATTGTTCTCCTGATACCAAATTTCCAGACTTTTTTGCAAAACCAATTAAAGTTTTCACTTTATCATTCAGCATTTTTTTGAATCTCCTCCATTAAATGTTCATATACTTCAGGGGAAATTTCAGATTTAAACGCTCTATTAAATGCTTTAGATTTATAAGCTACTTCAAAACATTTTTGTTTATTGCAAATATAGGCACCTCGTCCAGGTGCTTTGCCTTTAAGGTCAATACTTACATTTCCAAGTTTATCTTTTACAACCCTAATTAACTGACGTTTATCTTTCATATCTGAACATCCTAGACATTTTCTTAAAGGTGTTTTTCTTTTCTTCAACATAATCACCCCTATTAACTACTTTGCTTGACTCTCAGCCTTAATATCGATTTTCCAGCCTGTTAATTTAGCTGCAAGTCTTGCATTTTGTCCTTCTTTTCCAATAGCTAATGATAATTGATAGTCAGGTACAATTACTTTAGCGGTTTTCAGTTCTTCATCAATATCTACATTAATTACTTTTGCAGGACTTAATGCGCTAGTAATATACTCTATAGGATCTTCGCTATACTTAATTATATCAATCTTTTCCCCTTTTAACTCATCTACAATAATCTGAACACGACCACCTTTCGGTCCAACGCAAGCACCAACTGGATCTACATTAGCATCTGTAGATGTCACAGCAATTTTGGTTCTAGAACCAGCTTCACGAGAAATGCTTTTAATTTCAACTATACCATCATGTATTTCAGGAACCTCTAACTCAAAAAGTCTTTTAATTAAACCAGGATGTGTTCTTGACAAAGCTATTTGTGGGCCTTTAGTTGTTCTTTTAACTTCAAATATGTAGCACTTTATTCTATCACCATGATTATACTGCTCTGTAGGCATCTGTTCACTAGGTGCTAAAACAGCTTCTGTCTTTCCTAAACTTATATAAACGATCCCTTTAGCTGTTCTTGAAACTGAACCCGTTATAATATCAGATTCTCTATTAATGAATTGATCGTAAACGACATCTCTTTCAGCTTCTCTAATTCTTTGTACAACAACTTGTTTTGCAGTTTGTGCTGCTATTCGTCCGAAATTTTTAGGTGTGACTTCACTTTCTATAACATCATCAATTTCATATTTTGGATTAATTGCTTTAGCATCTTCTAGACTTATATCTAGCAATTCATCTTCAACCGTATCCACTACATTTTTTTGTGAATAAACATGTACTTCTCCATTTTCTCTATTTATTGAAACTCTAACATTCTGTGAGGTGCCAAAATTTCTTTTATAACTTGATATTAGAGCTGCTTCTAAGGCATCAATTAGTATATCTTTATTTATCCCCTTGTCTTTTTGTATTTGTTCAAGTGCTTCAATGAATTCAGAATTCATCCTTATATCCCCCCTTAAAATTTAATAGCCAATTTTGTAATTGCAACTTTATCTATAGGTATTTCTATACTATTACCATCTACTTTAAGATTCAGATTATTATTTTCAAGTCCTATTAATTCACCTTCTAAATGTTTTTTTCCATTGAAAGGTTCATACAGTTTAACTTCAACATCTCTTCCTTTAAACTTTATGTAGTCTTCCTCAGTCTTTAAAGGTCTATCTAATCCTGGAGAGGATACCTCTAAGAAATAGTTTTCTTCAATTGGATCATATTCATCAAGCTTTTCACTCAAGTGTTCACTTACTATTTGGCAATCATCTAATGTGATTCCCTCTGGTTTATCTATGTATACTCTTAAATATCTATGTGGTCCTTCTTTCTTGAATTCTATATCAACAAGCTCGAATTTCTCACTTTCTAATATTGGATGAACAAGTTCTATAACAATTTGTTCAACTTTATTTTTTCCCATTCACTTTTCCTCCTTATTTAGTTGTAGTTGTTTTTATAAAAAGCATTTTACTTACATAGTTGTATATTTTGTAATCTTTGCTATTATTATTCTATTTTATACTTTATAAAAAAAGTTGTTTCAATAAAAGTAAAGAGTGGGCAAATGCACCCACTCTAGTTCTATATTGATTATACTGTTTTTATAGTATAACACAAAGGTTGTAACACTGCAAGTTAAAACAAGGAAAGTTGGTTAGTTTCAGGTAAATCACCAAGGCAACCATGAATTGATAATTTTTCTATAACTGTTTTTGTTAACTTTGCACGTTCTCTCAAATTCTCTTTAGATAAAAATGCACCCTTTTCTCTTGCTACAACAATATTTCTAGCAGCATTTTGACCAACTCCCTGGAGCGCCTTTAAAGGAGGTAGTAAAGTAGACTGTTTAACAATAAATTTATCTGAATCTGATTTATATAAATCTATTGGGAGCAACTCCATACCCCTATATAGCATTTCTAAAACAACCTCTAATACAGTAAGTAAATTTTTTTCCTTTGCAGTTACATTATTACCTAATGATTCTATTTCTTTAATTGTTCTACATATTTCTTCTTTTCCTTTAAGGACTAAATTTATATCAAAATCGTCTGCTCGTGTTGTAAAGTATGTTGCATAAAAGGCTTCTGGATAGTGAACTTTGTAATATGCAATTCTAAAGGACATCATAACATAAGCAACTGCATGAGCTTTTGGAAACATATACTTAATTTTTTTACAAGAGTCAATATACCAATTAGGCACATTATTACTCTTCATAATTGCTTCATCTTCTTCAGAGAGGCCTTTTCCTTTTCTTACATTTTCCATAATTTTAAAAGATTTTTTAGCTGGTAATCCTTTCAATATTAAATAGTTCATAATATCATCTCTAGTGGATATAACATCCTTTAACTGCGCTGTATTACTTCGAACAAGATCTTGAGCGTTATTTAGCCATACATCTGTTCCATGTGAAAGTCCACTAATACGTACAAGTTCAGCAAAAGTAGTTGGTTTTGTATCAATTAGCATTTGTCTAACAAACTTTGTGCCAAACTCTGGGATTCCCATTGTACCAACTTCATATTTAAATTCTGATGAATTAATATTTAGGGATTCTACACTCGTAAATAAACTCATCGTTTCAGGATCATCCAAAGATATTTTTGTTGCATCAGTTCCCGTTATATCTTCTAACATTCTTATTATAGTAGGGACATCATGACCAAGTATATCCAACTTAAGCAGTCTCCCACTAATCGCTTGATAATCAAAGTGTGTAGTAATAACATCGGAATTAATGTCATTTGCAGGATATTGTATTGGACAAAAGTCATAAATGTCTTTGTCTGCAGGAACAATCATGACGCCACCTGGATGCTGCCCAGAAGTTCTTTTTACACCTGTACATCCTTGAGTTAATCTACTTATTTCTGCATTTGAACAAACCTTGCTTTTTTCTTCCATATATTTTCTTACAAAGCCATATGCTGTTTTATCAGCAATAGTACCTATGGTACCAGCTCTAAAAACTTTCCCTTCTCCGAAAAGCTCTTCCGTATATTTATGTGCTTCACTTTGATATTCACCTGCAAAGTTTAAGTCAATATCGGGTTCTTTATCACCTTCAAAACCTAAGAATACTTCAAAAGGAATATCATGACCATCTTTTATTAAGTTGGAATCACAATTAGGACAAGCTTTATCTAGTAAGTCGGCACCTGATCCCACTGAACCATCGGTATAGAAATAGGAATATTTGCAATTATTACAAACATAATGAGGAGGCAGAGGATTTACTTCTGTTATATCACTCATCGTTGCAGCAAAAGAAGATCCTACGGATCCCCTTGATCCAACTAAGTAACCATCTTCTAAAGATTTTGCTACTAACTTATGGGCTATAATATACATTACTGCATAGCCATTAGAAATAATTGAATTTAGTTCTCTATCAAGTCTGTTTTTAACTATGTCTGGAAGAGGGTCACCATAAAGTTTGTACGCATTATCAAAACAGAGGTTTCTTAAATCCTCTTCAGAACCTTGGATTATAGGAGGAAATGTCCCCTCTGGAATAGGTATTAAGTTATCAATTTGTTTATCTATTATATTTGGATTGTCTACTACAACTTCATAAGCTTTATCAGATCCTAAATATTCAAATTCCTTTAGCATTTCGTCCGTTGTCTTCAGATAGAGAGGTGGTTGATGACCAGAATCATCAAATCCTTGGCCTGTCATGAGTATTCGTCTATATACCTCGTCTTTTGAATCTAAAAAATGAACGTCGCCAGTTGCTACTACAGGGAGATTGTTTTTTTCTCCAATCTGTAATATATCCCTATTAATATTTTTGAGATCCTCTTCACTTCTTAAGAGACCTTTATCAAGTAAAAATTGATTGTTTTTTAATGGCTGTATTTCAAGATAATCATATAGCTTGACAATGTTTTCAATTTCTTCTTCACTCTTATTTTTAAGTAAAGCTTGGTACAATTCTCCAGCTTCACATGCGGAACCAACGATTAAACCATCCCTGTATTTATTTAAGAGACTTTTTGGTATCCTTGGTTTTTTATAAAAATAAGTTAGATGGGATTCTGAAACTATTTTATATAAGTTTTTTAATCCCGTTTTATTCTTTGCAAGAATTATTATATGAAATGTGTCAAGCTTTCTGAAGTCAACATTGTTTTTTAGTAACTCTTCTACATCTTTTAAATAAAATATCCCTTTACGTTTCATTATCTCAATAAATTTGATGAATATTTGAGCAGTAGCAAGGGCATCATCAATTGCTCTATGATGATTTTCAAGTGAGATTTTAAAATACCTGGCAATAGTATTTAGTTTATGTCTTTTTAGGTCTGTTAACAACACTCTGGATAACTTAAGCGTATCTAATACGGAGTTTTTTATTGTGTAATTTAATTTTTTACAACTCTCCTGAATAAACCCTAAATCAAAGTCAGAATTATGTGCAACAAGACAACTATTACCACAAAATTTTATAAACTGTGGTAATATTTCCTCTATTGTCGGTGAGTCCTGTACCATTTCATTTGTGATTCCGGTTAGTTTTATTATTTCATCAGGTATAACCATTTGTGGATTTACAAAGCTAGAGAATTTATCAATTATTTCACCATTCTTTACCTTAATAGCACCTATTTCTGTAATGCTATGGTATTTATTTGACAATCCGGTTGTTTCAATGTCAAATACGACAAATTCATCGTCGAATGATCTCTGGTCATTAAACTGTTGGGTGGAAATCTGATCATTTACAAAATAACCTTCAATTCCGTATATAATTTTTATGTTATTTTTTTTACCCGCATCCATTGCTTCCGGATATGCCTGTACTACACCGTGATCGGTAATAGCTATAGACTTATGTCCCCATTCAGCAGCTTTTTTTATAAGTTGCTTTGTTGTGGACATACCATCCATAGCTGACATATTCGTGTGTAAGTGTAACTCTACTCTTTTATTAGGACTTTTGTCAGTCTTATGTGTTACATTAGGTACATTTATAATATCGGAGGCTATAAGAACATTTTCTTTTAAAAACTTGTCAAAAACAATATTCCCTTTTATTCGTATCTTAAGTTCATTTTTTAGTATATTAAGGTCTAAGTCCTTGTTTTTACGTTCAAATATCTTTACGACTATTGAATTTGTATAGTCTGTAACAGATAAAATATAGATATTATTTCCATTATTTAATGTTTTACACTCAAAATCAAAGATATCTCCTTCAATGATTACTTGTCCTGATTCATTATATATATCTTCTATGTTTGTAACCTCTCCATTAAAAGTTTTACCTAAAATGATATTATTCTTTTTTTGTTCACTTGAATGTGTTTTTTTATTTTCTTTATTTAGAATTTGCTCTTTCATAACTTGTTCTAAATATACGCTACTTTCTTTGATTTTATCTTCTTGATATTTGGTTACACTGAATCCATCTTTATAGCTTTTTATTTCACATTTTATCAAAAAATTAAACCTATTTGAAAAATAGGCTTCTATTTTTTTATTCACATTTCTCTCTATGGCTTTAATTAAGATAACTTCCTCTAATTCAATTATTAACTTATTTTCATCAAGTGTCCAGTTCATCTTATCGTGCATTTGCTTTGTAGAAGGAAGTAATTTATTAAAAATAAATATAATATTACCCCAATTTAATTCAATTAATTCAAATAAATCCCCATATTTTAAGTTGTATTGAATATTTATATTAACATCTTTCAACATCATAAGTGATTTTAATGAATTTCTTATATTTAATAACGTTTCTTCACTTAAGATATTATTACTTGATATAAATATATCTAACTGTTTTTTCTGTCTATAAAACTTTATATTATTAATTTGACAGCCTTCTTTAGGCACATCAAAATTCAAACCAAGTCTTAATACAAAATCACTAAAGCTTAACAATTGCATAACAATTATATCCCCCCTTTAACTTTAGTGTATCATATATTTTACAATATCTTTATACATTTTTATTCTCCAATATAATCCTTTTGTTAAGCCAAACTTTTCTTCTTTAATAGCATGACTTATGCCTTCTAAAGGAACCTGTACGGTCTTTATATTATCATCTCTAAGCATCTTTGATATGGCAATTTCTGCATTATACCCACTCATGTCTAGATCTATTATATTTTGAATTAATGATTTTTTAAAGGCTCTTTGTCCAGACAAGCATGGTGTAAGTTTTTGAGCAAAACTGGTAAAAAACCTGCCAGACTTAAAAACTCCTATAGTCATTTCATAATCGTCTATTACTAAAGGCTTAATTAAAGATTCAATATGTTCAGTACTTAGACCTATTAGATCAGCATCTAGGAAAACAATAATTTCAGATTGACAGTCTTTAAGTCCAGCCTTTAAAGCTTCAGCTTTGCCTTTATTGCATTTAAATTTAATCAGTTTAATACCTGAAAACATGCTAACTTCTTGACAAGTTCTGTCATCAGAACCATCATCAATAACGATGATATCTGTGATGATAGATGATTTTATAACTGGCTGTAAAACCGTACCTATCCGCTTTTCCTCATTGTATGCAGGGATAATAGCAGATACTCTCATAGAAGGCCTCCTTAAAATTTTTCTATTTCTTCAATTAATGTCATTACTATATCTTTTTCAGGAATTTTTTTTATAATCTTACCCTTCTTGAACAATAATGCTGAGTTAACTCCCCCTGCAATTCCAATATCTGCTTCCCTTGCTTCGCCCGGCCCATTAACTGCACACCCCATTACTGCAATTTTTAAAGGTTTCTTAATATGATTTATTTTATTTTCTATAGTATTTGCTAGTTCTATTAAGTTTATTTCACATCTTCCACATGTCGGGCAGGAGATAATAGTGACTTCATTTTCGAGGAGATTTAATGATTTTAAAATTTCCCTTCCAACTTTCACCTCTTCAACAGGGTCACCAGTTAAGGACACGCGTATTGTATCCCCTATGCCGTTTAGTAATAATGTTCCAATACCTATAGCAGACTTAATTGTGCCACTATAAAGAGTTCCCGCTTCTGTAATACCGACATGAAGTGGATAGTCAACTTGCTTTGAAATCAAATTGTATGCGTCAACAGTTAGCTTAATATTACTAGCTTTTAAAGATATTACTGTATTGTAAAATCCTAAATCTTCTAAAATTTCTACATGTCTTAAAGCACTTTCTACAAGAGCTTCAGCTGTTACACTAGTATATTTATTCAATAAATCCTTATCTAACGAACCTGCATTTACACCTATCCTAATAGGTATATTATGTGCTTTTGCAGATAAAACTAGTTCTTTTACTTTACTTTCCTCACCAATATTGCCCGGGTTAATTCTTAATGCATCTACTCCATTCTTTATAGCTTCTAAAGCTAGTCTATGATCAAAATGTATATCCGCAACAATTGGTATAGAGGTTTTTTGCTTGATTTTTTTTATAGACTGAGCAGCATCAAAATTTGGTACTGCAATTCTAACAATATCACATGATGCTTCTTCGAGTCTTAAAATTTGATTTACTGTTGATTCTACATCATTAGTATCTGTTGTAGTCATTGATTGAACAGATATTGGGTTTGTACTGCCTATTAGGACGTCACCACATTTTATTTCTTTTGTTTTTTTTCTCATAATTCATACCACCTATACAAAAAGTCCTGTTATATCTTTGTAAGTAACCATAATCATCATAAGTATTAATAAAGTAAAACCAATAATATGAATCATACCTTCTTTTTCTGGATCAATAGGTCTTCCTCTAAATGCTTCTACAATTAAGAAAAGTATACGACTTCCATCTAAAGCTGGTATTGGCAATAAATTCATAATAGCTAAATTTATGCTAATTAATCCCGCTAATTGAGTAACATATATCCAGCCTGCTCTACTAGCTTCACTTACTAGGCTAATTATTCCTACTGGCCCTACTACATCATCTAAAACATTTTCTTGTCTAACTATTAAACCCCTAAAGAAGTCAAATATTCCAGTTATAATCATTCGAGTTTGTTTAAGGCTATTTTCTATAGCTAACATTACTGATCTATTTGTAACAGGATAAATTCCAATCATATATTGATTAGTGTCTTCTGAAATTATAGGTGTAATTCGTTTTGTAATTACTTCATTATCTCTTAATAATTCGACATTTATAGTTTCTCCCTGTGACATATTTATTTCTTCTACAATATTATCCCATGTAGATATTTTTTTATTATTAACTGAGACAATCTCATCTCCTGGTTGAACATCAACATAATGAGCAGGAGAATCTTCGGCTATATCATTAATTGTCGTTGTAGGTACTCCTGTAATATTATAGAATATAACAGTAAACAGTATAACCCCTAGAATAATATTCATAATCGGGCCTGCTATAACAACACCAATTCTATGTAAAACAGGCTTATTATTAAAACTTCTTTGGTCATTAGATTTTTCATCTTCACCTTCCATCCGAACATACCCACCTAAAGGAAGTAATCTGAGAGAGTAAGTTGTTTCACCTTTTTTAAAATTAACTATTTTAGGCCCCATTCCAATTGCAAATTCATGGACTTTTATACCCACCCATTTTGCGACTCCAAAATGTCCTAATTCGTGTATGAAAACAAGTAAACCGAACACAATGATTGCAACTATAGCAGTAACCATTTCAACACCTACCTTTTATAATTATCTATAATCCACTTTCTTGACCAGTTATCAACTTCAATTAGCTCTTCTACAGAATTATACTCAAATGTGCTATGTACATTCATTATTTCCTGTATATACGACGATATATCGTAAAAATTTATCTTTTCTTGTAAATAAAGATTAACTAACTCTTCGTTTGCAGCATTTAAAACACAAGGCATAGTGCCTCCAATTTTAATCGAATCAAAACATAGTTTTAAGCAGGGAAATTTCTTAATATCTGGTTGTTCGAATGTTAAGGTGCTTAACTTTGAAAAATCTAGCGGTTGAATGTGTGATTGTAATCGATTTGGATATGTTAGAGCATACTGTATTGCTATTCTCATATCAGGCAAACCAAGTTGTGCAATAATTGAAGTGTCATTAAACTCAACCATTGAGTGAATAATGCTTTGAGGGTGAATAACTACTTCTATTCTTTCCATATCTATGTCAAATAACCATTTTGCTTCTATTGCTTCTAGTCCTTTATTCATTAGAGTTGCAGAATCAATTGATATTTTTTTACCCATGGACCAATTAGGATGCTTCAATGCTTCTTTATAAGTTGCCTTATTTATTTGCTCATACTGCCATTCACGAAAAGGTCCTCCAGAGGCTGTTAATAGTATCTTTGATAATGTCTTTTTATCTTCTCCTACCAAACATTGAAAAATAGCAGAATGCTCACTATCAACTGGTATTATTTTGACATTGTTTTTCTTTGCTTTCTCCATTACCAATTTTCCAGCTACAACAAGTGTTTCTTTATTAGCTAATGCAATATCAATCCCGCACTCTATAGCTTTTAATGTAGGTAATACCCCTATACTTCCAACTACAGAATTGAGTAATAATTCGACTTCATCATAAGTAGCTACTTCGATCAGTCCATTAATAGATGAAACAACTTTAACACTTGAGGTTACTTTACTTCTTAAAACTGCAGCTTTTTCTTCATTAAATACAGCAACTATTTTAGGTTTAAATTCATGAATTTGTATTTCTAAAGCCTCTATATTATTCATAACAGCTAGCCCTACTACATCAAAATGATCCATATTGTTTCTTATAACGTCTAGTGTCTGTGTTCCTATCGAACCTGTTGATCCTAGAATACTAACTTTTTTTTTCAACGTTGTCACCCCATTAAATATTTATGACATATGTATTATTGTATTATAAAATTTAAGTAATAAAATACTATTGGTGATACAAAAATTATACTGTCAAATCTGTCCAATATACCTCCATGACCGGGTATAAGTTTTCCAAAATCTTTTATCTCTACATATCTCTTAATTTTCGAAGCAAATAAATCACCTGCTTGTGATAATATACTTCCTATTATTCCTAAAAATAATAACATAATATTACTACCCAAAACAAATATGTTTCCAAAAATTAGAGTTGCTATCACGCTGCCTAAAATACCACCTACTGAACCTTCTAAAGTTTTTTTAGGGCTTACCTTAGGACATAGTTTTCTTTTGCCAAAATACACACCAGAAAAATATGCAAATGTATCTGTTGCCCATGCAATTATAAAGATAAGCCATACTCCTATAGCATTCTCACTGTTTATTGATAGTATCATATGACCAATCATAATACTAATGTATATAATTCCAAAAAAAGTAATCATAATGTCAAGGATGCTGTGGTTATCTTTAGCTAGTAAAATAAGGCTACATATAAAAAATATTATTGCTAAGAGAGGGAGTAACATTTCAGAATAATCAAAGAAAAAAAGTGTCATGATTAAAAAAGAAGATAAATATCCTATTGAATAAAATGGCGTATATTCTTTATTTGAAAAAGCGTTATAAAATTCGTTTATACCTATAATACTTACTAAAGTAACTGCAATATAAAAAAAAGCACCTCCTAATGATACGATAACTATCAATAAAGGTAATCCAATAATACTTGCTAGTATTCTTTTAAACATATTATACCCCCATTCATTTTACAGAACCAAATCGTCGCTCTCTATTTTGGTAACCCTTTATTGCATTTTCTAAATCCATTGGTGTAAAGTCTGGCCATAAGATATCTGTAAACCAAAATTCTGTATATGCACATTGCCAAAGAAGAAAATTACTTAATCTATATTCACCACTTGTTCTAATTAATAGATCAGGATCTGGAATCCCTTTTGTATCTAAATTTTGATTAATTATATGCTCATCTATATCTTCTACTTTATAGTTATTTTCAATAATCTTTTTAACTGCTCTAGTGATTTCATTTCTTCCCCCGTAATTTAATGCTATTGATAACGTAAGTTTCTTATTCATTTTGGTCATTTCTTCAACCTTAGTTATTTGGTTAATAAGTTCATCTGAAAATAAAGTTATATCACCTATCACAGTTATTTTAACTCCATTTTTATGTAAACGAATTGATTCTTTTTTTAGAAACTCTTTCAAAAGCTTCATTAAAGCTGAAACTTCTTTTTCAGGTCGATTCCAATTTTCTGTCGAAAAAGCGAATAGGGTTAGGTATTTAATACCTATGTCAGCGGATTTTTTAACTATATTTTTTAAAGCCTCTACGCCAGCCCTGTGACCTAAACTTCTAGGGATATTTCTTTGATTTGCCCATCTCCCATTTCCATCCATTATTATAGCAATATGATTAGGAACATTTTGATTATTATTATTATTGAGATTATCTGTTTTATTAATCACTAACTTCACCCCGAGTATTTTAAAGCCCCAAAAATGGGGCTTTAAAATAAGATATAATTATTTCAACTTCATTTAAAGATATATTCCTTTGTCCAACTACTCTCTTTATTCCATCCATTTTTTTTGCATCTTTTCCATAGGTTTCATTAACCGTATATTGCATATTTAACTCATTTAATATGAAAAGTGCATCATTTAATTCAAATCCTAAGACATCAACACTTTTTTGCAATTTTAAACCTCCATTACTTCATTCTCCTTTTTAGAAGCTAGTTCATCAACTATTTTAATAAACTTATCTGTTGTATCTTGTACTTTTTCTAAGTATATTTTAAGTTCGTCTTCAGTTAATTCATTATCTTTATGTAACTTTTTAAGCGCATCATTTGAGTTTCTTCGTTCATTTCTTAATGCAATTTTACTATCTTCAGCAGTTCTTTTAACAATTTTTATTAAGTCTCTTCTTCTTTCTTCAGTTAACTGAGGAATATTAAGTCTAATTAATTTTCCATCATTTGAAGGGTTAATCCCTAAATCTGACTGTTGAATTGCTTTATCAATTAAGTTTAATATTGATGTGTCGTAGGGTTGAATAGTTATTAATCGAGGCTCAGGTGCGGTTACAGATGCTAGTTGTTTTATTGGTGTAATGGCACCATAATAATCAATACTAATTCTATCAAGCATTGCAGGATTCGCTCTTCCAGCCCTAATTGTAACCAACTCATTCTTTAAAGCATCGATTGTTTTGTTCATTTTTTCTTCTTGTAACCTAATAACATTTTCAGGCATTAATTATCCTCCTTTTTGTTTTCATTCTTTTCACTATATATATATGTTCCAATATCTTCACCTAGGATTATTTTGCTAATATTTTCAGGGTTGTCTAAACCAAATACTTTTATTGGTATCTTGTTGTCCATACATAAAGATGTAGCAGTTGAATCCATAACCTTTAAGCCTAGTTTTAGTACGTCTAAGTATGTTAACTGATCGAACTTTTTTGCATCTTCACTTATATTAGGGTCTTTATCATACACTGCATCAACCTTTTTAGCTAATAAAATTACTTCAGCTTCAATTTCTGCTGCTCTCAGTGCAGCAGTTGTATCTGTTGAGAAGTAAGGATTTCCTGTCCCAGCAGCGAAAATAACAACTCTATTTTTTTCTAAATGTCTAACTGATTTTCTACGAATATAGGGCTCTGCAATTTGTCTCATTTCTATAGCTGTTTGTACACGTGTTGAAATATCGATATTTTCAAGAGCGTCTTGTAAGGCTAAACCATTTATAACTGTAGCAAGCATGCCCATATAATCTGCAGTAGTTCGATCCATCCCTTCACCGGTACGACCTCTCCAAAAATTACCTCCACCTACAACAATTGCAACCTCAACACCTAGGTTAAGGATATATTTGATTTGTTTTGCTATATCATTTATTGTATCTGTATCTAAACCAAAACCTTTGTCTCCTGCTAAAGCTTCTCCACTTAGCTTTAATAATACTCTCTTATACTGAGGTTTCATCATTGTCATTCGCTTTCCTCCAATCATAGATCTCCATGACAGATATGTATATTCACCATAAAAGAGAACACAACTGTGTTCTCTATATTATAATAAAAGTTATTGACCCATTTGTTTAGCAACTTCTTCTGCAAAGTTTTCTTCTTTCTTTTCAATTCCTTCGCCAACTTCATATCTTGTAAATCTTCTAATCGTTATATTTTCTCCAATTTTAGAGATTTTTTCTGTTAAAAGATTTCCTATCGTTACATCTGGGTTTTTAACAAAACTTTGTTCTAACAAACATACCTCTTTATAATACTTTTCAATTCTACCTTCTACCATTTTATCAACAATTTTTTCTGGTTTACCTTCATTTAGGGCTTGATTCCTTAAAATTTCTTTTTCTTTTTCAATAATGTCTGCTGGCACATCTTCTTTGCTTACATATTGAGGATTAGCAGCTGCGATTTGTAAAGATACATCTTTAACAAAGTCTTTAAATTCTTGATTTTTAGCAACAAAATCTGTTTCTGAATTTACCTCTACTAAAACTCCTATTCTTCCACCATGTATGTATGCTTCAACTAAGCCTTCAGATGCAACTCTTCCTGCTTTTTTTGCTACAGCAGCTAGTCCTTTTTCACGAAGAATTTCAACTGCTTTATCCATATTACCTTCTGCATTAGTTAATGCTTTTTTACAATCCATCATACCCGCACCTGTTTTTTCTCTTAACTCTTTTACCATTGCTGCAGTAATATTCATATTTTACGCCTCCTAATATTATTAAAGGTAAGAGTGTAAGGAAAATTCCTTATGCCCTTACCCTTTTGTTATATCTTTTATTTATTCTTCTTGTTCACCTTGTTTTCCTTCTAATACTGCATTAGCCATTGTAGCAGTTAATAACTTAACAGCTCTAATAGCATCATCATTTCCTGGTATTACATAGTCTACATCTTCAGGATCACAATTAGTATCAACTATTGATACAACAGGTATTCCTAAAATCTCTGCTTCCTTAACTGCAATTCTTTCTTTTCTTGGGTCAACTACAAAAATAGCCCCTGGCATATCCTTCATTTCTTTAATTCCACCTAAAAATCTTTCTAGCTTTTCTTTTTCTGCTCTAAGTTGAATTACCTCTTTTTTCGGCAGAACTTCGAAAGTACCATCTTCTTCCATTTTTTCTAGTTCGAATAATCTATCGATTCTAATTTTAATAGTTTGATAGTTTGTTAACATTCCACCTAACCATCTTTGATTAACATAAAACATGCCACATCTTTTCGCTTCTTCTTCAATTGCCTCTTGAGCTTGTTTTTTTGTACCTACAAAAAGAACATTTTTACCTTCTGCTGCAACTTCCTTGATAAAATTATAAGCTTCCTCTACTTTTTTTACAGTTTTTTGAAGATCTATAATGTAGATACCATTTCTTTCTGTGAAAATGTATTCTGCCATCTTTGGATTCCATCTTCTTGTTTGATGGCCAAAATGTACACCTGCTTCCAATAACTGCTTCATTGATATTACTGACATTTTTTCTCCTCCTTTTGTTTTTCCTCCACTTCAATCATTTCTCATAGGGACCAATGGCACAGCCTATAAGATCACGAAGTGTGTGTGTTATATCACCTTAAGTATTCTAACATAGTGTAGTTTAAATATCAATATTCAATTTTAAATATTTTAGATTTTATTATTATTAACCTGATAATAAAATTTAAACACAATTTTATGGAGATGCAATAATAGCTAATATTTCTTCCACTGAGGCTTCTTTAGGTAAAGCTTTAACCCCAAAATGTAGTTTGTTTGTTAGTTTTAATGAATGAGCAATTTTTGTGAATTCTTTAGCATCATTTATTATGTTTTTTTCAAAAAGTAAATCTGCTATTTTGTCTGTTGTTAACCCACGTGGAATGTCTACCTCAATATAGTCACTTTCCTTAATTACCTCTTTATTTTCATCTATTTCTTCAAGTATTTCTTCTGACAAATCAGCAGGAGTATCATCGTGTTGATCATTCTCGAAATCTACAAATGCACTCTGTTCATTTTCATTGTTAATAGTGTCCAACTTAGAATGAAAAATTAAGTTTAATGAAGAAGTAATAATAACCCCGATTCCAATACCTATGATAATACTTCGTATTGAGAATTTATGCAAATTATTCACCTCATTTTATTAATCTAAGAACCATTTCTACTTCTCTTTGACTTTTACTTAAGCATGCTGCTATTTCATTAGATTTTTTTCCTTCATTATACATACTTATAATATCTTTATTTTTTTTTATAAACTTATTGTAATTTAGAACATTTTTAAAACTTTTACCTTCAATATATTCAGGTGAGGTATTAACTGGATTGTATTTATTATCATTTTGCTCAACTAATTTTTCTAATGAGGTTATTGCATCAGTAAACTGATGCTGCATTTTCAAAATATCTTCTCTTATTGAATCTATTTCAAAGTTTAATTTATTATTTAATTTGTCTTCTTTTTCTATATACATTGAGTGAATATCTTGATTATGAATATTATCCTCTTTTTTTACAGTAATATATAGAGAAATAGTAACGACAATAATGCCTAAAACTAACAGAATTATGTTAAAATTCATAAAACACCCCTCTAGATTAAAATATCAAATATTTTACCTTTCTTTTTTAAGCTAACATTCTTACCTATATTTTGTTGTTTCTCTTTTGATTCAGTATTTTTATTTCTTTTTTTACCATGGTGTTTCTTTTCCTTTTCTTCACTTTTATCTCTATTCAAACCTTTATAACATTCTTCTGAAAGCAGTACTTTTTTCTCATTATTTTTAGTATTAATTTGATTATTTATCTGAGCGTGATTTACAGCATGTCGTAATTTATTTATTTCATGATTCTGTAATTTTGATTCAGCATGACTATTAAGTATAGATCCTTGATATTCAATAGGTTTTATTGACAATCAAATCACCATCCTATTTTTCGTAGGCACCAACAGATACCTCACCATCAATTAGGCTCAATGTACAAGTTGTTAATTCATCGTAAATTTGTCGTATAACGTTTGATATAACAATTTTTGCACCTGGGTATATAACTTTTGAGACATGTACTTTTCCAGCTTTAGTTGACTGCAACTTAGATTCTACAATATTAAATTCTTTTATTAACTCATCATGATTAGTTTTAAGGACTTTGTATGCTTTTACAGATTTTATTAGAATCTCTTCTTTATTTTTAGGCAGTTTTGAATTTTTTGATATCTTGTTTAATAAATCTATTGTTTTTTTAAGACTTTCTAGTTTTTTCTCAATGTCATTTATTTCTTCTTTTAAATTTTCAGATCTACTTTTTTCATCCGGATCAATACCAACTTCAATTTTTGTAAGCGTTCCCATATGGGAACCAATAATTTTCGCACTAATATGTTCTCCTGCTCGAACCTCTCCTCCAACAATAAGACCTTTTTTACCGGATATTGTTATGTTTTTCTTAGCCATCGTATTACTATGCAATAAACAGTCAGCTTCAATACTTCCATAGGTCCTAATTTGTGTGTTTTCAATATACTTTGCAATCAAATTTCCTGTACACTCTAAATAAGCTTGATTATTTCCTTGTACTCCTCTATTTAAAATAATATCCCCAGATGATGTAAGACGAGCTCCTTCAACTACACCATGTACTAGAATATCCCCTGCTGAATCAATAGAGAATCCCGATTTAACATTTCCTTTTACAATGACTCTACCATTGAATGTTATATTACCAGTCGAGTTATCGACGTCCCCTTTAACTTCGTAGACTTCTTCAACATTAATTATACCATTTTTTATAACTGCTTGACCATCAATATTAGCATGTAATTTCAAACTATCTTCACTAAGATATACATTTTTTCCAAGTTTAAAAAGAGTATCCTTTCCTGGAATTGCAGAAACAACATTACCAAATATATCTTGCCCATTTGTACCTTTTGTAGAAGGATTTATTTCTGCTAATATAGTATCCTTCTTTACATTACTTATTAAATTTAATTGTTTAAAATCTACATTCCCATCTTCTAAAATTGCCGGGGTGTTTTTTTGTTCAATATCAATATGATATACAACTTTGGCATCTACACCATTTTGTGGCTCGGTTCCAGACGCTATTATTACTTTTTTATTGTAGATTTTATTATCTAATATATAATTTATTTTCTCATAATCAATACCATAAACTATTCCTAGTTCAGAAATTTTTTTCTTAAAATCACTTAATGTCACATCATCGCCGCCATCGGGCTCCAATACCATAGCACTACAATATAAATTATTTTTTGATACATCTAATACAATTTCAGCATTAATTTTCTTCTCATTTTGGGCTGGCGCAATATAAATATAACCTGATGTAGAATTTTTAATAGCGTTATTAATAGCATCTTTATTAACGTCGATTATTTCCTTTTTAGCTAAATAGTCATTTATTTCTTTTTGTAATACGCTACTGCTTTTAAAATTAGTAATGCTTAAATAGACACCCTCATCTTTATATATTACAGTGAATTTTTTTTCGTTATTTTCTGTACAATTAATAGTATTTTTATCATCATTAGTACCTTTATAAAGAGTATTATTTTTTTTAGTTAATTTAACAACTACTTTTGATTTTCTCAGAAAACCTTTTACTTCCTTAAGTATTTCAATATCTACTTCTTCTATTGTTACATTTAACATACTAAGACCTTTTGTAACTGCCTCATTATATGTAGGTCCTTCTGATACTAAATAGTTTTTTAAATCCATAATTTCACCCCTTTTCCCCAATCGATATTAGCCTTCATTTTCTAGTTCTATTTTGATTTTTTTTATAGCTTTTGAATGTATTTGGGATATTCTAGATTCTGAAATCCCCATAATAAAAGCAATTTCTTTATACGTAACTTCATCATAGTAATACAAAGAAATTACCTGTTTTTCTTTTTCAGGTAATTTATCTATAATATTTCTAATAATGTTTATTCTCTCTTTATTACAAAATAATTGTTCCGGCTCATTTTCAGCATCTTCTCTATTTATAAGAGTTCCGTTTGATAGTGTTTCTTCAAAGGAAAGGAAATTGAAACTATTTGTTTGTTGTATTATATTATCTAATTCTTTTCTAGTAATATTCAGCTCGTTTGCAACTTCTGCTTCAGTTGGATTTCTGCCAAGTTTGTTTTCAAGTTTTATATAGGTTTGATCGACAAGCTTAGATTTTTGTCGTACTGATCTTGGTACCCAGTCTAAGTTACGTAATTGATCAATAATTGCCCCTCTTATTCTTATTTGCGCATAAGTTTCAAACTTAATTTCTTTTTTGATATCATACTTTTCAATTGCATCTATAAGTCCAAAAATTCCATAACCAATTAAATCGTCGTACTCGATATTTGAATTATAAGATAAATATAATCTACCCGATATAATTTTAACTAAGTGTACATACTTTTCGATAAGTTGATTTTTTGCTTCCGAGTTGCTTTCGTTTTTATACTTTATCCATAGGGCTTTATTGTTCATTGTAACCTCCTGGGACATAATGAAATATATTATATTTCCTTAATTCCATGGCCAATTGTTTTAACAATTAGTTTTCCAGAACTTGAGTATAATTCAATTGTTCTACCGTGATTTCCACCTACATCTTCAGCTATAACTGGAATATTAAATGACTTAAGGATATCTTTTGTTGCTATTGAGTTTCTATGTCCT
Organism: Serpentinicella sp. ANB-PHB4; assembly: GCF_031432315.1. Taxonomy (NCBI): domain Bacteria; kingdom Bacillati; phylum Bacillota; class Clostridia; order Peptostreptococcales; family Natronincolaceae; genus Serpentinicella; species Serpentinicella sp. ANB-PHB4. The sequence goes on from NZ_JAVKGO010000001.1 coordinate 363,944, forward strand.
ATTTTCATAATATCATTACTGTTTGCAAAAGAAAACATTTGTGACCCACCAGCAATTTTAGCTGTTAGTTTCCTTTTGTTACATCCCAATTGTAACATTTCCTTTATAAGTAATTCTATAGCAGTATCAGCAAATTTTGCCTTATTTGTATTATTTTTTATTTGTTTGCTATCTGGTAACATTATATGTGCTAAACCAGCACATTTTGTGGTTGAATCATATAGTGCTATTCCTATACATGAGCCTAATCCTAATGTAGTCAATATCTTTGGGTATTTTACAGCCTTTAAATCTGCCATACCTACTTTTAGAATTTCCTGCATCTAACTATCCACCCCTAGACTTTTTAACAATACTCCAAAGGAATCAACATCAGGAATTAAGAAAAACTTTGCCTTTACTAATTCATTTCCCTCTTTCAATACAGTCTCGATTAAAAGTACTTTGTCACTAACATGGCCAAACTGTATAGCAGGTACGCTTAATATAGCTCCAGCCATATCTACACATAATGAAGGTACAGAAAGTGTTAAGTTGAGTCCTGTAAGAGTTGATAGAGATGAAATATATGACCCCGATAATATGTTCCCTATTTCTTGCAGTGCAGATCGATCCATTTGGTCTAGTTCGCCTGTATAATCACTCTTGTCCATAAGAATATTTGTTAATTGTTTTGATGATACTATATCTAGTAAGAACATAATGTTCCCATGGATATCACCTTCTACACCGAAATAAATACCAGCAACAACTGCTTCTTCACCGCCTAGAATCTGAGTAATATCACTATAATTGAGAATTTTGATGATTGGTACGTCCATGTCAACCTTTTTATTTATCATAGTCGCTAATGCTGTTGCGGCATTTCCAGCTCCGATATTACCAATTTCTTTTAAAATATCTATATGCATACTATTTAGGTCACTTACAGAAAAAGTCAATTTAAAACCTCCTTATAATTAGGCAGTTTCTATATCAAAAATTTTAAATACATCTAAAAGTATAATCATCCTATTATCAACTTTTCCTATTCCACTAATATATTCGTCTTCTCCTTCATTAACTAAATTAGAAGTGTTATCAATAATATCTTTTTCAATAGTTAATACTTCTGAAGATGAGTCAACTAGTATCCCAATAATCATGTCTTCAACTAAAAGGATAATTATTCTAGTTTCATCTGTGTACTCTGTTGTTGAAAAACCAAATCTTTTTCTTAAATCTACAACAGGTACTACTTCTCCTCTTAGATTAATGACTCCCTCTACATATTTCTGTGATCCTGGTATCCTTGTTATTGTAGATATTTTTTCTATAGTCTCAACATAATTAATAGCAATTCCATAAGACTCATTTTCTAAATTAAAAATTACATATTGATTATTTGTGTCATTTAAATTATCCAAAGGTAAAACCTCCTTTTTAAAAAAATGAGTTTGTATCGACAATTAAAGCAACAGAACCATTGCCTAAAATTGTTGCTCCTGCAATACCATTTATATTTGCTAAAAATTTACCAAGTGATTTTATTACTATTTCTTGTTGACCAATTAATCTATCTACAAGAATACCAGCAGTCTTATCACCTTTTTTAACAATAACAATTGAATGTTCCGATTCTTCTGTATTTGTATCTGTTACATCCAATAATTTAGAGAGTCTTAATATTGGAAGAGTAGTATTCCTAAATAATACAACTTCATTTCCTTGAATTCTTCTTATCTTCTCAGGATGTATAGTTGTAATTTCTTTAATATTATTTAACGGTATTGCATATTTTTCTTCTCCTACAACTACTAATAAAGCCTGTATTATTGCTAGAGTTAGCGGCAATCTAATAATAAATTTTGAACCCTTGCCTTCTATTGATTCAACCTCTACTGTACCTCCTAGAGATTCAATTTTTGTTTTAACAACATCAAGGCCTACGCCTCTTCCAGAAATGTCCGAAATCTTGTCTGCTGTACTAAATCCAGGTGCAAAAAGCAACTGTATTATTTGACTATCATCCATCATTTGACTTTGTTGGATTGATATTACATTGTTATTTAATGCTTTGGTTTTAACTTTTTCTATGTCAATTCCTTTGCCATCGTCTTCTACTTCTATGACGACACTATTACCATCAGGATATGCAGTGAGTTTTACTGTGCCAGTTTTATCTTTATTTAGTTTAATTCTCTGCTCTGTTTCTTCTATGCCATGGTCTATTGAATTTCTTATTAAATGGATTAATGGATCTCCTATCTCATCTATAACAGTTCTATCTACCTCTGTTTCAGCTCCAGACATAATAAGTGATATTTCTTTACCTAGATCTTTTGATAGATCTCTTACCATTCTAGGGAAACGATTAAATACACGTTCTATTGGTACCATCCTAACTTTCATGACTGCATCATGGAGGCTAGTCGTAATTCGTTCCAACTGTTCTGTTGCTTCATTCATACTTTGTTTATCTTCAGATACCGAACCATCTATATCTTCTAATCGAGTTTTTATTATAATTAACTCGCTTACTAGATTCATCAAGTTGTCAAGTCTATCAATATCTACTCTTACTGTTTTATTAGTTTTTGCTTTTTTATTTTTATTTTCAGTAGGTTGCTCTACTTGACTGGAACTATTAGAAGAAGTTATTTCCTCTTTAAGAGAGGATTGATCATCATTCTTATTAGCATTAGATGTAATATTATCTTTTTTTAATACTGTAAACTCAATACTTTCGATATCAGATATTGTAGTTAATTCTTTAGTTATATCTTCCTTGTCATGCTCTGTGATTAAAATAATTTCAAAAGAAAGATCAAATTTTTCATCTTCTATGTCTTCTATGCTTGGATTTGAATCGACAATTTCAGCAATTTTTTCAATTGAATTTATAATTATATAGGCTCTAGCTGACTTTAACATGCATTTTTCATCTAAAGATATTTTCAACTTATAACAGTTTAATTTTTTATCTATTGCTGTTTCTATAACATTACCAACATACTCACCAACTTGAATTTCTTGTCTGTTTTTCTGAATCGATGATTCAGAATTAACTTCAATATCCTTTTTTCCTGAGTTGTCTTTTGTAAGTAGTAACTCTAGTTTTTTAATTAAAGTGTCAGATGATATATTGCCTTCTGTCATATCGTTTTCAATCTGAGTAATATATAGTTCTAGCTGATCAAAACATTCAAATATTATATCAATAACATTGGAACTTATTTCCATTTTTCCATTACGCAACTCATCAAGAACATTCTCCATTTGATGCGTTAAATTAAGGATATTATTAAAACCCATGGTTCCAGACATACCTTTTAATGTATGTGCAACTCTAAAAATTTCATTAAGTAAGCTCTTATCCTCTGGTGTATCTTCAAGTTTTAATAAGATTTCATTCATTCCTTGTAAATGTTCTTTTGATTCTTCAATAAATATATCTAAATATTGGCTCATATCCATTTACTACACCCCCAACCTTATTATAATATTCTTTATTATATCTTCTAAAGGAGTAATTTCATCAACTACTCCTGTTTTTATTACGCTTTTTGGCATTCCATATACAATGCAGCTCTTTTCATCTTGTGCAATAATGTAAGCTCCCTTGTTATTCTTTAAGTTTATAATTCCAGTTGTTCCATCGGAGCCCATACCTGTCATAACAACACCGATAATTTGTCGTCTTATTTTAGAGTTGGCTAAAGAGTTAAAAAGAACATCCCCCGAGGGTCTATGTCCAGAAACTGGTTCATCTTTTGTAAGCTGAATACTTATCCCAGACTCATTATCTATTGCTTTCATATGATATCCACCAGGAGCTATATAAACTTTTCCCTGTTTTACCGCTTCGCCGTTTTCTGCCTCTTTTACATGTATACTCGAAATATTGTCAAGTCGTTGAGCTAAAGATTTTGTGAAATTTGGTGGCATATGTTGAACTATAAGAATACTGGCAGAAATGTTTGCTGGAATAAGTGGTAAGATGTACTGTAATGCTCTTGGCCCACCTGTTGAAATTGCAATTGCTATGACGGTTTGCTTGCTTTTTTCCGGCAAAGGTAATGTTTTTTTGATTATTTTCTTTTGGTAATACTCTTTTGAATTATATATTTTAGCTTTATAGGCTGTTTTTACTTTGGTTATAATTAAGTTTTTATTCTTTTCAATATTCAACTTAAATATATTAGTGGGCTTTTGTACAAAATCAACTGCCCCAAAATCTAAAGCACTAAGAGTAGCTTCTGCTCCTTCATAAGTAAGACTACTTAACATAACTATTGGAACAGGATTCTCATTCATTATTCTTTTTACAGCTTCTATTCCATTCATGACCGGCATTTCTACATCCATTGTTACAACATCTGGCTTTAAATCTGCAACTTTTTCAATTGCTTCTATTCCATTTTTAGCAAACCCTATAACTTCTATATTATTATCAGAATCTAGTATATCTTTTAGCACTTTTTGTATAAATAATGAATCATCGACTATTAGAACTTTAATCAGTTTATCAGACATATTCAAATCAGTCCTCTTTTTCTTAATAATCTTTGTTCTTTAAAGATATACGATATAATTTTATTTCGGTCATGCTCAGTGATTCCTATGAAATTTATACCCAAATTATAACTATTATTACCAATATCCTTTTCTTTTCTGACAATTTTACCTGTTGCTTTTAACAAACCATCCTCAAGATGTAAGATGCATTCAACCTTATTGTTTAAGCCAAAATTATTTTTACAATTAATCTGTGCTCCACCACCACTTAAATCTTTAGTAAAGCATACTTCTTCTATGTTGTTGTCATTTGACTTTATTGTTATCTTGCTTCTCACTTGGAGCCTGAAGTAAAAACGCCGCTGTTCTTTTTTGACTTTGCTAATAGGTTGTATTAGATATCCTTTTACATTTTTATTAACTAAGTCTATTACTTCGCCAACAAAACTAAATATTCCTTTTTCTTCTCTGAAAAATATAATTTTTACTTTAAGACCGATTTCTAATGGATAAGGTGTCCCTTTTGAGAAAGGCATAGATAAAAAAAGTGTATTCTTATTCTTATCTTCTACTTGACTAATAAGTGACCCTGTTCCATGAGTATTATCATTTTTTTTAACTTCTATCTCAACTCTTTCACCGATCTTTAAATCTGTTATAATATTCATATTGCCCACCCCTATCTAAACAACCTAATAACTTTATTGAAAAAACCACCAAGTTCTGTTCTTTGTTTGTGTGATTCTCCACTAAACTTGTTTGCAATTGATATAATATTTTTGCTTATATTCGACTTTGGAAATTGCAATATAAAAGGATTTTGTAGTTTGACGGCTTTACTAACATGATAATCTTCAACAACAAACCCTAGTTTCTTAATTTTTATGCCTAAAAATTTTTCGCATGCCTTTTCTAACTTTTCAAAAGTAACACTGCCTTCATTTGGTGTTTCAGCTCTGTTAATTACAACCTTAATATTAGTACTATTTCCTGTGTTGCTTATTGTCTTAATCATAGCATATGCATCTGTCATAGATGTTGGCTCTGGCGTTGCTACAATAATAGTTTCTTGAGATGCTAAGACAAACGACATTACGGATTTAGATAACCCAGCACCTGTATCTATTAGTATTATATCTGCATATTGGCAGATTTCCTCTATTTTTTCAACTATACGATCAATATGTGCTTGTGGTAAGTCAACTAAATCTAAAATGCCTGATCCACCAGAAATTATCTTTATTCCGTTTGGTCCATCCGTCATTATTTCTTTTACACTTCTGTCTGTTTTTATTACATCTAGCAATGTGTACTTTGAGAATGTTCCTAAGACTACATCAACATTGGCTAAACCTAAATCAGCATCTATAATAACAACCCTTTTGTTCATATTGCTAAGAGCTATTGCAAAATTAATTGTAAAATTTGTTTTTCCAACTCCACCTTTTCCACTTGTTACACAAACAATTCTAGTATCATTCCCTAACTTACTTTTATTATTGATTAGTTCTCGCAGTTTCATTGCTTGATCATTCATTCATGTTCCTCCTTTAAAAGGAGTCTTGTTATGGTTTCAGCATTTAATATCTCAATATCATCTGGGACACTTTGTCCCGTTGTTAAATATGATAGTGGTTTTTGAGTTTCATATGCAACGTTTAGAATAGACCCGAATGATGAAGCTTCATCTGACTTAGTAAAAATTATGTTATAGTCGTCAAATACATTAAATATATTAATTATCTCTTTTAAATCATTATTTCTAGTGGTGCAGCTCATTACTAAATAAATTTCCTTTTCTTCTACTTCATCTATAAGATCTTTGAGTTCGTTGATTTGATTATTATTTTTATGACTTCTACCTGCTGTGTCTATCATAATCATTTCGCAGTCTTTAAGTTTATTTAATGCCTCATGTATTTCACCATTGCTATAAATAACCTCCATAGGCATATTGAGTATATTACAATATGTTTTTAACTGCTCTACCGCTGCGATTCTATAAGTATCTGCACTAATCAACCCTACTTTTTTACCGTCTTTAAGACAATGTTTTGCTGCTAGTTTTGCTATTGTAGTAGTTTTGCCAACACCAGTTGGCCCTACAAAAAAAACTATTTTACCGTTTATTTCGTGATGAGATTTTTTTATATATTTCTCTATAGATAGTTTGAAATTTTCAAAATCAACTTGCTCATTTGTACCAAAATCGTTTTTGTTGTTATATAAGAGGGAAAAGTCATTAATGATATCATTTAATACATTATCATAAATCTCTTGCGAAACAAGTCGATCGTACAAATCCAGAAATTTATCATCTATATGTGAACGGATATCTTTTTCAGCTGAAGGCATTTTTTTCATTACTGATTGTAACATTTCTTTAATTTCAGTAATTTCGTTATCTAAGCCATCAGATTTTTTGTTTTCCTGTTTCATGATTGCTACTTTTTTAATTAGATTCTCTTCTGGCAAAGTATTAGATTTTACATGTTGTGTTTTCTTGTTTTCAATAATTTGCTCTTCTCGTGCTGCAACAATTTCGATATTTGGTTTTTTAAATAGACCAAAAAATCCTTTTGGTTTAATTGTACGTTGATGAAGAATAACCGCATCAGTACCTAGCTCTTTTTTAACTTTCTGCATTGCTTCGTAGTTGTTACTTGCAATAAATTTTTTAACTTTCATTATGCACTCACCACTCCTACAGATTCTACTTCAACAGAAGGATCTATTTCATTATAAGAAAGAACTATTAAATCCGAGGTCAGCTGCTCAGATAATCTTTTAAAATAAAGTCTTACTATTGGTGCTGTTATAACTACTGGTTGTTCACCAATTGAAATGAGTTTTTGAAGCTCTCTCGACAAGTTCCCAATCATTTTTTGAACTGTATTAGGGTCTAATGAGACATAAGTCCCACTTTCTGTTTGTTGAACGGATTCTATTATTTTCTGTTCCAATCCTTTATCTACGGTTAAAACTGGTGTAGGCTGTGACAGTATGAATTGTTTTGTAATAGCTCTACTTAATGCTTGTCTTGTATATTCAGTTAACATATCTGTATCTTTTGTAATTTGACAATAATCAGCAAGTGTCTCCAATATTGAAACTAGATCTCGAATAGATATACTTTCTTTTAAAAGATTGCAAAGCACTTTTTGTATATCCCCTAAACTAAGTGGATTTGGAGTTATTTCATCTACAAGGGCAGGATGATTTTCTCTAACATTGTCAATTAGCTTTTTGACCTCTTGCCTACCAAGCAATTCATGTGCATGTTTTTTTATAACTTCTGTTAAATGCGTAGCAATTATTGAAGGAGGGTCTACTACTGTAAATCCTAATATCTCAGCATTTTCCCTTTCAGACTCATTAATCCATTTGGCAGGTAGTCCAAACGCAGGTTCTACAGTGTCTACTCCCTCAAGTTCACCTTCTACATTCCCAGGATTCATTGCTAGGTAATGGTCAAACATAATATCACCTGAAGTTACCTCAATACCTTTAATCTTTATTACATATTGGTTTGGTTCTAATTGTATATTATCTCTTAGTCTGATCATCGGCACGACAATTCCTAACTCTAAAGCACATTGTCGTCTGATCATAACTAGTCTATCAAACAAATCTCCACCCTGACTTGAATCTGCTAAAGGTAATATACCATATCCAAATTCTAGTTCAATTGGATCAACATTTAATAGTGGTATTACATTTTCAGGTTTTCTTTTTTCTTCAACAGCTTCTTCAATTTCATCAGGCTGTGATTCGATAGCTTCTTGTGTCATTGTTTTTCTAAGCATAAACCCTAAAATAAGAAAAATAATTCCTAAAAACAAAAATGGTGCAGTAGGAAGCTGTGTAAAACCTAAGAATGTTATTACTCCTGATAAAACAAACATTACTTTAGGTTGATTAAATAGCTGTTGTAATAAATCAGTTCCCAAGTTTCCTTCTGATGCTGCCCTTGTAACGACAATACCAGTTGCTGTTGAAATTAAAAGAGCAGGAATTTGGCTGGCTAATCCATCTCCAACAGTCAGTAATGTATACTTTTGTATTGCATCACCAAAAGCTAATCCTTCGAAGCTCATACCTATTATAAATCCAGCGAGTATATTTATAATTGCAATAACAATTCCTGCAATAGCATCACCTTTTACAAATTTTGAAGCCCCGTCCATTGATCCATAAAAATCAGCTTCTCGCTGTATTTTTTGGCGTCGGTCCCTTGCTTCTGCATCACTTATAAGTCCAGCATTTAAGTCTGCATCTATTGCCATTTGTTTTCCTGGCATAGCATCTAAAGTAAACCTAGCAGCAACTTCCGCTACCCTCTCCGACCCCTTTGTGATAACTAGAAACTGTACAACAATTATAATTGCAAATATTATAAACCCTACTACAGCATTCCCTTGTATTACATAGTTTCCAAAGGTCTCTACAAGTTCACCAGCGTTACCAGTTAATAAAATATATCTTGTTGTTGTAATGTTCAGTGCAAGCCGGAATAAAGTAGTAAGCAACAATATAGATGGAAAAATTGAAAAATGTAGTGCTTCTTTTGTATACATTGCGATTAGCATAATTAATAATGCTATTGAAATATTCAAGCTTAGTAAGACGTTTACTAACCATAAAGGTATTGGAATAATAATGATTATAATAATAGATATTATTGCTAAGGCAACTAATATATCACCATGTTTCATGGTCTAACCTCCATCATCTTGTTTCGTTTAATTGATAAACATATGCTAGTACTTCTGCTACAGATTCGTATAAATCTGGGGGTATAGAATCACCAATATCTACTACACTATATAAAGTTCTAGCTAAAGGTTTATTTTCTACAACCGGGATACTATGTTCCCCGGCAATTTTTTTAATATTTTGAGCAATTAAATCTTGACCCTTGGCTACAACTCTTGGAGCTGAAAACTCCTTTGGATTATATATTATTGCAACTGCAAAGTGTGTAGGGTTTGTAATAATAACATCTGCTTTTGGGATTTCCTGCATCATTCGACTCATGGACATTTGTCTTTGTTTCTCTTTTATTTTTGATTTAATTTCAGGATTTCCTTCAGTTTGTTTATGCTCTTGTTTAATTTCATGTTTTGACATTTTAAGATTTTTCTCATAATCATATTTTTGAAATAAATAATCTATGATTGCAATTGCAATTAAGGCTGCTCCTGCTCTCATAGCTATATTCGTAGTTACATTTATAATGGTATTAATAGAAATTTGTATTTCTGTACCAATTAAACTCATAATCGTACTTATATTATTAATAGCATATCTATACACAAAAAAACCAACCAGTATAATTTTTAATATCGATTTAATTAGTTCAATTAACGACTTCATTGAAAAAAGTTTCTTAAATCCCTGTATTGGGTTGAGCTTGCTTAATTTAGGTTTTAAAGGTTTAAGTGTAAATAAATAACCTACTTGTACATAGCTACTTAAAACTCCAATTACAAGACACAACATCCCTATGGGGAGTACAATCTTAAACATATTTAATATTGTCATCATATATATTCTGTTTATAGCACCTTGTGAAAACTCGTAATTAACACTTAAATAATTTTCATATAGTAACACTGTAAAGCTTTTCATTGACGAGCCTATAAAATTTGAGAATAAATATAGCGAAGCAAATGCACCTAACAGTACTAAAGCTGAGTTTATTTCTTTACTTTGTAGTACTTGTCCTTCTTCTCTAGATTCTTTTCTCTTTTTGGGAGTCGGTTTTTCAGTTTTTTCTTCCGAAAACAGTTGTAGATTAATTATAAATTCCATATAATCATACCTCTAGACATTATTTCTAACAAGTTATAAGTAGCATGAAACATTCTATCAAATAAACGTTCTGAAAAAGGAATAAAAAATTGCATTGTTATTAAAATTGTAATTAATCCTATCGTTATTTTTAAAGGCATTCCTATTATAAATACATTCATTTGAGGCATCGTTCTTGCTAAAATACCTAGTAATACATTGGCTAGGAAAATCATAGCTAAAATTGGTGCACTCAGTTTAAATGCAAATATAAAAACATCCGTCATTACAACTGTTAAATGTTCAATAAAAAACTCATTTATCGGATAAATTCTTCCTAGTGGTATAATAGCATAACTTTGAACTAAGGTTCTAATAATAAAGTGATGTCCATTAACTGCTATAAAAATCAAAGTAAAAATAACATTATAAAGGTTACCCATGATTGGTATTTGTGTATTGGTTTGTGGGTCAAGAACATTAACCATTGCAAAGCCAACTTGAGTGTCAACAATTGTCCCTGCTAAGTAAAGGCTACTAAAGTACATTGCACCCACTAAACCTATAATTACACCAATACCAAACTCAAAAAAACTTAAGTATAACATGTTTAGAAAGCTTTGTGCTATTGTTTGGTTAACAGGTGTAATAGTTGGTAGTAAAATTAAAGAAACTATTACAGATAGTGCTGCCTTTGTTAACATTGGAATATTGTTTCTACTAAATACTGGTGCAGCAACAAATATACCAGATACTCTAATTAATATAAGAATAAATGTTGCGGTATTACTGGTTATAAAGTTTATAAGCAAATTCATATATTATCACTCTTTTTATTGAATAAAAGTACTTAAATCAGTAAATAATCTAGTTGTAAAGTTTACAATAGTAGCCAGCAGCCATGGACCAAAAATTACAACAGATCCAAAAATAGCTACTATCTTCGGTATAAAGGCTAAAGTTGCCTCTTGAATTTGAGTAGTAGCTTGAAAAATACTGACAGCTAGTCCAACAATTAGTCCTATACCTAACATTGGTGCTGACATAATTAAAATTGTAAAGAGGGTCTGCTGCCCTAATTCGATAATTAATCCTTCATTCATTATTAACACCTACTATCTAAACCCCATTACTAGGGATTGTGTTATAATATTCCAGCCATCTACCATAATAAATAAGAGAAGTTTAAAGGGTAAAGATATCATTGCAGGCGGAAGCATCATCATACCCATAGACATAAGTGTGCTTGCTACAACCATATCAATAACAATAAAAGGTAGAAACAATATAAAGCCAATTTGAAAGGCTGTCTTTAATTCACTTATTATAAAGGCTGGTATTAAAGCAGTATTAGGGACATCATTTATTGTCTGTACTTGATAATTACCTAACTCAAGAAAAAGTTCTAAATCTTGTTCCCTTGTTTGCCTTAGCATAAATTCTCTTAACGGTTCCATTGTGTTAGATAATGCTTCACCTTGTGATATTTCTTCATTTAAATACGGTTGTAAAGCGTTGTCATTTATATTGTTAATAACAGGTGTCATTACAAAAAATGTTAGAAATAACGCAAATCCAAGAATTACTTGGGTTGGGGGTGTTTGCTGTGTTGCTATTGCATTTCTTAAAAAAGATAATACAATAACAATACGGGTAAAGCTTGTCATCATAATTAATATTGCTGGTGCAATTGATAAAACTGTTAGTATCAACAGTAATTGTATACTTGATGTTACTTCTTGAGGATTTTCGGCCTCTGTTATATTTAAGTTAACATTAGGAACTGGTATGGTAGGTTCACCTGAAACATACAATCCATTTATCGTATTAATCGCTATTACAAAAAAGAGTATCAAAGAAAATGCTATAATAAGTTTTTTAATATTTTTATTAGACTGTTCATTTATATTACCCTTTATCTTTATCACCCTTTTATTTATGGTCATCTAACCTAAAGATTTCTTTAATATATTTAATTGTACTCTTTTGGTTTTTTTTATCTGACTTGTTAAAATCTTCTAAAGATTTGTTCCATTCATTTTTATCAATTATATCTAATAACTGTGTGGTTTTATAATGCTGTAAAACAACATAGACTTTCTCATTTATCATGAGGGCTATGACACTCATATTTGAACTGAGTATGGTTTTTTCTAATATTTTAATTCTTTTAGTCCGTTGTATAAAATTTGATTTTTCTGCAACAATCTTTGTTGTAATATAGGCCCCTATAATAATTAAAGTGAACACAAACAGTATAAAAAACAATTGAAAAACATTAATCCCAGTAAAACTTATCAATCTTAACCCAACACTTTCTTTACTGCTTCAATTACACGATCAGCTTGAAACGGTTTAACAATAAAATCTTTAGCTCCAGCTTGTATTGCTTCAATAACCATTGCTTGTTGTCCCATTGCGGAGCACATTATAATTTTAGCATCTGAATCTATTTTTTTTATTTCTTTAACAGCCTGAATACCATCGATTTCCGGCATAGTAATATCCATAATTGTTAAGATGGGATTTAGCTCTTTGAATTGTTCTATTGCTTTTGCCCCATTTTCGGCTTCTCCTACAACTTCAAAACCGTTTTTAGTTAAAACATCCTTAATCATCATTCTCATAAACGCAGCGTCATCAACTACTAATATTCCTTTAGACATGATATTTCCCCCTTAAGTCATTTTATTTTATATATCTACAAATAATAAAGTATATATATATTATACTATTATATATTACATAATTTTTTCATAGATTGTAACCCCTAATTTATTCAATATTAATGATTATAGCTTATTAAACCTTTTAGTCGGATTAATAATATCTGTAATCCTAATACCATAGTTTTCGTCAATTACAACAACTTCACCTTTAGCAACATACTGTCCATTTACAAGTATATCTAAGGGTTCACCCACTAATTTATCAAGTTCTACTATTGTACCTGGACCAAATTCAAGAACTTCACTAATTTTCTTAACCGTTCTTCCTAGTTCGACGGTAACCTTTAGAGGTACATCTTGAATTAGATCAATATTTTCCGGCGTAGACTTTTGAGATGTGCTATCAAATGATTGAAACTGTAAAGGCTGTACATTAATATTTTTCTGTGGTTGTTTATCCTCTAAATTTATATTTTGTTGTCCTCGATTACTTTCTTCTGAAAAAGATGTATTAATATCATTATGACTCACTGTAGCATCAATATTTGCGTCGGTTTCATCTTCGCCTAAACTTTCACCTAACATTAATGCATCAACCATCTCTTTTGCAAAATCCAGCGGAATAATCTGCATAATTTCACTATCTATTAAATCACCAATAACCATTCTAAAGGCTATTCTTACAAAATATGATTCAATATCAGAAAAAGCAGTACTTAAGTCGTCTTCTTTAAGGTTAAGTTGTATTGATCTTGGTGGGTGAATGTCAATTTTTTTTGAGAACATCTCTGATAGAGATGTAGACGCTGAACCTACCATTTGATTCATCGCTTCGCTGATAGCACTTAGATGCAGCTCTGAGATAGGGTCTTTTGAAATTGTTCCTTCCCCACCCATCATTAAATCCGTTATAACTTTTACATCGTCTTCTTTTATAATTAAAATATTCGTTCCTTCAATACCCTCTTTGTACCTTACATCTACAGCAACAAAAGGAAGCGGGTACTGTTCAGATAGTTCTTTTATATCAGTTACAGAAACTTTTGGTGTTGTTATAGTTACTTTTTGACCAAGTAAAGTTGAAAGTGTTGTAGCAGACGTACCCATGCTTATATTTCCTATTTCACCTATTGCATCTTTTTCATCATCCGAAAAGTTGGGAACAGCTTCATTGTTCTCATTTTCCTCAGATTCAGATGAAACACTACTACCTGTTAACAAAGCATCTATTTCTTCTTGTGATAACATATCAGTCATTAAAATTCATCCCCTTTCTTAATTACCTGGGCTAGTTTTACTGCTAATTTACTTTTCATTGTTCCTGGCATGCCATAATATTTTAATTGATCACCTACGTAGACCTCCAATTCCTCTGTTAGAAACTGATCTAAGGGTATGACATCTCCTAACTGAAGTTCAAGAAAATCTTTAACAGTAATTTCTGTAGAACCTAGTTGTGCACTAAGCGTTACGTTGCTTTTTTCAACCCTATGTTGTAAAGTCTTTTTATCTTCATCAGTAACTGTTTTGCTAATGCTTGAAAACCAAAACTTTGTGCTCAATTTATCTATAATAGGCTCTATGACAATATGAGGTATGCAAATATGCAACATTCCTTCGATATCTCCAATTTTTAGGCTTAAAGTTATTAATGCTATTGTTTCGTTAGGAGAAACAAGCTGTGCAAATTGGGAATTTGTCTCTATTTTATCAAGTTTAGGGTCTAGCTCAATTACGTTTTCCCATGGATCTATCATTAACTCTAGAATTTGTCTAGTTATTTTTTTTATTAATGTTGTTTCAATCTCTGTAAATGTACGCACTTCATCAAATGATTTACCGCTTCCACCTAAAATCCTATCTATAAGTGTAAATGCAATTGTAGGAGAAAGATCCATCATAATTTGCCCAGTTAGTGGTTCAAAATTTACAATTGATAATACAGCAGGGTTTACTATTGAATTACTAAACTCATGATACGAAAGCTCTTCTACTGAAAAAACTTCTGCTTGTACATAGCTCCTTAAGTATCCAGATAAAAATGTATTTAGGCTTCTTGAAAAGTTTTCATGTATGATCTGTAAAGTTCTTAACTGATCTTTTGCCAATTTTTTCGGACTTTTAAAGTCGTATGGTTTAACTTGTTTCTCTTGTTTATCCTCCGTTATCTCATCAACATCAACTTCACCACTATTTAAAGCTTTAAGCAAATCATCTATTTCATTTTGAGACATAACATCTGACAATTGCATCACCACCTACTAATATCGTATGTACTTTAATATATACTATTGTATTATAAATTCGTTGAAATATATATTTGTAATTTTATCCGTATTTATAATTAAGGAAATCTCTCTAATGAGCTCATTTTTAAGATCAATTTGTCCTTCAGAATCAGATATCTCGTCTGGTTCCTTATCTAAAAAAGTGTTTATAACACGGTCTCTTATTTTTGAATCATTTTCTTCCATTACTGATAATAGTCTTCTATCTGATGTTTCTATAACAATCTCTGCTTTAATAAAGCTTCTTGTACCACTTAAGTTAGTCGTAAATGAACCTATATTAAATTCATAAGTTGATATTGGTTTAGCAGAAGTTTCTCCTTCATTTGGTGATCTAAGTAAAAAATAAGCAACGGTGCTAAAGAATATTGCAGATAATATAATTGCACTAACAATAACAATAATAATTTTTTTCTTTTCCATTAAGCCCCCTCCTTTTCTAATCTACTGATATAAATTGCTCAGATCTCATTATAACTACATCGACACGTCTATTCTTTTGCTTGTTTTCATCAGTATCATTTGGCGCAATTGGATGGTACTTACTGAATCCTGTTGCTGAAAAACGTTCTGGCTTAACACCGACATCTTCTATGAAAAATCTTACAACACTGGTTGCTCTGGCTGTTGACAGCTCCCAATTTGTTTCATATGGAGACCATCTTCCCGTTGGAACAGTATCCGTATGCCCTTCTACTCTAATGCTTTTTTCTTGATACAGTGGCCGTTCTAGAAATTCTGATATTTCCGTTAAAATTTCCTTTGCTCCAGGTCTTAACTCTGCTCGACCGGAATCAAAAAGAATATTATCTTGAAACCTTAACATCAACCCTCTAGTTTCTAAGGTTAATAGAACATCTGCATTTAGTGATCTATCATCTAGAAATTCTTGCAAATCTTCTTTTAATTTGCGGAAATCTTCTAATTCCGCCTCTTCTCTTTCAATCATGTCGTCTATTGTAGTGTCCGTCACATAGTCTGTATCATCGATAGTCTGCCCTGATTCCAGCACTCCAAGAGAACCTTGAAAAGACTGAATAACGGCTTCGAATTTTGCAGAATCAACTTCTGAAAAAGCAAATAATAATACAAAGAAACACAATAATAAGGTGACCATGTCACCATAAGTATTCATCCATTCCGGTGCACCTTTTTTCCCTTCACCTTCACCTTTATTTCTTCTAGCCATTAAGCCTCAACACCTTCCTCAGTTTCTTCTGCAGCCTCTCGAAGTTTAGGTGGTAAAAATGCTTTTAGCTTTTCTTCTATAATCCTTGGGTTTTCACCTGCTTGTATAGATAATAATCCTTCTACCATAATTTCTTTTCTTAAGATTTCTTCTTTACTACGTAATTTCAGTTTGCTAGCTATCGGTATAAATAGCAAGTTAGCTAGTAGTGATCCGTAGAATGTTGTTACAAGAGCTACAGACATACTTGGTCCAATTGATGATGGATCATCTAAAGTCCTTAGCATGTTGATGAGGCCGATTAGTGTACCAATCATACCAAAGGCTGGTGATAATGTTCCCATTGTTTCAAATATACCTTGACCACTTTTATGACGTTCTTCAATGAAATTTAGTTCTGTCTCTAATAGGTTTCTAACTAATTCTGGATCTGTACCATCTACAATAAGCATAATCCCTTTCATTAAGAACTTATCATCCACTTCTTCTGCTGCTTCTTCTAGAGCAAGTAGTCCTTCTTTTCTTGCTGTATTTGCTAAATTGATAATCTTGTTTATAATTTCTTGAGGCTGTATATTTTGATTTGAAAAAGCTTTGGATACAATTTTCATTGCCTCAAAAACTTTTGCTATGGGATAAGCTACAAAAGTTGCAGATATTGTACCACCAAGAACAATTAATGCACCGGCAAGATCAAGAAACGCATTTATTTCTCCATTTACTAAAATACCACCCACGATAAAAACTAAACCAATTAGAATTCCGACTATAGTTGCTATATCCAATTCTCCACCTCTTTCCCCTTAACTCAGTGCACTTTGAGCATAGTTAGTAAAAATTTTTCTTTTATATTCAATGATGCGATTAACCACTTCATCACTATTTTCCAACACAAGTATTTTTTGTCCGTTTATTAATGTAATCATCGTATCGGGTGTTTCTTCTACAGTCTGTATTAGTTCTGCATTGAGTATAAAATCGGTATTATTAAATCGTTTTAATTTAATCATTACATCACCCTTTTATTCTCTCTAGCAGTTTAAACTGCTAGAGAGTAAGTGTATTAAACCTATCGTTTCAAGTTAACTAATTCCTGTAACATTTCATCACTAGTTGTAATGACTCTTGAACTTGCTTGAAACCCTCTTTGAGTCGTAATCATATCTGTAAATTCCCTAGATAAATCAACATTTGACATTTCTAGCGCACCAGGGTTTAACGCCCCTAATCCACCTGTCCCTGGACTACCAACAATTGGATCGCCAGAGTTTGAAGTCACTCTGTACAGGTTTGACCCTGTTTTTTCAAGTCCTGCTGGATTACTAAACCCAGCTAATCCTATTTGTCCAATTGATCTCATTTGTCCATTTGTAAAGTACCCGGTGATTACACCCGTGGCGTCAATAGCAAAGTCTTCTAAATTTCCTTGTTGATACCCTATGATTCTAGTTGCAGAAGCGTCAGACTCATTAGCAAATTGAGTTATACCACTCAGATCAATTTTGAAATTAAAAGGATTCGCTCCATTATCAAGTGGTTGATCTTTATCTTCGCCGCTTCCTACTGGTATGACAAGTTCTTCTCCATCAGCTAATTTACCTTCATTAAATCTTATAGTGTGTGTATCATCGGGGGCATCATTTCCAACTTTAACGAGCTTATCATCCTCCACTTGCCAAACTTCATATTCATTTGCACCAGTTTTAATAAAGGCTAGACGAACATCATGTGTTCCACCAAGTTCATCGTATACTGTAAATGTGGTATCCCGTGCGATGTTATCCGAGATGTTACCAATTGATTTATCGATTGTACCGTTTTCTTGTATAATGTTTTGTGCAAAACCTAAGCTTGCTATATCACCGGCTAAATTTATTTCAGCTTCTTCTCCAGTGTCAGAGGTTTTAAATGTTAATACTCCATCAACATTTATAGTTACCGATATTTCATCTTCACCTATACTATCATTTATACTATCATTTATTCTTGTTACCAAAATATCTTTTGTTAGTTCTTCACCATCAACCATTGTTAAATCAATCGTTAATTGTGTATTATTAATAGTAATATCAATATTTTCACTTTCACCTAACGTCTCTATGTTAACCGGATTATCTGCTGTAGCATTAGCTGGTAAAGTTGGATATTCTCCTAATGAACTCGTATTCGCATTTAAGTTGCCTGTAAATGTTACCCCTACATCAGGCTCTCCGTCAATTGTTCCTGTTGATTGGGCAGGAACTGTTTCTGCCTTTGAAATTTGCATTGTGCTTAGTTGTGTTGAAAAATTACCATCACCAATATGTTCATATCCCATTACTTTGTACCCATCTGGTGTTACTAGGCTCCCATCTTCATCTAAAGAGAAGTTTCCTGCTCTAGTGTAACTTCTTGTTGTCCCTCCATCATCAGAAACAATGAAGAAACCGTCTCCGTTAATCATTGCATCGGTATTATATCCTGTTGACTCAACTGCACCTCTTACATGAAAAGTATCCATTGAGGCAACGCTTACACCTAACCCTACCTGTCTTGGGTTCGTTCCCCCTCTGTTTCCTTGAGCTGCTCCTGCTCCTTGTAAAGTTTGATTGAAAACTTCTTGAAAAGTTACTCTACCACCTTTAAACCCTACTGTATTTACATTTGCAATGTTATTGCCGATTACATCCATTTTGGTTTGATGTGAGTTCAGCCCTGAAATAGCTGAAAACATAGATCTCATCATTTTTAATGACCCCCTATTTTAATTTTATTACACTTTATCTGTCAGTCAAAAGTGTGTAGCCTCCTTTAGCAGGTCCGGCCTTAAATAATTACTGTACCATCAATATTCGTGAAAACACTGTCTTTAAGCTGTTCTTCAACTGCTGCTGTAATGATTGTTTTATTCTTTACATTGGCAATAAAAGCCCTGTTTTCCATTAAAATTAAGGTTTCTTTTATGCCTTTTTTTGCAGCTTTTTCTAATGCTTCATCCATCTTTTTTATATCTTGGGTACTAAGTTTAATATCTCTCTGATTTAGCCTTTCTGTTGCATGTTTTGAAAAAGTAAGACTCTTTGCACTTTCCTTCTTTTTTAAAATTTCTTCAAAGCTTATTTTTTGATTAATGTTTGTATTTATTTTGTTGTTTGCGTTTTGTTGTATTTTGTTATTGTGAATTTTATTATAGGTAATCATATAGTCACCTCACTTCTTACTTTTATTTCCTAGTCTTCATACTTACTCACCTTATTTGATAAGTACTTAACAGATTCGCTTAACGCTTTAATGTTATCTAATATTGCCGTTTTGCTCTTAACCATATTGTTGTTCATATGTTCTAAATGAGTTAGCATGGACTTATTATTTTTTTCTGCTGTTTCATTTAGGTTTTGCATTTGCTCCAAGGAACTAAACTGGGCCATTTGTGCAATAAATTCTCGATCCTCCATTGGACTTAATGGATCTTGATTTTGTAGCTGCGTTACTAAAAGTTTTAAGAAAGCATCTTTATCCATATCATTATTAAAGGTTCTATTTTTTTGTCCTTCAAAATACCTGTATTTATTCTCTGCTGGGTTTACTCCACTCATTATTACCCTCCTTATCCAATCATATCAAAACTGCTTTTTTCTAAGTAAGGATTTGTTTCCATTCTTTCAAAAGACCCTACTATATTAAGTTCATCGTCTACATTATTCAAAGCTCTATTTTGTCTTTTTTTGCTTTGATAATATGCTTCTTTTTGTTTGAAAGCACTAGAATCCTGTCCAACATTTACTTCTAAATTTGTTACCGTTAGGCCTTTTTCTGACAACGCATTTCTTAAATCATTTATATTTTGTTCAATTATTTCTTTTGTCTGTACTGTTTCAGTAAAAATTTGTGCGGTTACAATATTTTCTCTGCTAGTTATTTTAAATGATAGTTTACCCAGATTTTCTGGTACAAGCTGGATTGAAATTTCGCTATTGCCGTTTCTGTGAATTTTATGAAGCTTTAATTCACTTATAACCTGGTTTAATATATTGCTTGACTGATTAATTAACGTTGGCTTTTCATCCACTATGTTTTCTGCTGTCATTTGTATAAACAAGTCTTTATTTAAAACATTTTCTGTATCTTGTTTTGTGTTCGATATATCTAATTTTTCATCTAGTGTGAACTTTATATCTTTGTTTTCTTTTTCTACATATAGCTTATCTAACTTAGGATTCAGGTGACTGATTTCTTCTGTATGTTTTCGTGGTTTGTTAATTATGTCATCTTCTTTTGTTGCTTGTTCTCCTAGATTAGTCGTACTTACGTCTAATTCTATTTCTTCTTCATTTTGCAGAGGTGTTGTGGTCATTGCTTCTCTCTTTAATTCAATATAGTTATTTAAGGCATCCAACATAACTACTAATTTTTGTTCTTCTTGATCACCTTGTCCTTCTACTTCTATATACATTAGATTAACTTGTAGATTTACTAATAGATCGCTATCTAAGTCCAAAGTATCGTCTGATAGTAAGTTTTTAATTTTTTCTAATAAACCCATCAATGTTTTATCTTCATTACTAAAATTTTTAATTATATTTAATAAACTAACTAATTCTTTCACTTCATTTTCTTCTAACTCAGTTGATTTGCCAGATTCATAATGAGTTTTGTCTAAAGTCTGTGACTTTCCATAGGTAGTTGTATTGTTTTCTGTTTTATCAAATAATCTTTTATTATGTTTTTTGTCAGTAATTTCGTTGTTTTTTTGAGAAGACTGTTCTTGAGTATGATGAGCTGTATTGAACATACTTTCAAGGACTTTATCAAACGAAAGTTTATCTGCTTCATTTTTTTGATTGTTTCCACATGTTATATTGCGTTCATTTAACAAGCCATTAATAAGACTTTGACCAATTTCAATCATTTCTTCACCTCCTTTCAAGTAAATTGCTAATTAATTACATCATTAACATTTCAGAAAGTTCTGCTGCTTGCTTCGCACTAAGTTGATCTAAAATATTTGATAATATTCTAGGGTTTATATTTTTTAATGCATCAATTATTAACTGCTGTTGTGTATAAACTATTCTTTCTTCGTCATTAATTATATAGGTTATAAAAACCTCGTCATTTGTAAACATTTCCTCAACTAAGTTTGTTAATTCTCCAATTCCCATTCTTTGATATGCTGTTACCAATTCATTAAGATTTCGATCATATTCTCGATAAATGTGGATTGCTTCAGCTAATTCAACAGATTTATTAGATGGTACTCCATTTAATTGCTCGTAATCATTGATTTTATCGTATAATTCC
This sequence comes from Serpentinicella sp. ANB-PHB4, assembly GCF_031432315.1. Classification (NCBI taxonomy): domain Bacteria; kingdom Bacillati; phylum Bacillota; class Clostridia; order Peptostreptococcales; family Natronincolaceae; genus Serpentinicella; species Serpentinicella sp. ANB-PHB4. The sequence goes on from NZ_JAVKGO010000001.1 coordinate 385,660, forward strand.
AAAACCAAATCATTGTCTTGTACTCGTGAAAGAATTTTAGCGCCTTTTTTTGTAGTTAAATTTGAGTATATAACTGCTAACTCATCTGTAGTATATTTATTTGTCGAACCCAATTCATGTTTTACTTCTTCAATATCTTTTCTTTCATAGATTTGGGCTGATCTTTCCAGTGCTTTTCTTTTATTGTTTAGTGCTATGATTCTATTGTCAATCTCTCTTGTTATATTTAGTGATAGTGAATCGAAAATACTTTGTCTTATATTTGTATCAGTATGAGATAGTATTTCAGCAGCATCATCTAATGGCATTTTGTAAATGACTTGTGCTAACTCTTCCACTGTCAGAGCTCTATTTCTGAAGATGTTTTCTACCTCATAAATGGCATCTACTGTATCCAAGTTGGATATGTAATTGGCCTTATCATTTAGATTCTGGAATTGTTCTGAATCAATTTCATTAGCAATTCTAAACAGGGTTTGATCTTCTAGTTCAATTTTTCTTAATGTTTCTTTTACATCATTCATTTTTCGTGGATTTTTATTATTTAGGCGTAGTAATAGATCATTGTACAGTTCAATATCTTCTCCTTTTATAGCTAATAGCTTATCCACAAGTCTATCTTCATCTAAGGATATATAGTGATCAACTACAACTTCCTTTAAACTTTCTTTTTCATCTCTAGTTGGTTTGCTTTCAAAGTATGTTCCAATGTTACCAGGCAATACTGATAAAACATCATTGGCTGCATATTGAAAATTGTTGTTAGAAAAATATAGAATTACTGATGTTATTATAGGTAATGTTAAGAAGGAAATGACAAATGCAATAATGATTTTACCTGTAGACATCTTTTCTTGAGATTTTGACATTTGCTACCTCCTTTGCTTTACCGAACTATTAAATGATACAAATGAATCAATTTTTTCTTCTTCTTCTTTTTCTAATAAGTATTTGTGTTGAATTTTGTCTTTTTCTTTGATTTTTTCAAACATTTTTGTTTCCTTTTTAGCTAAAGCTAACCCTGTTTTGCATACTTCTACGTCGCTTTTCTTCTTTTTTACTTTGTTTTCTTGTAAATTAATTAAGGAGTCAAAGTGATACACATTACTTGAAGCTTCCTTTAATGTGCTTATACTAACAATTTTTGATGTTTTATCTCTATATTGTTCAATGGATTCTTCTCTTTTTCTAATTAGGTCACTTAATCTTTTTTTTTCATGTTCTAAATTTTGCAGCGCTTTTCCTAGTTCAAGTTTTTTGTTTTCCTCTAGTTTTTCTTTGATATTGAGTAAGCTTTGAAAACGATATTTAAAATGTTGCATCATTTTCATACTCCTTTTTTATATTATAGTAAGTTTTTCATCATAGCTATTGTTTCATCGTAAGACGTATTATCTTCAGTACTTTGTTGTAAGAAACTATTAATCCCTTCAATATGTTCTAAAGCGTAATCAATCTTATTATTTGAACCTTTTGAGTATGCTCCAATGTTGATTAAATCTTCTGCTTCGTTATAAGTTGAAATGATTTCCTTAATTGCATTTGCTTTAATTATATGATCTTTCAATACAATATTTGGCATTACACGACTAATACTTGAAAGTATATCAATAGCTGGATAATGATTTTTATTTGCTATTTTCCTTGAGAGTACTATATGACCGTCAAGAATACCTCTGACTGCATCAGCTATAGGTTCATTCATATCATCTCCATCAACTAAAACAGTGTATAATCCAGTGATGGAACCCTTATCAGAAGTGCCAGATCGTTCTAATAACCTTGGTAAAACAGCAAAAACTGATGGTGTATATCCTTTTGTAACAGGCGGCTCCCCTATAGCAAGTCCAACTTCTCTTTGGGCCATGGAAAATCTAGTTAAAGAATCCATTAATAACATAACATTTTTTCCTTGATCTCTAAAATATTCTGCAATAGAAGTTGCTAATAGCGCCCCTTTCATTCTGATAAGTGGAGGTTGGTCTGATGTTGCAACGATAAGAATAGACTTTTTTAGTCCTTCTTCTTTTAGGTCATTTTCAATAAATTCTTTGACCTCACGACCCCGTTCTCCGATTAATGCTATTACATTTACTTCTGCATCTGTATTTCTCGCAATCATACCAAGCAAAGTACTCTTACCTACACCACTACCAGCGAAAATTCCAATTCTTTGTCCATTCCCACAAGTAAGTAGAGCGTCAATAGCTCTTACTCCTAATGCCAGTGGCTCTTTGATTCTTGTTCTCTTTAGTGGATTTGGTGGCTTATTCCAAACTGGGTAACTTTCAAAAATATTTATATGTCCTTTATCATCAAGGGGCTCCCCTAAGCCATCCAAAACTCTACCTAATAAATCTTCACTTACCTTTACCTTCATAGTGCTTCCAGTTGCTTCTACTTTACTACCAGGACCTATTCCTTCCATTTCTCCTAAAGGCATTAACAAAACTTTTTTATCTTTAAAACCAACTACTTCAGCAAGAATTGGTTGATTCTTATCTAAAGTATATACTTTGCAAACTTCGCCAACTCTTACTGCTGGCCCATTAGCTTCTATCGTTAATCCAATTACTTGAGATACGCTACCTATATATTTAATTAAGTTTAGTTCATCAAGTGATTTAGTATATTTATCTAGTGTTATTGATGTCATTTTAATCACTCACTTTTTAAAAGGTCATTAAAAGTAGATTCAATTTGTTGTATTTGTGCTTGGATGCTGCAATCAATTTTACCTGACAATGTTTCAATAATCACATCACCTGAATTTAAAGACTTATCGCATTTTAATTCAATCGTGTCTATCCCCTCTGCCATTGCATAGATCAAATTTTTATATTCGTTAACATGGTCGAAGTCGGATTCAGAAACCCGTATTAACAATGATTCCCTGAAAGTGCATTTTTCGATTCCGGTTCTAATTAAGTTCAAAATAAATTCGTGATTTTTATCTAGTTCATGTTGTGCAACTTTTTTTATTGTGTCGATTACAAGTTGAATTAAATCTTCTTCTAATTTTTTTGCTAGTTCTTTTTGTTCTTTATAAGTTTTTTGTTTAAGATGCATTATGTCATCTATAAGAGATTGATATTCATTATACCCTTTTTTCTTGCCGGCTTCTAAACCATCTTTGTAGCCTTGTTCTCTAGCTTCTTGTAGTATAATTTCTTTTTGATTTTCTGCATCTTCAATTATATCACTTGCTTCTTTTTTTGCATCACTTATGATCTTATTTTTTTCTACCTCTATATTTTGGTAAAGTTGCTTTTCTTTTTTTTCTAGATTAAACTCGTCATTTTCAGTCAATTGTTGTTCATTTGAGGGTTGGGATAAGTCTAAGGATTTTTTATGTCCAAGTGTTATATTTTGTGATTTGTAAACTTTAGACAATTATTTCATCTCCTCCACCTCTTGCTATTATTATTTCACCAGCTTCTTCTAGACTTCTAATAACATTAACAATTTTCTGTTGTGATTCTTCAACATCTCGAAGTCTAACTGGACCCATAAACTCCATATCTTCCTTAAGCATTTCAGCCATACGCTTGGACATATTTGCAAAGATAACTTCTGAAACTTCTTCTGTTGCACCTTTGAGCGCGATCGTAAGGTCATTATTATCGACATCTTTAATGAATCTCTGAATGGAAGCACTGTCTAAGTTGATGATGTCTTCAAATACGAACATTCTCTTTCTAATTTCATCTGCCAACTCCGCGTCTTGAATTTCTAGAGTATCCATTATATTTTTCTCTGTCCCTCTATCTACTGCATTTAATATGTCTACTATGGATTCTAACCCACCTGCTGAGGTATAGTCCTGATTTACTAAAGATGAAAGTTTTCTTTCAAGTACGATCTCAACCTCTTTAATAATTTCCGGTGATGTACGATCCATTGTAGCAATTCGCTTTGCAACATCCGATTGTTTAGCTTGAGGAAGTGCAGATAAAATTTGAGCTGCTTGATTAAAAGGTAGATAGGCTAAAATTAGTGCTATCGTTTGTGGATGTTCATTTTGTATATAATTAAGCAGTTGTGCTGGGTCAGCTTTTCTTGCGAAATCAAAAGGTTTAACTTGAAGTGATGCTGTTAACTTATTTATTACATCCATTGCTTTTTGTGAGCCCAATGCTTTTTCTAATACATCTTTAGCATAATTTATACCACCTTCTGATATATACTCTTGAGCGATACAAATTTGATAAAATTCATCGAGAATTCTTTCTTTTTCATCGGGTGATACTTTTCGCATATTCGCTATTTCTAGTGTTAATTCTTCAATCTCTTCATCATTTAAGTGCTTAAATATTTGTGCAGAGTATTCCGGCCCTAAACTTATTAGCAATACTGCAGCTTTCTCTCGACCAGATATTTCTCCTTTTACGCCTCTTTTTCCCATTATTCCACCTCTAATCTTCACTCAGCCAATTTCTTAGAAGTTGAGCTACAGCATCTGGTTTTTTGTTTACAAGTTTTTCTACCTGTTGTTTCACTTCTGAACCTGTAAGCTCTAAATCAATATCTTCAATTACTTGTTTTTGCTCTGGCAATTCTTCATCTATTGATTTAACATTTCTATTACGCTTTGTTATGCTATTAAAACCGAAGTATAGTATACCTAAGACTAATACCGCCAATATTGGTAGTGACCACAATGGAATATTAGAGCCATCAGGCCTACTTAATGTGCTATCAATAGCTTCTTTCCATTGATCTTCTAGGGATGTATTAAATGGTCTTACCCCTAACTCTACTACTCTTGTTTCTAGCCCCGCTGCCGCAGAAATCATGCTTACTAACTCGGATCTTTCTGTATCAGATAAATCTCCTTCTGCTAAAGCATCGGAATTTACATAGACTGCTACAGTAACATCTTGAATTTGTCCTTGAGCTTTTACGATTTTTTGTCTTATTTCATCAATCTCGTAATTAATTGTTTTACTTGCCTCTGAATATACTGACCCATATTCATCCATTTCAATATACTGTGGTATATCATCTGTGTTAGGATCTGTACCAGGCACACCTGCTGCCCCAGCATCTAATACGTTTTGTTCTAAAGATTGCATGCTTCTAACTATACCCTCTGTTTCACCTTCAATAGGCGGTGAAAACTCGGTTATCTCGGTTACTTGACTATCAAAGTCTAAGGTTACATTTGCAGTTACAACAACATTACCATAACCATATACAGTAGCTAAAAATTCGGTAATACTGTTCTCTAGATCATCTTTTACTGTCTGCTGTAGAGAAAATTGTTCATTTGAACCAGGTAATTTATTTGTGCCATTTAAATTAGCATTTAGTACCCGTCCGTCTGTTCCGTGTATTGTAACATTTTCTGGATCTAAACCTGGGACAGCATTAGCTACTAAACGTGTAATTCCATCTACACTTTGTGGATCTATGTTACTCCCACGACCTAGAGACAAGTAAACAGATGCTTTTGCATCCTCATTATCAGACATTATAAAACCAGTTCTTTCAGGTGTAGATAGATTTACAACTGCATTCTCTATGCCTGGTATTTGTTCAATTGTACTCCTTAAGTAGTTTTGTTTTTTAATTCTTGAATCTCTTGCGCGATCTTCGCTTGTCTGCATAAAGGAACTGCCTTCGAACAAGTCCTCTGATATGAAGTCAGTTGATATTCCTTGAGTTGCAACTAAAACTTGTGCTCTTTCTAAATCATTTCTAGGAACCTTTAAAACACTGCTAGTATCCCCAAAACGAACCTTAACATTATTACTCTCTAATATGGATTTAATTTCCCCTGATTCTTGGGGACTTAAGTTGCTGTGTAAGACAACATACCGAGGATTCATAAACACCAGAATCAGTATCGTTAGCGAAACTAATACAAGAATTGTTGAAACTAGCATTTTAATTTTCTGTTTTTTTTCTAAACTTTGGAAATATTCGTTTAGTTGCGTTCTCATTTGTTGCAATGATTCAGGCATTAAGTCACCTCTTTTCAGTTAAATTTCATATTTGCTATATTTGCATTCTCATGATTTCATTATATGCATCCAATACTTTGCTCCTAATTTCTAACATAAAACGCATTGAAATTTCGGCTTTCTCGGAAGCAATCATAGCTTCATGAATATTATCCAACTGACCAGAGGCTATTTTATCAGAATATTCGTTTGCTTGTTGGTCTAATTTATTAACCTGTTGAATTGATTGACTCAGAAATTCTGCAAAAGATGCTCCTTCAACTTTTTTATTAGCTTTAAACAATCCAAGATCATCTTTGTTAATATTTGTTATATTTTGAACTTGATTCATCACTGCTTCCTCCTATTATCTACCTAGCTCTAAAGCTTTCATCGCCATGTTTTTAGTAGAATTTAATGCTGTTACATTTGCTTCATACGCTCTTGTTGCAGTTATCATATTTGTCATTTCTGTTATTGTGTCAACATTTGGCATCAGAACATATCCTTCTTCATTTGCATCTGGATGCCCTGGGTCGTACACATTTTTAAATGGCGATTGGTCCTCTTTTATTCCTGATACTTCTACGCCTTTTGCATGTTTTTTTTGACGCATCTTTTAAGAAGTTAGAAAACGGTTGTTGTTCAGCAGCGTTAAATACAACAACCTGTCGTCTATAAGGACTTCCATTAGCTGTTCTTGTTGTGTTTGCATTTGCAATGTTTTTAGATATAACATCCATTCTTAACCTTTCAGCACTTAAACCTGATGCACTTGAATTTATAGAATTAAAAATACCCATTATTATCTCTTCCCTTCTGTGATGACTAATTTTACATTCTGTATTCGGTTGTTAAGATGTGTAGACATCGTATTATAATACAACTCATTCTTAGCTAGTTCCGCCATTTCCACATCAATATCAACGTTGTTTTTGTCTCTTCGGGTACTGTACTTATCTGATGTATGTATCCTGTAATCCTGCTTATTAATATTAAAAGGAATATGATTTTTATTTGTTATCTTTCCAGTCAAAGGTGCTTTACCCAGCTTATTTTTTAAAACATCCCCAAATTCAACATCCATACGTTTATAATTTGGCGTATTTGCATTCGCTATATTGTTTGATATTACTTCATTGCGTTTCCATGAAGCGTTCAATGCTCCTGTCATTTGGTTTATATCATTATATATATTCTTTAACATAGAGTACTAACCTCCTTCTGTTAAAATTTTAGTATTATTTTACAAAAAATATCTGACAAAATATAATTCTATATTTATCTTAATAAACCTTTTTTAAAAGACATTTTTTTTAAAATTATAGTGAACTATTTTATTTCATTCGATTTTATATGATAAATTTCCTTTTTTCCAAATACATTATACATCATTTAGGTCCTAAGTACTAGTCCATATAACAGATTATGTCGACCAATTATTGCATAAAAAAAGAAGCCTGTTATTCGGCTCCTTTTATTAACGTTTAAGTTTACTTAACTCATTTAACAGATATTTATTCAAAACCCTTATATGAGTACCTTTCATCCCTAGTGATCTTGATTCTATTACACCAGCACTTTCGAACTTTCTTAAAGCATTTACAATTACTGATCTGGTTATCCCAACGCGATCTGCTATTTTACTTGCTACAAGAAGTCCTTCATCCCCATCTAACTCATTGAATATATGCTCTACTGCTTCTAATTCAGAATATGATAACGTACCTATAGCCATCTGTACGACTGCTTTCTTTCTAGCTTCTTCTTCAATTTCTTCTGTTTGTGCTCTTAAGATTTCTAGACCAACAACCGTTGCACTGTATTCAGCCATTACTAGGTCTTCGTCTGTAAACTCACCTGTATGACGAGCCAAAACTAAAGTTCCTAATCGCTTCCCACTGCCATTTATAGGTACTATTGTAACTAATTTATTGTAGCTATCAGTGTCATACTTGAAAATTTTAAGTAATTCATCCTGAGTAATATTTGATTTTGTTTCAGAGATGTACAGTAATTGTTCATTATATTCATCAGGAAATCTTTTATTTCCCATTTTTTCATCTGTAATAATCGGACAATCTGATGAGTCAGTTAAACTCACCCCTAGTACTTTGCCTCTTGCACTTGATACATATGCGTTAGCATCTAATATCCTACTTAATATTCTACATAGCTCGTTAAAGGATATAACATGATCTGGTGATTGTTGTAATATTTTATTAATTCGTCGTGTTTTTTCTAATAACGTAGTTGACAAAATGCTTCCTCCTTTGTAGTGACAGATTTAAGCTCATCTATAGCTTCTTCTCTGTTTATATTTTTATACCTTTATAGTATGTATAAACATTTTAAGAGAGATGGGTTATTCTCATTCACTGTCCTATTCCCAATCAATTATAGCTAAGAATGTATTATTTTTCAATCACTTTTTCATATTTACATTCTTTATTTGTACACATTATTTTTTCACTTTTTTTATTGACTTTATGGACTAATATACTAGCGCATTGTGGGCAATTCTCATTTATCGGTTTCCCCCATGATACAAATCTACATTTAGGAAACTCACTACAGCCATAGAATAGCCTTCCTTTCTTGGATCTTCTCTCAACAATTTCACCATTTTCACAATCCGGACACGCTACCCCTATTTTATTTAATATAGGTTTTGTATGTGTACACTCTGGATAATTTGAACATGCCATGAACTTTCCAAATCTACCATGCTTAATGAGCATTTTATTACCACACTTCGTACAATCTTCATCAGTTTCCTCGACCATGTCAATTTCTTCCATATTTTCTTCAGCTTTTTTTAGCATATCTTCAAAAGGTATATAAAATTCCTTAATTATTCTTTTCCAATCACCTTTTCCTTCTTCGACTTTATCTAGATTTCTTTCTAGTTCCGCAGTGAAGTTCACATCAATAACTTGTGAAAAATATGCATCTAAAATTTCTGTTACTAATATTCCTAACTCTGTTGGCTTTAGTCCTTTACCTTCTTTTTCTACATAGCCTCTAGATAATATGGTTGTTATAGTTGGAGAATAGGTACTGGGCCTTCCTATTCCAAGTTCTTCCATGGATTTTACGAGAGATGCCTCTGTATATCTGGAAGGAGGTTGTGTAAAATGTTGTTTTGTTTCTGTGCTTTCCTTCTCAACCAATTCGCCTTCTTTTAGCTTAGGCAAGGTAGTATCGCTGGATAAACTTGCATATGAATATACTTCTAAAAATCCTCTGAACTTCAATCTTGAACCATTTGATTTGAAAATTACTCCATTTGATTCTAGTTCTACTGACACGGTATCATAGACACTTGGTGCCATCTGACTTGCTACAGTCCTTTCCCAGATCATCTTATAAAGTTTATGTTGATCCCTATTGAGTGATTCTTTCATATCATCCGGTTTTTTAAAAACATCTGTTGGTCGTATTGCTTCATGTGCATCCTGAACTTTCTTACCTGACTTCTTTACGCTAGCTTTTTGAGTTTTTTTAAGATATTCTTTACCATATTGTTTTTCAATGTGTTCATTAATCAATTTTGTCGATTCTTCGGAAATTCTTACTGAGTCAGTTCGAATATATGTAATTAAACCAACAGTTCCCGCTCCTTTGATATCTATTCCTTCGTATAATTGTTGTGCAAGGGACATCGTTTTTTTTGTAGAAAAGCCAAGTTTATTTGATGCCTCTTGCTGCAGGGTACTTGTTGTAAACGGTAAGTATGGCTGGCGTTTTTTTTCAGTTTCTTTAATGCTTTGTACTATTATTTCTGAATCTTTAATAGTATTTATTATTTTTTGTACTTCTTGTTCAGTATTTATCTCTTTTTTTCCATCTGAATCACTATAAAAGTTTGCTTCAAAATTTAATTTATTCGCTTTTAGTTTTAGTATTAAACTCCAATACTCTTGTGGAATAAAGTTTTCTATCTCCTCTTCTTTTAATTTTATCAATTTTGTAGCAACAGATTGAACCCGACCAGCACTAAGTCCCCGACGCATTTTTTGCCAAAGTAGTGGACTAATTTTATAACCAACCAATCTGTCTAAAACTCTTCTTGCTTGTTGAGCATCAACTAGATTCATGTTTATTTTTCTAGGGTTTTTTACTGCGTTTTTAATTGCAGTTTTTGTTATTTCATTAAATTCAATTCTACACTCTGTTTCATCATCAATATTCAATGCATTTGATAAATGCCATGAAATTGCTTCTCCTTCTCTGTCAGGGTCAGTTGCGAGTAGTATTTTTTTTGCCTTTTTAGCTTCGGCTTTTATTTCTTTTAAAACAGTACCCTTCCCTCTAATCGTAATATATTTAGGATTAAAGTTATCATCTATATCAACACCTAATTTACTTTTTGGAAGATCAATTACATGACCGACTGAAGCTTTTACGGTGTAATTATTACCGAGAAATTTCTTTATTGTTTTCGCCTTTGCGGGCGACTCTACTATAACTAAAGATTTTGGCACTTATTGTCACCTCCATATAGGTATTGTTGCAAGTAAAAAGCACAAGGCTCATTATAACAATTTATTTCACTGCTGTAAACACCTTGCCAGGCAGTTGAGAAATATAGCCTTTAAGTTGTAATATAGTCAATAAGGTATTTAATTCTGAAATGTTCATCTCGGTTTCGTAACAAAGCATGTCAATATGTATTGGTTTACTTTTAATTGTATTCAATACATTTAACTCCAAAGGACTTAAATCTACTTTATCTTTGGATGTTTTGTTATTTCTTAAATCATACTTAATACTTAATTCTTCCGTTATATCTTCTGCACTCAATAATATTTTTGCTCCGTCTTTTATTAACTTATTTGTTCCTTCACTACTTGTATTATTGATATTTCCAGGTAACGCATAAATCTCCTTTCCCTGCTCTAGACCAAATTCTGCTGTAATGAGTGATCCGCTTTTTTTCGCTGCTTCTATTATAACAATACCATCCGACAATCCACTTATTATACGATTTCTTGCCGGAAAATGATGTTTTAAAGGTAAAGTTCCTGGTGGATACTCTGTTAACACAACACCAGATTTTAAAACTCTATTCATAAGACCCTTGTTAGATGCCGGATAACATTGGTCTATACCACATCCTAAAACTGCTACGGTAAACCCTTCACCATCCAAACAGCCTCTATGTGCAGATGCATCTATACCTGAAGCTAGTCCACTTGCTACAATAATATCTAACTCAGCTAACTCTTTGGCAAATTTATACGCTGCCCAATTGCCATAAGGCGTGGCTTTCCGAGATCCTACTATTGAAATTAAAGGTTTGTCGTACTTATATTTTTCTCCCTTAATATAAATTACATACGGGGGATCATCTATCTGCTTTAATTTTTCAGGGTACCCTTCATCTAATATAGTTATTGTTTTAAAATCTTTATTAGTTATACTTTCTATAATGTTGTTTAAGTAAGTATTATTTCTATTTTTTTGTATTTTTTGTGCAATTATACTCTGTTTCTTAAAAACTGTATGGATATGTTTGTCATTCGCTTTCCAAAATTCTTGAAGGCTTCCAAAATAAGACTCTATTTGTTGTATTTTAGCAAAATTAATACTCCCTAAGTAATTAAACCATATTAATATATTTCTATCATTAACTAACAATTATATTACCTCCAAAAAAGGCTATTAATACTTCTATATTGCATTGCTTCAAGCATATGTTTACTACTTATTTGTTCACTTTGATCTAAATCGGCTATCGTTCTCGAGACTTTTATTATTCTATTTAATGCTCTAGCACTTAAGTTCATATTATGAAAGAACTCTTTCAATATATTATTTGTCTCTTTATCTAACTTACAGTATGTTTTAATTAGCGCTGGAGACAATTGTGAATTTGAAATAATTTTACTGCTATCATAACGTTTAGCTTGTTTTTGCCTTGCATACTCTACTCTCTCTCTAATCTGCTTAGAACTTTCATTCTCCGTGTTCTTTTTAGTAAGATCACCATATGATACAGCAGTTGTTTCCACAACCAAGTCAATTCTATCAAGAAGAGGACCTGATATTTTTCCTATGTATCGGCTTATTTGACCTGGCGAACATGTGCATTGATGACCGCTATCCGTACCATAAAAACCACAAGGACATGGATTCATTGAACAAACTAACATAAAGTTTGCAGGATAGCTAAATGTTCCATTAGCCCTTGAAATTGTAATTTTCCCATCTTCTAAAGGCTGTCTTAAGACTTCTAGTGTATTTCTATTAAACTCAGGAGTTTCATCTAAAAATAGTACACCATAATTACTTAAAGACACCTCGCCTGGCTTAGGGATTCTTCCTCCACCAGTAATAGATACCATCGAACTTGTATGATGTGGTGATCGAAAAGGCCTCTTTTTTACTAATCCTTGTCCTTCGTCTAAGATGCCCGCTACACTATAAATTTTAGTTATTTCTAAAGCTTCATCAAAGCTTAAGCTGGGTAAAATTGAAGGTAAGCTTTTTGCAGCTAGAGTCTTTCCGGACCCAGGTGGCCCTATCATTAACACATTGTGACTACCTGCTGCAGCAATTTCTAAAGCTCTTTTTAGGTTTTCTTGACCAGATATGTTGCAGAAGTCATCATCATAGTACTGATTAAGTTCACTTTTGGGATCTGCTCCATTACCAATAAAGGTTTTCATTTTTTTGATTCCTTTTATCCCTTCAATAAGCTGTTTTAATGAATCAACGCTAATTATCTCTACTCCATCTAGAATTTTTGCTTCTTCAATGTTTTCTGTAGGTATAACCATTTTTGTGAATCCTCGCTTCTTTGCCTCTAGAAGCATTGGTAAGACACCATAAACCCTCTTTACTTTTCCATCTAAGGATAATTCCCCTAGAACAACTGCTTTTTCAAATTCTTCTTTTAATTCAATTTGTTCATCTGCACTTAATAATGCTAATGCAATTGGTAAATCAAAGTGAGTTCCTTCTTTCTTCACATCAGCAGGAGATAAATTTATTGTAATGCGTTTCATAGGAAAAGAAAAACCACTGTTTATTAAAGCCGCGCGTACTCTCTCTTTTGATTCTTTCACAGCTACATCGGGTAGTCCAACAATATTTAGAGCTGGTAACCCATTTGAAATATCGACCTCAACTTCTATATCAGCAGCTACTAATCCATTTATATAACAAGTCTTAACTTTTGATAACATTTCATCCTCCTAAGTAATATAATTAATCTGTATATTCAAAATATTCTATAGGTAAGCATATTATCCTTTTTTTTATTAAATTTAATGCTAATTTTGTTACTTGACAATGTTCAAGAGCAATAAGTGTGTAAATTGACAACTATATATTATTATGGTAAACTTTTGTATTAACGACGTTCTCATCACTACTTACCCAATTCTAATTACCCTTACCCATATACTTATTAATACTTATTACACTGACAATTCTAAATATTTTTTAGATAACAATAAAAGGAGGAGTATAAATGCATGATGACAAAATCTCAAAAGGACGACAAATCTCTTTGGAACGTGCTAAACAATTAAAATCTAGAATAGACGATTATCTTAAAATTAAAGATTCTATACCAAGTGGTTTATCCTTAGAAAGCAAGAAAAGAATAGGAGATAAGAAAAAGCTAATCCTCGACCTTTTTAATGCTACAGAGGATGACTGGAACAACTGGAAATGGCAGTTAAGCAATCGTATTTCAGACCCTGATACATTAGCTAAAATTATAAAACTAACAGACAAAGAACTTGAGGACATTAAAAATGTAGGGAGTAAATTTAGATGGTCTATATCACCATATTACGCATCTCTAATTGATGACAAAAATAGATATTGTCCAATAAAACTTATGTCTCTTCCTAATATTGTAGAAATTCAAACTGATGAAGGTGATCAGGATCCTATGGGTGAAGAATTTACCAATCCTGCAGGATCTATAACTAGAAGATATCCTGATAGATTAATTATAAATGTAACTAACGAATGTGCAATGTATTGTAGACACTGTCAAAGAAGAAGAAATATAGGGTCACAAGATCTACATAGATCTAAAGAAGTTTTACAAGAGTCAATCGACTATATTAGAGAAAACCCAGAAATTCGCGATGTATTAATCACCGGCGGAGATGCTTTAACGCTTTCTGACGAAATGCTAGATTGGCTACTTGGCGAGTTGCATAGCATACCTTCAGTAGACTATGTTCGTTTAGGAACTAGAACTCTAGTTACTATTCCACAGAGAGTAACTGATAACTTACTTAACATACTTAAGAAGTATCAACCAACATTTGTTAATACTCACTTTAATCATCCTATTGAAATTACAGAAGAATCTAAAGAAGCATGTGATAAGTTAGCTAATATTGGAGTGCCCGTAGGAAACCAGGCTGTACTACTTAATGGTGTAAATAACGATAAATATGTTATGCGATTCCTAAATCATTCTTTATTAAAATGTCGTGTTAGACCGTATTATATATTCCATGCTAAACATGTTATAGGGACTACTCATTTTAATACATCTGTCGATGACGGAATTGAAATTATGGAATATTTAAGGGGTTATACATCCGGTATGGCAATACCAACCTATATCGTTAATGCCCCTGGCGGAAAAGGCAAAACTCCTATTTTACCTCAATATCTAATTTCAAGAGGAAAAGATTCTGTTAAAATTAGAACTTGGGAAGGCGAAGTAATCGATTATCCTAATTATCCAACACAAGATATATCTACTTTGATTTAACCTAACTAAAAAGAACTTAAAGATGCTAATCATCTTTAAGTTCTTTTTACTAAAATGCACTTTCTATATGGTTTATTTGATGACTGGATTGGTTATAATAAACTTCAATAACATCAAATCTATAATTATAACCCTTAGGCTTGTATTCTTGTATGTACCACTGTGCAACCCTTCTTATATTTTCTTGTTTTTTTAGGGTTACAGCTTCTCTAGGTAGACCATACTTATTATTTTTTCTTGTTTTTACTTCCACAAATATTATAACTTTATCTTTTTTTGCAATTATGTCTATTTCACCAATTTTAGTCCTATAATTAGTTTTAGTTACTTTATACTTATTATTAATAAAATACTCTAGCGCAATGGATTCACCAAAATCACCTAGCGTTCTACTCATTTGTTATCTCCTTTAAATTATTTCCTTCTGCAATAATTTTTTTAAAAAGGTTTTACGATGTAGTTCAGTTGGACCATATTTTAGAATTGCTTCATTGTGTTGCTTTGTTCCATACCCTTTATGCTGTTTAATTCCATAGTTTGGATACTGATTATCCCAATCAATACACATTCTATCACGTATTACCTTTGCAACAATCGAAGCAGCAGCTATACCATGAGATACATTATCACCTTTTGGTATTGATTTTTGTGGTATATCTAAATCAATAGTTTCAGCATCTATTAATATGTAATCAGGAACAAGATGCTTTTCATTAAAATCCTTTAAACTTAATACTGCTTTTTTCATAGCTACTTTTGTAGCATTCTTAATATTAATTTGGTCAATAAGATTTGAAGATGAAAGACCAACACCTATTGCAATAGCATTCTTTTTTATTTCCTCGTAGAGTAATTCTCTTTTTTTAGGTGATAACTTTTTAGAATCTTTTACACCTTCTATTACTAGTCCCTCTGGTAATATTACAGTTGCAGCTAACACAGGTCCAAAAAGGCAACCTCTCCCTACTTCATCACAAAAAGCTATATTCTTAAATCCTTTATTCCAAAGTCTTTGTTCATATTCTAAAATATCCACTGTTTCCCCCCTAATTTTTACACTGATCAATTAAATAAAGGCTCTTCTAGGGTTATGCTACCGATTTTACCACTTCTAAATTCATCAAGTATCATGTTTGATACCCTTGTGTAATCAATCTCTCCGCCACTTATTATACATCCTCTAGCACGAGCAATATAGTCGATAATTTCTATTGGAGTATCTAAGTCTACAACATTGTACCTATGAATCAGTTTGCTTTTGTTTGATATTAACAATTTCTCAATTAATTTATATGCTAGTGTCTCTGTATCCATTATTTCATCTTTTATCGCACCAGTAAATGCTAAATTTAAAGCAACATTCTCGTCTTCAAATTTAGGCCATAATATACCCGGAGTATCAAGTAATTCCATATTTCCTTTTAATCTTATCCATTGTTTTCCTTTTGTTACACCAGGTCTATCGCCAGTTTTTGCACTTTTTTTACCAGCTAATTTATTAATTAACGTTGACTTTCCTACATTCGGTATGCCAACTATCATTAAACGAATAGGCCTTTTAATTATTCCCTTTTTCTTTAGATTTTTCATTTTTTCTTCAGTTACATTATGGCATTCTAAAACAATATCTTTAACGCCCTGTCCGGTCAAAGTATTAACCGGTATAGCCTTTATATTATTTTCTTTATAATTCTTTACCCATTTATCTGTAAGGATTTTGTCCGCTAGATCTATTTTATTTAACACTACTACTTTTGGTTTATTAGTAATTATATTATCTATGATTGGATTTTTACTACTCACAGGAATACGACCATCAACTAATTCTATAACTGCATCTACAAGCTTTAGCTGCTCCTTTAATAGTTCTTTTGTTTTTTTCATGTGCCCTGGATACCAATTTATATTCATTTACAATTCCTCCCTTCTTTTTAAATTATATATTATAATGTACAATTAAAGGGACTGTTAAACAGTCCCTTTTTGTTATACAAATTTTTTCTCTTTAATTTTGAATGCTGCTTTTCCGATTCTATCACGTAAGTAGAATAATTTAGCTCTTCTTACTTGACCTCTTCTTACTACATCAATTTTGTCTATCTTAGGTGAGTGTAAAGGAAATGTTCTTTCTACTCCTACTCCGTAAGATATTCTTCTTACAGTAAAGGTTTCAGCTACTCCTCCACCTTGTTTTTTAATAACAATACCTTCAAACATTTGGATTCTTTCTCTTGTACCTTCTTTTACTTTTACGTGTACTTTAATAGTATCACCAGTATTAAATTTAGCTGCATCGCTTTTCATTTGTTGCTTTTCAATAGCAGATATAATATCCATAAGTGTCCCTCCTTCCTTCTTAGACGTTCATATGCACTCATAGAGGACCGCCCATAATCCTTTGTAATTATAACACACAAATATCTGTACTTCAAGGGTCAATCTAAATATTTTTTTATCTCTTCGATTTGTTTTTGATCTTCTTTGCTTAATCGTAATTTCCTAATCAAATCTGGTCTTCTTTTAAGAGTAACCTTGAGAGATTCATGTTTGCGCCAATATTCAATTTCTTTATGATTACCAGATAGCAATACTTTAGGGACTGAAATATCATTAAATGTTTTCGGTCTTGTATATTGTGGGTACTCTAGCAAACCTGAATAAAATGTTTCATCTTTAAAACTTTGGCTTTTTCCAAGCACACCTGGCAAAAGCCTAGTAATAGAGTCAATCATAACCGCAGCAGGTAATTCACCACCTGTTAGTACATAATCACCAATAGAAATTTCATCAGTAACAAGATGGTCAATCACTCTTTGGTCTATTCCTTCGTAGTGACCACAAAGAATAACTAAGTTCTCTTCTTTTGAAAAATCAATAGCTAACTTTTGATTAAAAGTTTTTCCTTTAGGGGACATATATATGGTTCTAACATTATTATTTAAGTGTTTAGTTGCATTTTTATAAGCATCAAAAAATGGCTGCGGAGTCATAACCATACCTGCACCTCCACCATATGGGTAATCATCCACTTTTTTGTGTTTATTACTAGCAAAATCTCTAATGTTGAGATATTCTATATTAATGATTTTATTATTTTGCGCTCTTTTTATAATACTTGCATCCATAAAGCCTTTAAACATTTCTGGGAATAAGGTTAATACTTTTATATTCATTCAATCATTCCTTCAATGGGCTTGACAATTATCTTCCCTTCTTCAAGTAAGATTTCCGGAACAAATTCATTAACGAAAGGAATCAAAATTTCTTTATTATTTTCGTCTTTTATAATGTACACCTCATTTGGTCCTGCTTTGATTATATCCACAACTTTACCTAAGTATTCATTAGCTACTGTAAAAGCATCTAAACCAATGATGTCTGATATATAATATGTATCTTCTGGTAAATTCCTTCTTTGTGTATGATCAATTAGCATATACTTTCCCTTAAACTGTTCAACTTCATTTATATGGTTATATCCTTTAAAAGAGAGTAATATATCCTTATGTCTATATTTAATTTTTTCTATATAGAACTTTTCAGAATAACCATCGATATTTATCCACTCTAATTCTTCAAATCGCTCATCATAATCTGACAGAGAAATTACTTTCAGCTCACCCTTTAGCCCATGAGTGTTCAATATTTTTCCAACTTTAAGCATCTTCATATGGTACACCTACTTATTTAATAATAACTAAGGATTAGGTAAACCTAATCCTTTATATAATCTCAACGATTACTCTTTTATTCTCTTTTGTTGCTGCAGATTTTACGACTGTTCTTATCGCTTTTGCAATTCTACCTTGTTTGCCTATTACTTTTCCCATATCTTCAGGAGCTACTTTTAACTCGACTATAGTTGACTGATTTCCTTCTACTTCATTAACAGACACTTGATCGGGGAAATCAACTAAAGCTTTCGCGATAACTTCTACTAAATCACCCATAATCATACCTCCTAAACGAAACATTTATTATTCTATAATTCCATTTTTCTTGAATAAATCTTTAACTGTTTCTGTAGGCTGTGCTCCATTGTTTAACCATTTAGAAGCTTTATCATTATCAATTCTTACTTCTTTCGGTTGAGATACTGGATTGTAGAAACCTATTTCTTCTATAAATCTTCCATCTCTAGGTGAACGAGCATCTGCTACAACAATTCTATAAAAAGGTTTGCTTTTAGAACCCATTCTTTTTAGTCTGATTTTAACCATTATTTACTCACCTCCTTCTAAATTATATGTTCAATTATTCCTAAAAAGGTAGTTTGAATTTACCGCCTTTTTTACCCATCTTATCCATATCTGTAAATTGTTTCATCATTTTTTTTGTCTGTTCAAACTGTTTAATCAGCCGATTAACCTTTTGCACACTTGTTCCACTTCCAATAGCTATACGCTTTCTTCTACTTCCATTGATAATAGATGGATTTTGTCGTTCCTCTTTTGTCATGGACTGAATAATTGCTTCAATATGAATTAGTTCCTTTTCATCAACTTGTAGATTTTTTAATTGTTTTCCACCTGCACCAGGAATCATATCCAGTATTTGACTTATCGGTCCCATATTCTTCATTTGTTCTAATTGCTCCAAAAAGTCTTCGAACGTAAATTGTTGTTTTCTAATTTTAGATTCAAGTTCTCTAGCTTTTTCTGCATCGTAATTGGCCTGAGCTTTTTCAATTAAACTTAGAACATCACCCATACCTAATATTCTCGATGCCATGCGATCAGGGTGAAAAGGTTCTAAGTCTGTTAGTTTTTCACCCATTCCAACAAATTTTATTGGTTTTTGAGCTACTGATCTGACAGACAATGCTGCTCCACCTCGAGTATCACCATCTAGCTTTGTTAAAATAACTCCATCTATACCTAAACTATCGTTAAAGTGTTGGGCAACATTAACTGCATCTTGCCCAGTCATTGAATCAACAACCAAAAGAATTTCATGTGGTTTTGTATTTCTTTTTACATTTTGTAATTCACCCATAAGCTCTTCATCAATATGAAGACGGCCTGCTGTATCGATAAGAATTACATCATTGCCTTGATTATCTCCAAACTCAATTCCAGCCTTTGCTATATCAACTGGACTTTGTTTATCTCCCATTGTGAAAACAGGGACATCAACTTGCCCTCCTACTACTTGTAATTGCTTTATTGCTGCCGGACGGTATATATCACCAGCAACTAACAAAGGCTTTTTACCTTGTTTTTTTAACAAACTGGCAAGCTTCCCACATGTGGTGGTTTTACCCGCACCTTGAAGTCCTACTAACATAATAACCGTTGGAGGCTTAGATGCAAAAGTAATCTTGCTTTCTGTTTTTCCCATCAAATCTGTTAATTCATCGTTAACAATTTTGACCACTTGTTGTCCTGGGGTTAAACTTTCAAGCACATCACTTCCGACTGCGCGCTCTTTTACTTTTCGCACAAAGTCTTTAACTACTTTAAAGTTAACATCAGCTTCAAGTAAGGCTAACTTTACCTCTCTCATGGCTTCTGATACATCTTTTTCTGTAAGTTTGCCTTTGCTTTTTAATTTTTTAAATGTGTTTTGTAGCTTTTCTGCTAATCCCTCAAATACCATTATAACCACCTCGGGGTTTTAATTGTAATCTAACAATGTTTCAAATAGTTTTTTAATTTCTTGAAATTCTTTTTTTGTATTTGGATCGTTTATACGTTCACTAACATCTTTTTCTAAATTTATAACCTTGTTAAATATATTCTCTATTGCTTTATTTTTTTTCTGGAATCTTTCAAAGAGTTTGAGTTTTTTTTCATATTCAAATAATATTTTCTCGGTTCTCTTTATATTATCGTAAACTGCTTGTCTAGATATATTTAATTCCTCTGCAATTTCTGATAATGATAAATCCTCATTATAATAATAAAACATAACTTCTTGTTGTTTTTGTGTTAATAGCTGACTATAAAAATCAAATATAAGCCCTACTTCAACTTTCTTCTCTATCATCATAACACATCCCAAAATGCATGTAAAGTAAATTAACTTTACATGCATTTTATATGATATCTTCTTGTATGTCAAGTGGATATTATTTAAGTAATTAATTTTCACCAAATAGCGCTTTTATAAACGTACTTGCTTCAAAATCTTGTAAATCCTCAACTTTTTCTCCCACACCAATTAATTTAACAGGTATATTTAGTTCTTTATTGATTGCAATTACAATTCCACCTTTTGCGGTGCCGTCTAATTTTGTTAATACTAATCCAGAAATATCAGCAACTTCTTTAAATGTTTTTGCTTGTTGTATTGCATTTTGACCTGTTGTAGCATCTAGTACTAGTAAGATTTCCTTCGTTGCATTCCCATACTCTCGTTCCACAACTTTGAAAACTTTATTTAACTCATTCATTAAATTTTTCTTATTATGAAGTCGCCCAGCTGTATCACATATTAGCACATCAACTTTTCTTGCTCTTGCAGATTGTATACCATCGTAAATAACTGCAGCAGGGTCGGAACCCTCTTGATGACTAATAACATCTACTCCAACTCTATCTCCCCAGATCTTTAGTTGATCAATGGCCGCTGCTCTAAAAGTATCCCCAGCAGCTAATAATACACTTTTGCCTTCACGCTTTAACTTATGAGCAATTTTACCAATAGATGTTGTTTTGCCTACACCATTAACACCTACTACTAAAATAATAGCAGGAGTAGGCTCTGTTAACAGTTTGTTTTCTGACTGTTGACTTAATATAACTGTCAATTTGTCTTTTAATAATTCTCTTATTTCCTCTGGATCAGTAATTTTATTATCGCGCACAGAATATTTTAGGTCCTCAATAATATCTAACGTTGTTTGTACCCCAATATCTGAGCTTATTAGAATTTCTTCCAAATCTTCAAAAAGGTCTTCATCAATTTTTTGATATGACTTAAGGAGTGTATCCACCTTATCTGTTATACCAAGTTTTGTTTTTGATAAACCTTCTTTTAATCTCTTGAATAACTGAAAACCTTTGCCTTCATCTTCATCAACTTCGGCAACATCATTATGCACATCTTCTAAGTTTTCTATTTGTTTTTCTTTTTTTGAACTATTGAACAACTTTTTTATCATTTTATAACCCTCCTAGCTAACTAGCTGCAATTTCATTCTCTATATCTACTAATCTTACTGAAACAAGTTTTGAAATTCCTTCTTGCTCCATTGTTACACCATAAAGTGCATCTGCAGCTTCCATAGTTCCTTTTCTATGGGTAACTACTATAAATTGAGTTCTTACAGATAATTCTTTTAAAAAGTCAGCAAATCTGAACACATTAGCATCATCTAAAGCTGCTTCTATTTCGTCTAAAATACAAAAAGGTGTTGGTTTAACAAGTAGAATAGCAAATAGTATAGATATAGCTGTTAATGCTCTTTCGCCGCCTGATAGCAATGTTAGATTCTGCAACTTTTTACCTGGCGGTTGTGCAACTATATCTATTCCACAATCTAAAATATTCTCTTCATCAAGAAGGATCAAGTCAGCTTTACCACCACCAAATAACTTTGTAAACACGTTATTAAAATTCTTTTTAATTATTTTAAACTGTTCAAGAAATTTGTTCTTTATTGTTACTTCAAGTTCTTGTATTACTTTTAATAATGATTTTTTAGCTAATATAAGATCTTCTTGTTGTGTATTTAAAAATTCATATCGTTTTTTTACTTCTTCATACATATCTATAGCTTCTAAATTTATGTTTCCTAAAGATTTAATTTCATGTTTATAGTCTTTTATCTTTTTCGATGTACTTGTTATATCACCTATATCAATCTTGACTTTTTGAGCATCAACATAAGTCATTTCATATTCATCCCATAATCTGTTGTAAAAGTTCTGTTGTTGCGCCTCCAATCTATTTCTCTTGATATCTAATTTGTAGATACTATTCTGTAAATCCGCTATTAATTTATCTACTTGATCATTTTCATTCTTTTTTGTTTCTCGGACAACAGCTAACTCGCGATTGCTATCACTTAGTCTTTCCATATCACTTTTTAACCCATTAGATTTTAAGCTTATTGTAATAAGCTGATCTTTATTTTTTAGTAGTTCTTCTGTAATTGTCTTTGTTTCACTAATTATTTCATCTTTTTGTTTTTGCTTCATTATAGCCTTTTCTTTGCTTGAACTAAGGTTTTGTTCCAAGGCGTTAATATCTTTCAGTAAAGAGTTTTTTTGCTCTTCTTTAGAAGATATGGTGATCTTTTTATCAACCATATCATCGCTTAGTTTTTGAATATTTGATGTTTCATCTGTGAGCACTTCTTTTGATTCAGCTATATCATTACGTATTTTATTTGTAAAATTCTCTGAATTTGTAATTTTATTATTTATATTTTCTAACTTTATTTGACTATCCTTAATAACATCTGTTAGTTTAAATTTCTCTTGTATATTCATTTGCTTAATTTTTTTTACTTGTTGGAATTCTTTATCTAATTGTTCTGACTTGTGGTTTAAAGAGTTCAAAATGAGCTTCTTGCCCTGGACGTTCTCTCTTACCTCTTGCTTGCAAGTCAATAGTTTTCTTTGATCATTTTCTAATTCTTCTATCTTACGTTCTTTGATATTCAAAGTATTTTTTAGATTAGCGACTTTTTCATTAAGCTTTTCAATCTCTTTTTTTCTTTCAAAAACACTACCGACGTTTCTGTTATTACTACCTCCAGTCAACGATCCACCCGTGTTTATAATGTCCCCATCCACAGTTACAATCTTAAACTTATACGCAAGCTTCTTTGCTAGTTCTATTCCTATATCCAAATTTTTAGTAACAATAACTCTATTAAGCAGACTTGAAACAATCCTACTATATTGTTGATCGAATTCCACTATTTCATAAGCAATACAGGCTTTATCGTTATAAGAATTTATGATTTTTTCTTCATGTATAGATATGCTTTTTTTCAAAATTGTAGATAAAGGTAGAATTGTAACTCTTCCTAATTTATGTTTCTTAAGATATTGTATTAGGTTTTTCCCTGTATCGTCAGTATCACAAACTATATTCTGTATTGAGGCTCCTAATGCTGTTTCAATTGCAACTTCATACCCATCTGGAACTTTAATTAAATCTGCAACTGCACCAAAGACTCCCTTTGAAAGATTCTTATTGTTTTTACATGCTTTTAATAGGTTTTTAGTTCCTTTGCTAAAACCTTCGTTTGCCCGTTCCATATCTTTAATAATGTTTAGTCTTGAGGCATTTTGACTTAAATCATTCTTGTTTTTTTCTAAGTTCTTATTTTCATTAATAATCAAGTTACGGATATCTTCTAGTTTTTTATCTAATTCTAGAGTTTGCGTATTTGACTTATCAATATCGTTCTTTACAGTCATAATCTCAGCAGTACATTTTTTAATATCCTCTTTTAATACTTTTTCTTGGTTCTCTGTATTGAATATTTGATCTGTTAACTGTTTTTCTCTATCATCCATAGTTTCTGTTAAAGTTATCAAGGATTTTGCCTCGGCTTTTAAGTCGGAGATTTTGTTAAGTTCCTCTATAATTTGTGTTTTAGATAACTCAACCTTGTATTCTTTATCTGTTTTTATCTTTACTAAATTATTATAATCATTCTCTTCCTCTTTTAATTGTAGATTAATTTGTTTTATTTCTTTCTTAATTTGATCTAAACATATTTGCTTGTCCTTTAATTCATTTGTTATATTTACTTCTTCATATTCAATTTCTTTCAGTTCTTTAAGTAATCTTTTAATATTAGTTTCGTTATTATGGATTTTCTCATTGTTTAATTTGATTGTCCCCTGCAAATCATGAAACTTATTTTCAAGATCGTGTCTTTTATCTTTCAAACTTGTAAATTGCTCTTCACCGTCTATAATATTTTGTTCAACAATACTTAGACGATCAGCAACAATTTCTTTTTGTGTCAGTTGCTCTTTCTTAGATTTTTCTAATACCTGTAATTGGTCTTTGATATGTTGTAACTCATGGTCTAATTTATCAATTTCTTTAATAAATAGACTAACCTCAAATTTCAATAATTTTTCTTTTATTTCTTTATATTGCTTAGCCTTTGTACTTTGTTTTTCTAAAGGTCCTAACTGACTTTCTAATTCGTTCATTATGTCGCTTATTCTAGATAAGTTCTCTTGAGTTGAGTTGAGTTTTTTCTCAGCTTCCATTTTTCGTGTTTTATATTTAACAATACCAGCTGCTTCTTCAAAAACAAGCCGACGATCCTCTGATTTGTTGCTCAATATTTCATCGATTTTCCCTTGACCTATAATGGAATATCCATCTTTCCCAATTCCTGTGTCCATTAATAGTTCCCTTATATCCTTTAGTCTACATAAGGTCTTATTGAGATAATATTCACTCTCACCTGTTCTATACACACGTCTTGTAATTGTAACTTCTTCGTATTCTGTATGTAAAATTTTTAACTTATTATCTAAAGTAATTGAGACTTCAGCCATTCCTAGTGGTTTTTTAGTTGTTGTCCCAGAAAATATCACGTCTTCAGCTTTGCTTCCCCTTAATGTTTTAATACTTTGTTCACCAAGGACCCATCTAATTGCATCTGATATATTGCTTTTACCACTTCCGTTCGGTCCAACAACTCCCGTAACACCCTGTTCAAAGTTTAATTCAATTTTTTGTGCAAAAGATTTAAAGCCTTGCATCTCAACTTTTTTCAAGTACATTAAAATTCCCCCTAGTACTCAATCATAACACATTAACCTCATCTATAGCCACTTTGGCAGCATTTTGTTCTGCTTCTTTTTTACTCTTTCCTTTGCCTTTCCCAATAACATTATCACCAATAGACACTTCTACATAAAAAATCTTATTGTGATCCGGGCCTTCTTCTCCAACTACAATATAAGAAATTTTCTCAAATGACTTACTTTGTAATAATTCCTGCAAATGAGTTTTGTAGTCTCTAAAAATGACACCTTTACTGGCTAACTCTATACTTGTCTTTAGTCTTTCTAAAACAAACTGATTAGCAGCAGATATTCCTCCATCAATATATAGGGCTCCTATTATTGCTTCAAAGGCATCTGCTAGAATAGATTCTCTTTTTCTTCCACCAGTACGCTCTTCACCTTTTCCTAACAGTAGAAATTTACCTAGATTAATCTCCTTTGCTGCACTAGCTAAAGAGGGCTCACATACAACATTTGCTCTTACTTTCGTTAATTCTCCTTCTGGCAAGTGGTTATATGTTTTAAAAATATAATCACTTACTACTAGTCCTAAAATTGCATCACCTAAAAACTCTAGTCTTTCATTGTACTTAATTTTCTTATTTTTTATCTCATTTGCATACGAACTATGTGTTAAAGCCTCGATTAATATATTTTTATTTTTAAAGCTATATTTTAATATTTTTTCTATATTAAAAAGATTTTGTTGAGATTCTGAAAAGAACTTCATATATCACCTCTGTTAATTAAATTCATTAATATTTTACTACTATCTTTTTATAAATGCAAAAATAAATTATAGGATATTATCCTATAATTTATTTTTATATTTAAATGAATTTTTTAAATAAAATGGTTGCATTATGGCCTCCAAAACCTAAAGAATTAGACAAAGCATAATTTATATTTTTTCCTCTAGCCACATTTGGAACATAGTCTAAATCACAGTCATCATCAGGTGTATCATAATTAATAGTTGGCGGCACTACATTTTTTTGTATTGCTAATGAACACACTATAGCCTCTATTCCACCAGCTCCACCTAATAAGTGCCCCGTCATAGATTTTGTTGAGCTCACACAGATATGTTTTGTATGATCCTTAAATACAGTTCTAATTGCCTTTGTCTCAAATTTATCATTAAAAGGCGTACTTGTTCCATGTGCATTTATATAGTCTATTTCATTATAGGAAATATTTGCATCTCTCAAAGCACTCTTCATAGATCTTGCAGCGCCTTCTCCATCTGGAGCGGGTGCAGTTATATGGTATGCATCAGCACTCATTCCATAACCAACTATCTCAGCATATATTTTTGCACCTCTTTTTTTGGCGTGCTCTAATTCTTCTAAAATTAATATGCCTGATCCTTCCCCCATAACAAATCCATCTCTGTTTAAATCAAACGGTCTACTCGCTTTTCGGGGTGATTCATTACTTGTAGACATTGCTTTCATTGCACAAAATCCAGCAAATGCTAAAGGTGTAATAGAAGCTTCCGCGCCACCAGTTACCATAACTTCAGCATCACCACGCTGAATAATCCTAAACGCGTCACCAACCGCATTTGTCGAAGAGGCACAAGCTGTTACAACTGTAGTATTTGGTCCCTTAGCGTTGAACATCATTGAAATCTGACCTGAAGCAATGTTAACTATCATCATTGGTATAAAGAATGGGCTGATTCTTCTAGGACCTTTTTCAACTAATTTTCTGCTTTGATCTTCAAAAGTTTCCATACCACCTATGCCTGCACCTAATACAACTCCAAATCTTTCTGAATTTATCGTATCGATATCTAGTTTAGCATCATCAATAGCCAGTTTAGACGCCGAGGTTGCAAACTGAGTAAACCTATCCATTCGCTTAATTTCTTTTTTCTCTATATAATCCTCAGGATTAAAGTCATTAACTTCCCCAGCTATCTTTGTAGGGTAGTCTGATACGTCAAATTTTGAAATAAAGTCTATTCCAGACTTACCATTAACAATTGAGTTCCAGAATTTATCTTTCCCTATTCCAACCGGCGTTATACAGCCTAGACCTGTTACAACAACTCTTCTAGTCATTATTTCCTCCTTCTAAATTCTTAGTCCCGTATAAATAAACGGGACTAAGAATTTTTATTACTTTTTCTGTTCTATATACTTAACAATATCACCAATATTTTTAAAGTTTTCAGCTTGCTCATCAGGGATTTCAACACCAAACTCATCTTCTATTGCCATAATAATTTCTACAGCATCTAAAGAGTCTGCTTCTAAATCCTCAACTAATGATGTTTTCGGTGTAACCTCCTCTAAATTATCTAAACCCAATTGCTCACCAATAATTTTCAGAACTTTTTCAAATACCATAATAAATTCCTCCTAAATATATTTTTTTATATTATTTAATGCTATATTTTATATAGCCATACCACCATCAACCGAAATAACTTGACCTGTTATATAACTTGATAATTCACTACTTAAGAATAATACTGTATTAGCAATATCTTCTGCTTTACCATATTTTTTAAGGGGAATACTTCCCAAAAGATTCTTTTTTACTTCTTCTGACAAGACAGTCGTCATATCAGTTTCTATAAATCCTGGTGCAATAGCATTAACGTTAATACCTTTTGGTGCTAATTCTTTTGCCATTGCTTTCGTGAAACCAATCACTCCTGCTTTTGAAGCACAGTAATTTGATTGTCCCGCATTACCTACTATCCCAACAACAGACGATATATTTATAATTTTCCCATATCTTTGTCTCATCATTTTTCTAGCGATAGCTTTTGTACATAAGAATACGCCCTTTAGATTTACATCCATTACCTTTTCCCAGTCTTCTTCTTTCATTCTAACTAAAAGATTGTCACGGGTAACTCCTGCATTATTTACTAAAATGTCAATACGCTCAAAATTTTCATCTATAATACTTATCATTTTTTCCACTTCTGATGCTATCGTTACATCAGCTTTAACAGCCAATGCCTTTACATTATAACTTTCAATTTCTAAAATTGTTTCTTGTGCTGCTTCACCATTATTAGTATAGTTAATAACAACATGAACCCCTTTTTTGGCTAGAGATATTGCAATTTCTTTTCCAATACCTCTTGACCCACCTGTTATCAAAGCACATTTTCCTTCTAAGTCCACTTCAGTCCCCCCCTTAATTTCTGTACTGTGATTTGCAAATCTGATAAATTATCAACGTTCAAAGTTTCAACGGATGCCCCTTCAAATTTAGCTATCTTCTTTATAAAATTAGATAAGGTTTTTCCTGGTCCGATTTCAACAAAGGTATCGAATCCTTCTTTCATCATCAAAATTATAACGTCATGCCATAATACAGAGTGACTAATTTGTTTAACTAAGTTTGGTATAATCTCCTCCCTATTGAGCAACTTTTTTGCATTTACATTTGTAACAACTGGAACAATAGGGTCTTGTATTTTTATTTTTTCTAACTCATTTAGTAACTTATCGCCAGCTTCTTTTAACAAGCTACAATGAAAAGGTGCACTAACTGGTAACATGACTGCTTTTTTCGCCCCAGCGTTTTTTGTTATTTCTATTGCTGCTTTAACAGCATTTACTTCTCCTGATATTACAATTTGACCAGGACTATTGTAGTTAGCAACCTCTACAACCCCATGTTTTCTACATTCCTCTAAACATGATATTAATCTATTTTTGTCCTGTCCTAGGATTGCAGCCATAGCACCTGCCCCCTGCGGCACCGTTTCTTGCATATATTTCCCTCGTTTTTTTACAAGCTTCACGGCATCTTTAAAGGCTAAAGCGTTAGCACTAACTAGTGCACTGTATTCACCTAAGCTTAATCCTGCAGCCATCTTACCTACAATACCTTCCTTCTCCAGAACTCTTAATATTGCAATACTTGTAGTCAAAATTGCCGGTTGTGTATTCTCTGTTTTTATAAGTTTATTATCTGGATCTTCAAAACAGAGTTTTGCCATGTCAAACCCAAGTTGTTCACTGGCCTCATCATATACGTCTTTAGCTTCAGTAAAGTTTGTAGCTATTTCTTTTCCCATCCCAGTGTATTGTGCTCCTTGACCAGGAAAAACAAATGCTATATTTCTCATTGGCTTCACCCCTTAAACAAAGTTACTCATGTTCTTTATTCTGTTTGACGCCTCATTGATAATATCTGTGATAATTTCTTCACATGTCTTTATGTCACAAATTTCACCTGCTACCTGCCCAATCATAACAGAACCATTAACAATATCTCCATCTTCAACTGCTAATTTGAGTTTTCCCGTCCCAAATTTTAACAATTCTTCTTTGCTACGACCTTCTTTTTCTAACTTCAGTAATTCTCTACTAAACGGATTCTTTAAAACTCTTACTGGATGACCAGTTGATCTAGCAGTAACAATTGCATCTCGATCTTTTGCTTGTATTACAGCTTCTTTATAATTTTTATGAGCTACACATTCTTGGGAACAAATAAATCTTGTGCCCATTTGGACTCCTTCAGCACCAAGGGCTAATGCGGCTACAAAACCGTCTCCGTTTACTATACCACCAGCTGCAATCAAAGGAATAGTTAACCTCCTGGAGACATGGGGTACTAAAGTGAAGGTTGTTAACTCACCAATATGCCCCCCTGCTTCAGTTCCTTCAACGATTACTGCGTCCGCTCCTAATGTTTCCATTCTTTTTGCTAATGCTACTGAAGGTACAACTGGGACGACTTTAGTACCTATTTCTTTTAGCTTTTTCATGTACTTCCCTGGATTGCCTGCGCCAGTGGTTATAACTGGTACTTTTTCTTTAAATACTACTTCCATTATTTCGTCTATATATGGAGATAAAAGCATTACATTAACACCATAAGGTTTTTGAGTTAATTGTTTAACTTTTTTTATTTCGTTCTCTAATACATCTGCTGGTGCATTTCCAGCAGCAATGATTCCAAGCCCACCTGCATTGGACACAGCAGCAGCGAGTTCAGCTGTAGAAATCCACGCCATACCCCCCTGGAGAACAGGGTATTTAATATTTAATAATTCACATACTCTTGTTTTAAACACATTAACCCTCCATTCCGTTATTATATTGTAACTTTTATACGCATTTTTAATTTTCTTATTTTGTCCATTTAATAATAGACGCTCCCCAAGTTAAGCCCCCGCCAAATCCAACAATTAAAACGTGACTACCTTTTGTTAAAAAACCTTTTTTTGCAGCTTCATCTAATGCAACGGGGACTGATGCTGCAGACATATTACCGTATAAATTTAGATTTACATAAACTTTATCCATTGATAGTTTTAAACGTTTTGCTGCAGCTTCAATTATTCTAATATTTGCTTGATGAGGGATTAAAAAGTCAATTTCATCCAAAGATAGATTGCTGTCTACCAAAGCTCTCAATGCTGATTTTTCCATGGCTCTAACAGCAAATTTAAAAACTTCATTACCATCCATCTTTATATAATGTAATTTGCTTTCAATTGTTTCAATACTTGCTGGCAATCTTGAACCTCCAGCTGGTTGAGTAAGCGTGTGCCCATTTTCACCATCTGCGCCTAAATATGATGATATAATACCACAATCATTTTCTGACTTTTGCAGAACAACTGCACCAGCACCATCACCAAAAAGAACACAAGTATCTCTATCTTCCCAATTTATAATTCTGGATAACGTCTCTGCACCGATAACCAAAACATTATGATACATGCCAGTTCGGATAAACTGGTTGCCTAAAGTGATCGCATATATAAATCCAGTACATGCTGCTCCTATATCAAATGCTGCTGCATTATATGCGCCTAAATTTTTCTGTACAATACATGCAGTAGATGGAAAAGACATATCAGGTGTTGCTGTTGCGACTATAATTAAGTCTAAGTCTTTGGCACTTAAATTTGCATCTAGTAAAGCTTTTTTTGAAGCTTCAGTAGCAAGATCAGATGTAGCTACATTGTCATCTGCTATTCTACGTTGTTTAATGCCAGTTCTTGTAGCAATCCATTCATCTGTCGTTTCAACAATTCTTTCTAAGTCATTATTAGTTATTATTTTTTCAGGAACATAACTTCCTGTACCAGATATTTTTGCATTATTTAGACTCTCCAACGATATCCTCTCCTAATGTTTGTATCTCTTTTGATATATCATTCACGACGTTATTTTCTATAGAAATTATTGACTGCTTTATTGCATTCATTATAGCTTTAGAATTTGAACTCCCATGTGCTTTTATTAAAATACCATCTACACCTAGAAAAGGTGTTCCCCCATATTCAGTGTAATCAAATCTTTTCTTAAAATCTACTAACCCTGGCTTCACTAGCGAAGCTCCTAATTTACGTAATGTATTTTTAGTAAACTCCTCTTTGAGTACACTAAATATAGTTGAAGCTATACCTTCTGTTAATTTAAGTATAATATTACCGGTAAATCCATCACAAATCATAACATCAGTCAACCCAGAAGGGATTTCTCGTGCTTCAATGTTTCCCTGGAAATTAATATTAGATTTTTTCATAAGCTGATATGATTCTTTTGCCAGATCATTTCCTTTAGTTTCTTCTACTCCAATATTAACTAGATGCACCCTTGGGTTACTTATTTTCAAAACCTTTGATGCGAAAACACTACCCATATGTGCAAACTCCAAAAAGTTCCTAGGCTTACAATTTGCATTTGCTCCTCCATCCATAAGCACTGATACACCATTAAGCGTTGGATATGGTATCGCTAATGCCGGCCTATCAATTCCCTTTATCCTGCCTAATATAAATAATCCCCCAGCAAGTAATGCTCCAGTATTACCTGCTGATATAATAGCCTCTGCTTTTCTTTCTTTAACCAAGTTTATTGCAACAACCATTGAAGAATTTTTTTTCTTTCTAATAGCAGAAACAGGTGAATCTTCATTTGTTATTATTTCATCGCAATGAATCACTTCAATTCTATCACTAGGATATTCATACTTTTTTAACTCATTTTTAATACTTGATTCATCTCCTGTAATTGCTATATCAACTTCATATAATTTAACTGCATCAACTGCACCTCTCACTGTTACTTCTGGTCCAAAATCGCCGCCCATTCCGTCTAAAACAACTTTCATCGTAACCCTCCTACTTATTTTTCAAGTGATACTAATATAAATTTACCTCTAAAAACCTGTATCTGATTAGCATTTATTTTAACATGAACAAAGTGCTTATTTTCTCTAACTCTAACAACTTCAGCTTTTGCAATCAATTTGTCACCAGAATTAACTGGATGGAGGTATTTAATATTAGATACACCAGTTAGTGCTACATCAGCATCAATAACTGCCATGGCTAAGGATTCTGCTTGTGAGAAAATATGATGTCCTCTCACTATCTTTGTTTTACTAAAAGCTAAGTCATTAGTTGTTTCTAATATTGAAATCCCACTTTTCCCTAATGTTAGGTCAACTAATTCTCCAACGATCTCCGTTCCTACAATACTTCTTACCTTATCATAATTTTTCTCAGCTACACCCTTTATGCGTTCTCTTAATTCAGGAATCCCTAGTTCTAGCCTATCTAATCTAATAGTTTGAATACTGACATTGAAAAGTTTGCATAAAGCCTCATCTGTTAAAAACGGGTCTTCTTTTATTAATTCTAAAAATTTATTTTGTCTTTCTGATTTAGATAATTTTGACTTTTTTTTCATTTTAACACCCCTGCATTAGTACTTATATTTAGTACCTAATACTAAAAATAAGTATATATTATGTATTCGCAAAAATCAAGTTTTTTCTGTTATTTTTAAAATACCCTCTGACTTGCATTTGTATCCGATTATTAAATTAAAACAAAAAACTAAAAAAAATAGCAATGAGTTATCACTGCTATTTCATAGATTTATTTATTTGTATCAATTACCTCTCTGTTCTTGTAATGTCCACACTCAGGACATACTCTATGAGGCAGTTTTGGCTCATGACATTGTGTACAACTCACAAAACCAGGTGCGACATATTTTGAATTCGCAGCTCTTCTCATATCTCTTTTAGATTTACTTGTTTTTCGTTTTGGTACCGCCATATTTAACACCTCCTTACTCGTTTTTAAAGAATTGCTTAAGTTTTAGTAGCCTAGGATCTATACCTTCCGTTTCAATATCACTTTCAGTCAGTTCGCAATTACAAGCTCCATCATTCAAATTCTTGCCACATTGAGTGCATAGACCTCTACAATCATTCGTACAAAGAATTTTCATTGGAATATTTGTAATAATGGCTTCTTCAACAATTTCATCAAGGTTAATTATAATATCATTATAAATATATACATCTTCATTTAACTTTTCTTCATTTGCATTATCTTCATGAATAAGTTCTATATTTACATTTGTATTATAATTGAAGTCAATTCCTTTTAAGCATCTACTACATTTCGTTCTCATTTTAGTTTTAACATCAGCTACAAAGAAAGTTTTACCTTCTAAGTCATATAGCACTCCTATTACATTTGCCGGTGTAACGACCTTAATTAAGTCACCATTGTAATTAATGTGCTCTAGCTCAATTGTGAAATCTATATCTTTTTTTGTACTATTATTATGCTTTATTTCCGTTAGATCAAACTTCAATATGTTCACCCCAATTTAAAATAAACTGACTTTCTAAAATGTGAACTGTAGTTTTATAAAATACTAACAAAACTGATTATACAAACGAAAACTATCTTTGTCAAGTATTTTGTCTTTATACCACATACATCACTAAAGGTAGGTTCCCCTA
This sequence comes from Serpentinicella sp. ANB-PHB4, assembly GCF_031432315.1. Classification (NCBI taxonomy): domain Bacteria; kingdom Bacillati; phylum Bacillota; class Clostridia; order Peptostreptococcales; family Natronincolaceae; genus Serpentinicella; species Serpentinicella sp. ANB-PHB4. Next base: position 419,832 of record NZ_JAVKGO010000001.1, read on the forward strand.
CCTTTAGTAATATATCTTATATTAAATTAACTGTTTCTCTTGCTATAGTTAACTCTTCATTTGTAGGTATTAGTAATACCTTCACCGTTGAATCATCAGTTGTAACTACAGTTTCTTTTCCTCTAACATTGTTTCTTTCTTCATCAATTTTAATTCCTAGGAACTCAAGATTCTCACAAATCGCCGCTCTAGCAATTGCTGAGTTTTCACCAAGACCAGCTGTAAATACAACAGCATCTACTCCACCCATCTCTGCTGCAAAAGATCCAATATACTTTTTAACTTTATTATAGTAAACATCTAAGGCCAATTGAGCTCTTTTATTACCTTCAGCTGCTTCATTTTCAATGTCTCTAAAATCACTGCTTACACCTGAAATTCCAAGAACACCGGATTTTTTATTTACTAAGTTATTAATCTCGCTAACACTCATATTCTCTTTTTCCATTATAAAAGTAACAATTGCTGGATCTATATCTCCACATCTTGTTCCCATTGCTAATCCTTCTAATGGTGTAAAGCCCATTGTAGTATCAATAGATTGTCCATTTTTAACAGCCGCTATACTTGCTCCATTACCCAAGTGACATGTTATTAATTTTAAATCTTCAAGTGGTTTTCCTAGCATTGAAGCTGCTCTATCAGACACATACTTATGTGATGTACCATGGAATCCATATCTTCTAATTCCATATTTCTCGTAGTACTCATATGGTAATGCATAGATATATGATGATTCTGGCATTGTTTGGTGAAATGCAGTGTCAAATACTGCTACCATTGGAACATTTGGTAATATTTCTTCGCAAGCATTAATACCCATTAAATTTGGTGGATTATGTAGAGGAGCTAAATCTGAACACTCTTCTAGTGCGTTTTTAACCTCTTGAGTAATTACTACTGACCCAGAAAACTTTTCTCCGCCATGAACAACTCTATGTCCAACAGCACCTATTTCATCCATAGACTTAATTGCACCATGATTAGGGTCAATTAAGGCGTCTAAAACAATCTTAATAGCGGCCTTATGATTGTCCATTGTGTCTTCAATTACAACTTTTTCTTTTCCTGTAGCCTCATGCTTAACAAAAGAACCTTCGATTCCAATTCTTTCAGCAATCCCTATAGCTTCAACCCCCTCATTTTCCATATTAATAAGTTGGTACTTTAAAGATGAGCTTCCGCAGTTTAAAACTAATACTTTCATGATATAACCTCCTAAATATTTTTAAGAACTCTTTTGACAAATATAATGTCGTTTTAATACTAACATTTCAATAATAATAAATTTTGAAGTATTTTCAAGTTTTTATAAGATATTTATATGATTTTAGTCAATATTGAGTATAATTATACTACAAGATTGTATATAAGATTTGTGATTTTGCAAATTTTTATATAAACTTGTTTATAAATGAGGAAATTCAAATATATATTTTTTAATTTTCTCAAATCTATTATTTATGTTATATAAGAAAGGAAGTAAATATGAAAATTTTGGGGTTAGTTACAGAATACAATCCTTTTCATAATGGTCACCTTTATCATCTAGTTAAGTCTAAAGAAGTGACTAATTCTACACACACTATAGCAGTAATGAGTGGTAATTTTTTACAAAGAGGAGAGCCTTCTCTTTTACATAAATGGGCCCGAGCTGAAATGGCAGTAAAAAATGGTGTTGACTTAATTGTCGAGCTTCCTACAGCCTATGCCTGTTCTTCTGCTGAATTTTTTGCACGGGGTGCTGTTAGTTTACTTGAATCTTTAAAAGTAGTCGATTGTATTTCTTTTGGAAGCGAAAAAGGAGAAATCTCTTTATTAAGCACTATTGCTGATATTATTAATACAGCCCCACCTCAATACACTTACGAACTTAAACAAAGTATAAAAAAAGGCAATTCATTCCCCACTGCTCGATCTCATGCAATTGCAAAATATATAGCTGCTAATCAAGATATATATCCACGTATTCGTTTTGATGACGTTATAGACATAATTAAAAGTCCTAATAATATTTTGTCTATCGAATATTTAAAAGCAATAAAAAGCATTAATAGTAATATAACCCCTTACACTATTAAACGAATTGCTTCACATTACCATTCAACTTCAATTACGTCAAATATTGCAAGTGCTACAGCTATAAGAGAGCATTTAAAAAATGAGGTTGATATGAATAAAATTCAAAATGTAATTCCTGATTTATCATATCAAATTTTTAATAGTTATCTTAAAGATGGCTTGTCCCCAATATTTATAGAAAATTTACAGGAAATGATTTTTACAATAATACGAAGATCTACTCCAAATGAGTTGATAGACTTTTTTGATGTAGTTGAAGGTCTTGAAAATAAACTATACAAATGTGGTATAACTAATAACGACATAAACGATTTTTTAGAATGCGCAAATAGCAAAAGGTATACTATAACAAGAATAAAGAGAATTTTGATACACATATTACTTAACTTTAAAAAAAGCGATTTTATAAGATATAATAATTATGCCCCACCATATGCCCGTGTTCTTGCCTTTAATAATAAAGGGCGGGAAATTCTTAAACTTTGCAAAACTACTTCTAATATACCGATTATTAATAAGTTAAGTAAATACAAACCTGAAACTTCAATAGCTCAAGAAGTGCTTAATCTTGATATTAGAGCAACTAACATATACTCTTTGCTATTAAATTGCTCTAATGTCAGTTCAAAACAGCTTGATTATTTAGTAAGTTCAATATTTATAAAATAACCTTTTGTATTAAAATAGCATACGAATTAAACTTTACTAGTATATATAGTTATAACTGTTCCTTCATTGTTTAGGAGGGTGTTTATGCTACCTGTTATGGTAAATATATTAGTAATTTTTTTGATTTTCTTTCTAATTATATTTATAAAAAGAACATTTTATATTCATCGTGCTATCTCCTTATTTGTTAAGTACTTACCTATACTATCTGTTTTAACTATTGTTATTTGTATAGTTCTTCTGCCATCTATTTCAGTTAATGCAGCATATAATGGTCTACAAACTTGGTTCAGCGTTGTTGTACCAGCACTACTACCTTTTTTTATAGGTTCTGAATTGTTAATAAGACTTGGAGTAATAAAGTTTATTGGATCATTACTAGAAGTTGTTATGCGTCCAATATTTAACGTCCCTGGTGCTGGTTCATTTGCGTTTACGATGAGTATTACCTCTGGTTATCCTATTGGTGCAAAAATTGTAAGTAAACTTAGGTTGGATAATGAAATAAGCAGAATAGAAGGCCAACGACTCATTGCTTTTTGTAGTACATCCGGCCCATTATTTATGATTGGTGCTGTTGCTGTTGGTATGTTTAAGTCAGCAGAGATTGGATTGCTTATAGCTATGTCTCACTATTTAGCTATTCTTCTAATTGGTATTGGGTTTAGATTTTATAAATTCAATGAAACTAAAGAAATTAAATCCTCAAAGTATCCATCAATTAAGAAAGCATTTAAAGATTTAGACGTACATAATTCTCACTCCGAACCTTTTGGTGTGCAGTTAGGATCTGCTGTAAGTGAGTCGTTCAGTACTATGTTCATAATAGGTGGGTTTATCATCTTATTTTCAGTTATAATTGACATTTTAACTGTTCTAGGTCTCATCACTTTTCTGTCTAGTCTTATTAGTTCAGCCACGCTACCTATTTATGAATTAGATAAAACATTTGTAAGTGCGTTTTTGACAGGCTTTTTTGAAATCACAACAGGATGTAAATTGATTAGCGAAACAGCGGTAAATATTAGTCTGAAAATTGCTGCTGCATCATTTATTATTGCATGGAGTGGTTTTTCAATTCACGCTCAATGCATAAGTATTATTAGTAAAACGGATATCAGCAGTAATATATACCTACTGTCAAAACTCTTACATGGCTTTTTAGCTGGTTTTATAAGCTTTACTATCTATAGTCTGTTTCCAAGCTACTTTGCTGTTTCTACTGGATTAGTATCCTATTATAATTATTTAAGTATAAGCGAAAAATTCTTTTTTAATTTTTTTAATGCAGTTCAAATGTTTATATCTGTAGTAGTAGTTTTTTTAATTTTATCTATAATTGTACATTTTATTTTTTTATTATTAGACAAAATAACTAAGGGATGATATCACTTCATCCCTTTTAATTCTTCTCTATTTTTCTGTACAGTAGTTATTAAACTAGATAATGAGCCCTCTACATCTCCAAGAACCTCGTCTGCATAATGTCTAGCACCAAGTCTCATTTCTTTTGCATCACCTTTAGCTTGGGCTATAATTTGTTCTGCTTTTGCGTTAGCTTGTTTTGTTATTTCATCTTTTTCTACTAGCGAATTAATATGTTTATTTGCTTCAAGTAGCATAGTGTCTGCTTCATTTTGAGCCTCAACAATAATTTTCTGTCTTTCATCTTTAATCCACTTTGCTTGTTTAATTTCATCTGGTAGCTGAACCCTAATGTCTTTAACTAGTTCCAATATTTCTTTTTTATCAACTAATACTTTCTGTGACAATGGAATTGAAGCTGCACTATCTAAAATATCTTCAATTTCTTCTAATAATTTTAGTACATCCACTTAAAATCCCCCTCTCATTTTTATTGTCTTTTTAACAACTCAACTCTAACCCTTTCAGGTACTAAATCATTAATACACCCTCCATATTTTGCTACTTCCTTAACAATACTTGAACTCAAAAAAGAATTTTCACTGCTAGTCATTAAAAAAACAGTCTCTATATCATCATTTAATTTTTTATTCATCAGTGCCATTTGTAACTCATACTCAAAATCCGATACAGCCCTTAATCCTTTTATTATGCATTTAACATTGTTTTTCTTTGCGTAGTCAATTAGTAATCCTGAATAACTATCAACATTTACATTACTATATTTTTTTGTGACCTCTTCGATTAATTCCACTCTTTCCTCTAATGAAAACAGGGTTTTTTTACTGCTATTTGGAAGTACTACAACTATTACTTCATCAAATATTTTAGAAGCTCGTCCTATAATATCTAAATGTCCATTTGTTATTGGATCAAAACTGCCAGGGTATATTGCTTTCATTAAATATCCTCCTCATATTTGAAAAAGGAAATTTCGGATTTCCCATATTTTTTTGTTTTAAATTTTGTTAACATTTCAATTTCCTCATCTAATTCTATATCTGCTTCGTGTTCTGCAATAACAATACTGTCTGGGTGTACTAATTTTTCTATTGAAATCTGACTTAATATATTATTTAAGATATCTTTTGAGTAGGGAGGGTCTAAGAATACAATATCAAATTGTATGCCATCAGAGCTAAGCTTACTTATTGCTTGACTTGCACTCATTAATAAAACTTGTCCATCAGAAGTTAATTTTGACTTTTTTAAATTCTCATGTACTAAATCCAAACTTTCCTTTCGATTATCTACAAAATAACACTTTCTTGCTCCTCTAGAAAGAGCTTCAATTCCTAAACTTCCCGTACCCGCAAATAAGTCAAGAACATTCTTCCCATATAAATAATTATGTATAGCACTAAAAAGCGCTTCTTTCGTACGATCTTTTGTGGGTCTAATTTCATTGTCATTAGGTGTTATAAGTTGAATCCCTCTCGCAGTCCCAGCGATAACCCGCATAGATTACCTCCTAATTTCGAATCAACTTTAATTAGATAGATCCGATATTTTTTAAAACTTCCTTCAGTTTTTGGTTTAATAATGGATATTTATCCAATTTTAACTCCAAATCTTCTTCTAGTAGTTGTCTTACAGTATTTTGGACTTTATTTAATATCTTAATATGTTTAAAAAATTCCGCTATTTTAAGTTTCAGTAATCCATGTTGTTTTACACCAAAAAAATCGCCCGGTCCTCTTAATTCTAAATCTTTTTCTGAAATTATAAAGCCATCATTTGTAGACTTCATAATCTCCATTCTTTCATTTGCTAATTTATTATTTGCATTGTGTAAAAGATAACAATAAGATTGGCTACTACCTCTTCCAACTCTACCGCGCAATTGGTGTAACTGTGCTAAACCGAAACGCTCAGCATTCTCAATAATTATAATAGTAGCATTTGGCACATCAATGCCTACCTCTATTACAGTAGTAGATATCAGAATATTTAAGTTGTTATTTTTAAAATCCAACATCGTTTTTTCTTTTTCATTACTACTCATCTTACCATGAATGAACCCTATTTTATACTCCGGGAAATAAGACATTAACTCTTTTGTTTTCTCCATAACTGACTGAGCTTCAATTACTTCAGAATTCTCTACTAGGGGACAGACAACATATGCTTGCCTTCCAGTAGACAGTTCTTCTCTTATTAAATTATAGACTAAATTTTTATTGCTTATTCTTTCAGCATAAGTGATAATTTTCTTTCTTCCTTTTGGCAATTTATCAATTATAGAGATATCCAGGTCTCCATAATTAATCATTGCTAATGTTCTTGGTATTGGTGTAGCTGACATTACAAGAACATGGGGTGAAACCCCTTTTTGCATTAAGCTTCCTCTTTGCTTGACCCCAAACCTGTGTTGTTCATCTGTAATAACCAAAGCTAAGTCTTTAAAAACTACTGAACTTTGAATTATGGCATGTGTACCAATTACAATATGAAAATAACCAGTTTCTATTTTATTATGTAGTTCTTTCTTTTCTCTATTCTTTAAGCTTCCAGTTAGCAGGCATATTTTTACACCATATGGTTCTAATAATCGTTTAATAACATTAAAGTGTTGTTCTGCTAAAATTTCTGTAGGTGCCATTAACGCCCCTTGACAGTTATTTATTACACATTTATATAAAGAAATAATAGCAATAATAGTTTTTCCTGACCCCACATCTCCTTGTATCAAGCGATTCATAGGTTTCTCTGATTTTAGATCAGTAAAAACATCATTTAAAACTTTTTGCTGCGCTTCTGTTAAGTTAAATGGCAATTTACTTATAAAACCATCTAACCCCTTATTCTTTACTAGGGGTTTAGATGGTAATAACTCTTTATTGTCCTTTTTTAGCCTTAAAAGCCCTAACTGAAGTAATAAAAACTCTTCAAAAATTAATCGATATCTTGCTACCTTTAAAGCTTTTATTGATTCCGGAAAGTGTATATTTCGCAATGCATATTCTAATCCACAAAGCTTCATTCTTTTTCTAATATGTTCTGGAATGTAATCCGTTACTTGTGTCAAATATTTTTGTGCTTTTTTTTGGACATCTTTCATTTCCTTTTGAGTAATCCCTTCTGTAACGGAATACACTGGGATTATCTTTATTTTTTTGGAATGAGTGGACACAGATAAATTAAAATCGGGATTAACGAGTTCGAGCCCCATTACCCCTTTTTTAACCTGACCACTCACAGTAATTTTCTGTCCATACTTGATTTTATTCCTAATGTAGGGATTATTAAAAAATGTTATCCATAGTGTCCCTGTATTATCAGTCACAAGGCACCTTGAGATAAAATAACCCTTACTAGTCTTTTTACTTGTTATTTGTGACATAACTTGAACAACAATTGATACATGATCATCTATCACAATATCCTTAATCTGTTTTGTCCCATCTACCATTATATAAGTTCGTGGAAAATGAAATAAAAGGTCTTTAATATTGTAAATATCTAGGCGTTTATACTTTAATAACTTTTTAGGGCCTATTCCATTTATAGAATCTAGTTGATCATGCATCATTTTTCTTACACCTCTATATCTCTAAATCATTCTATTGAAAAAATATAATAATATATAGATTGTCCCCCATAATATAGTTCTATTTCATGTTCAGGGAATTTTTGTTCAATCTGTTTTGAAAGTAAATCAGCTTCTTCATTAGTCAGATCTTCACCATAAAATACTGTAACCATTTCATGTTCTTCTGTTACGATTTTGCTTAATAAATCTATTGATACTTTATTTACATCATCACCAACAGATTTAATATCATTGTTACCGATTCCTATTATATCACCTTTATTAATTGGTAAATCGTTAATGCTAGTATCTCTGACAGCATACGTTACTTGACCTGTAGTAATTTCTTTTAATGCTTCTGTCATCTGCTGCTCGTTTTCATCTGCAGTTGAAATATCGTTAAATGCTACTAGTGCAGCAATACCCTGTGGTACAGATTTAGATGGAATAACTTTAATATTTTCCTTTGATATTTCCTTTGCTTGATTTGCTGCCATAATAATGTTGCTATTATTTGGTAATATATAAATTGTTTCTGCATTCAACGCGTCAATAGCTTTAAGAAAATCTTCAGTGCTTGGGTTCATTGTTTGTCCACCTTCAATAACATGATCAACATTGAAGTCTTTAAATATATTTGTTAAACCTTCTCCCATTGTTACGGTAATAAACGCATATTTCTTTTTCTCTTCTTTTTTAGAACCATCTTTCTTATCAACTACATTTTCTTCAAAAACTTGATGGCTATGTTGTTTTCTCATATTGTCTATTTTAATATCAGATAATTCTCCCAACTTCAAACCTTGTTCCATTACTTCTCCAGGATTATTAGTATGAATATGTACTTTTGCAACATTTTCATTTCCAACAACTAACATAGAATCCCCATAAGTTTCTATAAGACTTTTAAATCTGTCTGTGTCAATATTGTCTCCGTTAATAATAAATTCAGTGCAATAACCAAATTCTATGTTTTCATCAAATACATAACTACTTACTTCGTTTTCTCCTTGTTCTTGTTCCTCTTCTATATTAACAGTCTCTCCAGTAATTGCTCCTAATCCACCTTGTAGTATCAGTACTAAGCCTTTCCCTCCAGAGTCTACAACGCCAGCTTCTTTTAGTACTTCTAACATGTCTGGAGTGCGTTTTAGCGTTTCTTCTGCTTCAAAAATTACTTTCTCTAAAAATGAGACTATATCCTTCTCTTTTTTACAAATCTCTAATGCTTTTTCGGCACTCTCCCTAGCTACAGTTAAAATTGTTCCTTCAGTAGGCTTCATGACAGCCTTATAAGCTGTATCAGATGCATTTTTAAATGCATTTGCTAAATCTGTAGTATTTAATTTTTCTTTATCTTTTACACCTTTAGCAAAACCTCTAAATAATTGAGAAAGTATAACACCAGAGTTACCCCTTGCTCCCATTAAAGAACCGTTTGCAACTGCGTCCGCAATAACAGATAGGGCATTCGATTTACTACTTTTAACTTCTTTAACTGCCGATTGCATTGTCAATGCCATATTTGTCCCTGTGTCCCCATCAGGCACAGGAAAAACATTTAATGCATTAACCAATTTTTTATTATTCTCAAGTGACTGAGCACCTGCAACAACCATATTTTTTAACAATTCACCATCAATATATTCAACTTTCAAATCCAGAACCTCCTTAAGTTACTTTTGGACTCGTACTCCTTGTACATTTATATTAACTTTTTTCACACTCATACCGGTTAAATTTTCGATATTGTATTTCACTTTTTCTATAATATTTGTTGCTACAACAGATATTCTTGTTCCAAACTCTACAATTACAAATAGATCGATTACAATTTCATCTTCTTCAGTTTGCACTTTTACGCCTTTGCTTAATTGGTCTCTTTTCAGTAACTCAACTAACCCACCTGCTGTAGATTTTGCTGCCATTCCAACTAGCCCATAGCATTCCATGGCTGATACTCCAGCTATCGAAGCAAGTACATGATCATCAATTGTTACAATACCAAGATTATTTACTAATTTCCCAGGCATATTATTCCTCCTTATATAAATATGTATATTATCTTATTGTAGCACATTCTCACAGCATATATAATATTTTATATTAATCAATTATATAGTTCAACAAAAACAACTCAATTATTAATATGATTGTAATTATTTATTTTAATTCACTATAAATTTAACATACTATTTTATTTTTCTGTTGCAAATTACTAATTTATATGATAATATTAATGTGTTTTAAAGACTGCCTTACTGAAGGAGGTGTTTGTAATGGCAAAAGTATGCGAAGTATGCGATAAAGGTAAAGTATTTGGTAATCAAGTAAGTCACTCAAATCGTCACAGTAAAAGAACTTGGGCGCCAAATTTGAGAAAAGTAAAGGCGATAATAAAAGGTGCACCAAAAAAAATCAATGTTTGTACTAGATGCTTAAGATCTGGTAAAGTAGAGAGATCTATCTAATGAATAGTGATGAAAATAAGAGAATCTTCTTTTTTAAATTAACACTGTAATTTAAAATCGAAGATTCTTTCGTTTTGTCACAATCATTGCTTTTTTAAGTATTAAAAAATAATATTCCCACTCCTACAAGTAAAGATGCTAAAATAAATAACCATAATTGACTAGGTATAATGTAAATAAACAGCATTGTGCCTACAATCAGTAAAATAGTACCAATAAATCGACTTATCGATAGTCCTCTTCTTCTTCTAAACACTCCAATCACCTACTTTTATATCTATAAATTAAAGCCTATTATATTAATAGTCCACTTAAAATAAAATATGCCTAAAACTAATAAGCATAGGCATTATTTCATTTATTGATTGTTTTAATTGCTAGTAGTAGACCTTCTTCTACAGATATTTTTACTAAACCGCCTTTAAATTCATTACTTATACTTCTAGAACTTCCCCTGATTAAGGTATCATTGTCTAATTTATACAACAATCCCTCGGATGTAACCCCTTCAACTCTAGTGGTAATAGGAATTAAAGATAAAATTTCTTTTTCTTCCCCAGATATATAAAGCATTTTACTTTTATTAACAATATGAATCTCAAAATCATCACCAATAATTTTGCTCGGTACGTTTTTATCTAACCCTTTTATTAATAAATAGACATTTCCTAAACTATGATCAAATCTAGACCCTATTGATCCATAAAAAGCAATTTCTGAGGGTTTTAACTTTAGTGCATCGTTCAACGCTAATTCAGTGTCAGTATAGTCTTTTTGTTTAGGGAATTGTTTGTACGGCGTATTATTATCTACTATCCACTTCATATCATCTTTAGATATGGAATCAAAGTCACCTACTAGTATATCCGGCAAGTAATTGATTTTGCGGAGGTGCTCAACAGCACCATCTGCACATATAATGTAGTCATGATTTTTAGCAAAAAAATTTAAGCGTTTCAAATTTTTTATTTCTCCATTTGTTACTATTAATACCTTCATATGAATACCTCACTTATCACTGGCCATTCTTTCTTAATAATCTAACATTTTCTTTAACTTGATCGTTTTTAAAGATCGCAGAACCGGCAACTATTACATTAGCTCCTGCTTCAGTAACTATATTAATATTATTGGGATTGATTCCTCCATCAACTTGAATATCAATGCTTAACCCCATACTATCTATAAGATTTTTTAGTTCCTTAATTTTTTTAACCATTGACTGGATAAATTTCTGGCCTCCAAATCCAGGATTTACTGACATAATTAAAACCATATCTATATCGTCCAATACATATTCAATTGCACTTAATGGTGTTGACGGATTTAACGCAACAGCCGCTTTAACATTATTATTTTTTATACTTTGAATTGTACGATGTAGATGTATACATGCTTCTGCATGAACAGTTATAATATCCGCTCCTGCTTTAGTAAATTCATCAACATATTGATCAGGATTGCTTATCATTAGATGTACATCTAATGGCATTTCTGTTCTACTTTTTATACTCTTAACAACTGGTGGACCTATTGTTATGTTTGGTACAAAGTGACCATCCATAACATCAATATGTAGCATATCACAGCCTGCATCTTCAACCTTTTTGATATCTCCTTGTAAGTCTGAAAAATCAGCTGATAAAATTGATGGTGCAATTTTAAACATGTTTAATACCTCCTGCTACTTTCTTTAATTTCTTTGTAAAACTGTATATAACTTTCATACCGCTCATTGTTAATAATATTTTCTGCAACAGCTTGTTTCACTTTACACCCAGGCTCATTAATATGAGAACAAGAAGCAAATTTACAACTTTCTATATAATCATTGAACTCTGGAAAGTAGTCAGATAAATCATTTATATCTATATAATCAATATCCAACGAACTGAAACCAGGCGTATCAACAACCCAACTATTATTGCTAATAGCTAGCAGTTCCGCGTGACGTGTAGTGTGCTTACCTCTTCCTGTTTTTACACTTACTTCACCAACTTCTAGATTGCTTCCTGTTATTTCTTTTAAAATTGATGATTTCCCAACACCAGACGGGCCTGCAAAAACACTTGTTTTATTCAATAATTTTTTTTTCAAGTCATCAAGATTTTGATTATTTATAATATTTGTTGTTAATATTTTATAGTTTGTTTTTTGATACCTACTTTTAATCATATCTAAAGCTTTATTATCTATTAAATCTGTTTTATTTAAGCAAATTAGAATATCTAGTCCTTTACTTTCTCCTAAGATTAAAAAGCGGTCTAAAAGAAAGAGATTTAAATCAGGTTGAACAATTGAAAATACAACTACAACTTGATCTATATTTGCTACTGTAGGTCTTATTAGTTCGTTATATCTAGGTTTAATCTCTTCAATCATTCCAATTCTTTTACTCTCATCAAGAATCTCTATTGTTACTTGGTCTCCAATTAGGGGAATGATTTTATTTTTTCTAAATATACCTCTTGCTTTACACTCAAATAATTCTCCATTAACATCTACATAATAAAAACCAGCAATACCTTTAGTAATCTTTCCTAATTTCATTACATCCCCCTCACACAGTTTTATTCATCATCATTTTCTGGCAATTCCACTACTTCGCCATCTTCTACTTGATCATCTTCCTCATCTTCCTCTTCTTCCTCTTCTCCCTCTTCTTCCTCTTCTTCATCAATTTCGGGAACACTTATCATTCCTCTACTAACAATCAAATTAACGGGAGTGTTCTCTTCAACCTCTTTATCAGGACTGATGCTTTGCTCTATCACTAACCCCTCATCATACATTTCACTAAACTCCCTAGTTATACTACCAACCCTTAAATTTTGCCTATTAATTAAGCTAGTTGCTTCATCAATTGTAAGCCCGATAAGGTTTGGCATATCTACCTCTTGAATTTCTGGTCCTTTACTAACTATATAATCAACTGATGCTCCTTCTCTTATTACTTCACCAGCAGCAGGACTTTGTTCTATTACAATTCCCTCAGGAAACTCTGAAAACTGATAGGTAACTTCTCCCCGTGTTAGTCTAGAATTTTGTAGTAATGTAGGCACATCTATAGCTTCTGTAAACTTAATTGTTGGTACTGTGGTAGTTCTAGTACCTTGACTTACATTCACTCTAACAGAAGATCCGTCTCTAACTATCATTCCCCCACTAGGACTCTGATTTATAATTTCATTTACTGGGATTGTTTCATGATGTTGAGTATTTATATCCATCATTAAACCTATTTCTTCTGCCCAAACTTTTGCATCATCAATATTCATTCCTACAAAATCAGGAACTTCTACATCTTCTGGTCTACTTCTATTTATTTGTACTACGGCATATACAATAGTTGATAGAATAAGTAAACCAATCAAAATAGCTATTACTATAATTCTTTTTTTATTTTTTCGATTTGATTTCGTTGTTTTCTTTGTTTTAGCTGGTCTCTCTTCTTGAACAATTGGCATTACTTGAGTTGGAGAATCATTCAAATTGTTTTCAGTTTCGTCTTCTGGAAAATTTAATGTATATTTTATACCTTTTAAACTAACCATAAGCTCATTAATACTCTGAAAGCGCTTAATTTGTTCTTTTTCCATAAGCTTTAATATAATGTTTTCAATAGACTTTGGTATATTTGGATTTATTTCAGTAGGTATTTTAGGCTCATCTTGTGTTTGCTTGAGAGCTACGGATACAGCATTTTCTGCCTCAAAGGGTAACTTTCCTGTCGCCATCTCATACATCACTATGCCTAGAGAGTAAAGATCTGACCTTTCATCAACATATCCTCCTCTTGCTTGTTCAGGAGAAAAATAATGCACAGATCCTATAACATTCCCTACATTTGTAAGTGTTGAGCTCGTAGCTGCTATTGCAATCCCAAAATCAGTAACTTTAATCCTATCGTCTTTCGTAATTAAAATATTATGTGGTTTAATATCTCTATGAATAACATGGTTTTCATGGGCATGCTTTAATGCATTAGCTATTTGCGTAGTATAATTAATTATAGTGTCTTTATCCAATGGGGCAGTTTCCAGTATATGTTCTTTTAACGTTTTACCGTCTAAATATTCCATAACTAAGTAATACGTATCTTCGTCTTGTCCAACGTCATACAGGTTAACTATATTCGGATGAGATAAGCTTGCAACTGCCTGTGACTCTCTTTTAAATTTTGCAACAGCTTCTTTATCATTAGTAAATTCAGGTCTCAATATCTTCACAGCTACGTATCGATTTAAGAGTGTACACTTTGCCTTATATACAATGGCCATCCCACCAGATCCTACTTTTTCTACTAGTTCATAACGCTTGCTTAGAATTTTCCCGATCATTGTTTCACCTTCTCCCTTAATTTCCTATAAGTACAAGGGTAATATTATCATATCCGCCTTTTTCATTCGCTATATTAACCAGTTGATAACAACTCTCTTTGTTTAGCCCTTGCTTTTCTAGCACGTGTGATAACTCATCATCATTTACTTGATTTGAAAATCCATCAGTACATAAAATAAAAATATCATTTTTATGTATTTTACTAGTCACTATGTCAACATTTATATTATTATCCGTTCCCAAAGCTCTAGTAATGATATTTTTTTTAGGATGTCTACGAGCTTCTCTTTCATTAATGCTACCATTTTTAAGTAATTCCGCCACCAGTGAATGATCCTCTGTTAGCTGAGTGGTTGTTTTGTCTCTATATACATAAGCCCTACTATCCCCAACATGCCCTATATAAGCTTTATCATTAAAGATTAAAATAAGCGTAGCGGTTGTTCCCATTCCATTACAATTTTTCTCGTTTAAAGACTTGCTGTATATTGCAGTATTTGCCTCTTCAAACGCCTGGATTATAAGGTCACTTATTTGATTTTCATCAAGTTCTTCAGAATTTAAATAACTAATCAACTGATCTTTTATAGTATGAATTGCTATTCTACTTGCAACATCGCCACTTTTGTGTCCTCCCATACCATCAGCAACTATATATAATCCATACTTATCTTCATAAATATAAAATCCGTCTTCATTTACACTCCTTACTCTTCCTATATCTGTACATCCCACTGACTTCATATAAAATCCCCCTTTCATTGAATTTAATTATTCGACAATGATATCTGTTTCCCTGCTTCTTACTATATTATATAATTTTGAATTTAATTAGTCTTTATTCTTAATATGACGGTTTCTTAGCTGCCCACAAGCAGCATCAATATCTGCACCCATTTCACGTCTAATTGTAGCTTCTATTCCATTTGTCTTAAGCTCTTTTTGAAATCGCTTTATATCTTGGTTATTGGACTTTATATAATCTTTTTCATCTATTGAATTTACAGGGATTAAATTTACATGACAAAGCAGTCCACTTAGTAAAGATGCTAATTTTTTAGCATGATTAACACTATCATTTACATCCTTTATAAGTGCATATTCAAAAGTGATTCTTCGATTATTCCTCTCTAAATAATAGTGGCATGCTTCTATTATTTGATCGATAGAATACTTATTTGCTACTGGCATGGTTTTTTTACGAACTTCATCACTTGCAGCATGTAGTGATATCGCTAAATTAATTGGAATTTGGTAATCAGCAAGCATTTTTATTTCTCTTACTAATCCACAAGTAGATAAAGTTATATGTCTATTTCCAATGTTTAATCCATTTTTATCATTGACAATATTTAAGAACTTTATGACTTCCTGAAAATTATGAAGTGGTTCGCCACTGCCCATCAGTACGATATTAGAAACTCTATTTCCTTGGTCTTTTTGCATACATAATATTTGGTCAATCATTTCACCAGCTCTTAAATTACGCACTAATCCACCCGTTGCGGACGCACAAAAAGTACAACCCATTGCACATCCAACTTGAGAAGAAATACAAGCTGTAATACCATGTTTATATATCATTGTTACACCTTCAACATAATTCCCATCACCAAGAGAAAATAAATATTTGGTTGTACCGTCTATTTTAGACACTAATTTGCTTTCTATATTTATATTTGTAATAAAGGATCGCTCATCTAAAGTGCTTTGCATTTTTTTAGAAATGTTAGTCATCTCTTCAAAAGATTTTACCCCTTCATTTACCCATTTGAATATCTGTTTAGCTCTAAATTTCTGTTCTCCTAGCTCTTTTGTAAGTTCTTCCATCTCATCATAAGACAAACTTAATAAATCAATCTTATTCAAAACTTTCCCTCCACAAATTTATATAATTTTCTTTAGTTTAGCTATAAAAAAACCATCAGTATGATGTATATTTGGGTAAAGTTGTATCGTACCTATGCCCTTATATGAAAGTCCGAGTGAAGATTCTATATCAACTATTTCAAAGTTTTTGTTTTGCTCTAGAAACTTTGAAATTACTTTGTCATTCTCATTTGGATCGATGGTACATGTGCTATAAAGTAATTCTCCACCTGGCTTTAAATAAATTGCCGCATTTTTTAAAATCTCGAATTGCATTTTCATTAGCTCGTTGATATCATCCGGTGTCTTCCTATATTTTATTTCGGGTTTTCTTCGAATAATACCAAGTCCTGAACAAGGTGCATCAACAAGTACCTTATCTGCTTTCTCAATTAAGGTATCATCTTGTTTCATTCCATCAAATTTTTGAGTATGGATTATTTTTACGCCCAACCTGCTACTATTGTCCTCAACAAGTTTTAGCTTATGATCATATATATCTCTCGCTAAAATTTTTCCTTTATTGTTCATTAACTGAGCTATATGTGTAGTTTTCCCTCCTGGAGCACAACACATGTCAATAATAAAATCACTCTCTTTAGGTTCCAGTGCTTTTGAAACAAGCATTGAACCAAAGTCTTGAATATGTATATACCCTTCTCTATACTCCTCCATTTCTTCTATTTTATTTATCCCTCTTATTATTACTGCTTCTTTGATTAAAGGGCATTTTGTTACTTTTAGCCCTTTCCCTTCAAGCTTTCCTATACATTCTTCTATCGAAATTTTCAATGTATTTACTCGTATATACAAGTCTGGTCTTTCATTATTTGCCTTTAATAGCTCCTCTGTAAAATCTTTATCGAAGTACTTCAAAAAACGCTGAACCATCCATTGTGGATGAGAGTACTTTACCATTAAGTACTTTTCAATATCCTTTTTCTTGTCAGGCAATGTTATATTTTCTTTATTCCTTATTATGTTTCTTAAAATAGCATTAATAAATCCAGAAGTTCTTTTATTATATTTTTTTGATAAATTTACAGATTCATTTACAGCAGCAAAGTCCGGTACTTTGTCTAAGAACATTATCTGGTAAATACCTAATCGTAAAATTGACAATGTCCATAAATTTATTTTATTTATTTTAACAGAAGAGAATTGAGTTATTATGTAATCAATATATATTAAATTTTCTAACGTGCCATATACTATTTCCGTAATAAAGTTTCTATCTATTGCAGTTGCATTCTTACCCTTAAGTTTTTTATTTATTAATAAATTTGAGAATGCTTTTTTTGATTCTATCTCATATACAATATTTAATGCGATTTCCCTGGTATTCATTAATATCCTCCTATTAGAATAAATTAAATGAAGGCGTTTAACGCCTTCATTATCTTCTTCTATTACTTATCATTATTAACCTTATTAATTGGGCTACTGCAGTAGCTGTTGCAGCTACATATGTTAAGGCTGCAGCATCTAGAACCTTCTTAGCAGCACCATATTCTTCCCTTGAAATAAATCCGTTTGCATCTAACAAATCCATCGCTCTGCTACTAGCATTAAACTCTACAGGAAGTGTGACTACTTGAAATAGTACTGCTGCAGCAAAAAGTAGGATACCTACATTTATTAATGGTGGAGAAAATATAAAACCTGCTATTACAAAGAACCAAGCTGCTGATGATCCGAAACTTGCAACAGGAAAAATAGCATTTCTTAAATTTAAAGGTACATAGCCATTTGCATGCTGTATAGCATGCCCTACTTCATGAGCAGCTACACTAACGGATGCAATTGAACTTCCTTGATGTACTTCTCTTGACAACCTGAGCACTCTTTTTCTCGGATCATAATGATCAGTTAGAGAACCTTGTGCTACTTCAATTGGCACATCTCTTAATCCATTTTTATCCAATAAAGTTCTTGCTACGTTGAATCCTGAATATCCTTTAGTTGCCCTTACATTTAAGTACCGGTGAAAAGTTGTTTTTACTTTGCTTTGTGCATACATCGCAAAAATGATTGCTGGTAATAATACAAGAATTTCTGTACCTGTTGGAAATATCATTCATTTGTCACTCCTTCATCAATTTTAAAATTGCATGTTCTACTTTTAGGGTATTTACCTCTGTATCAATACACGGACCATTCAACCGTTTATTTGTTACTGCTATAATTGGTATTTTTTTCACATCTTGTAATCCGTTCACTAAATCCCGTTCACATGCTACAGCTATAATTGCCTTAGGCCTAAGCTCCATAATAATTCTTCTAGCTATTGTTCCACCACTAGCTACTCTAAAGTTTACACCATACTTCTCATGTAAATCAATTAAAGGATTTACTTTGCAATTTCCACATTTTTTACAATTTTTTATATCGTTTGTAATTTTGTAGGGGCAAGAAGATTTCTGAAGACAATGTGGCGAGATTATTAATATTTCTTCTCCTGAGAGTCCATACTCTTCACTCATCACTAATTGATTATTTAAATTTGTATAGGAGCGCCTTATACTTTTCTTATCAATGGAAAAAACAACTCCAAAAAATTCTATTGCAGGATAAGTAATTCTTAACGCTTCTTTCGTCAATTTTATCATTATATTCGGTACATTTATATTATACCATAGTAGGATTATTGTTAAAATAATTTGTATTATCCATAGCAGTAATCCTAACAGAACCAATACTAAGATCGCGTTTACTACACTAAATACATATACACTTTGTAGTTGAGGTATAAAAATCAAAGTAAACAGTCCTACTATTAGCAATAAACATATAACCAGTAGTATACCAACAAATTTTAAACTCATATTACTCCCCTAAAATTATATTTTTATCAATTGTATTTCCCCTAAGAAAATCTTCTACTTTAAGTCTTTTTCCTCCACTGAATTGAAGCTCTTGTATTCTTAATATATCTTTTCCTGTTGCTACATCAATTCCGTTTTGGGTAATATCGATGATTGTTCCAGACCTATAGTTATGCTCTCCTTTTATTACGCTAGTCTTCCAAACTTTCATTTTCTTATTTAAATATGTTGTATATGCAGTAGGCCAAGGTATCGTTCCCCGTACTAAATTTCTAATTTCTTTAGCAGGCCTACACCAGTCAATCTCTCCTAAATCTTTAGTTAGTTTTTGACAGTACGTTGCTTCTTTATCATCTTGCTTTACTCTTCTCAATTTTCCATTTGTTATATCTTCTAGCGTTTTAATTAATAATTCAGATCCTAAGTTTGCTAATTTGTCATGTAAATCTCCAGCAGTGTCATCTTCATGAATATCTATAGATTCTTTTAAAATCATATCTCCTGTATCTAATCCTTCATCCATATACATAGTAGTTATTCCTGTTATGCTTTCACCATTTATAATTGCCCAATTTATTGGTGCAGCACCACGATATTTTGGCAATAGTGATGCATGTACATTAATACATCCTTTTAGAGGCAAGTCTAGTATACTTTTAGGTAATATTTGCCCATAGGCAACTACTATTATGACTTCTGGTACCAATTGTTTAATTAGATTAATTGTTGTTTCTTCCCTTATTTTTGTAGGCTGATATACTTTTAATCCGTGTTTAAGCGCAGCATCTTTAACTGGTGTATGGACTAGCCTTTTTCCTCTACCCTTTGGTTTGTCTGGCTGTGTGAATACTCCTACTACATCATATTTTTCATCAACTAACTTCTCTAAACAAGGGACAGCAAAATCCGGTGTCCCCATAAATAATACTTTCATAGTGTCACCTCACTTTTTAGCTTTATCGATAAACAATATTCCATTTAGATGATCTATTTCATGACAGATAGCCCTAGCGAATAAATCTTCTCCTTCTAAAGTCACCTCTTCATTTTTACGATTTAATCCTTTAACAGTTACTTTCTGTGGCCTTATTACCTCTGCTGACTTACCTGGTAGACTTAAACAACCTTCTGTATCGCTTTGTTCTCCAAAGCTATCAATAATTTCAGGGTTAATTAACTCCACAGCACCATAACCTACATCAATTACTATTATTCTTTTTAGTATTCCGATTTGTGGTGCAGCAAGTCCTACACCATCTGCATCATACATTGTTTCTTTCATGTCGTCTAATAATGTCAAGATACGTTTATCTATTATCTCCACAGGTTTGCTTTTTTTTCTTAAAATTGGATCATCATCTGTCCTAATTATTCTTATCGCCATAAAAATCACTCCTTAAACAGTATATATAGGATTCATATCAATACTTGTTAATATGTTTTTGGGTATAAATTTTTCTTTATTTTCTACTAAAAGATATTTTATGATGGACTTAAATAGCGGATGGCTATCTTTGCTTGATTTAATTAAAATATAAAACCTATACTTATTTTTAATTCTATAAATCATAGCTGCATTTGGTCCTAGTATATTTGTATCTACATCATTAAACCCTTTAGATTTAGATATGTATTTTATTATTTCAGTAATCTTTAGTACTACATTATAAACTTCATCTTCATTCTCTCCTGTAAAACCAATCGTTACTAATTTACTAAATGGGGGATAGTCAAAAGCTTTACGTATGCCAATTTCTTTGTTATAAAATGCTTTATAATCTTGTTTTGATGCCAAGGCTATACTATAATGGTCTGGATTATAAGTTTGAAGTACTACTTTCCCTGGATCTATCCCTCGTCCAGCTCTTCCTGCCACCTGAAGTGCTTGTTGAAACACTTTTTCAGGCGCTCTAAAGTCTGGCAAGTTAAGCATTGTATCTGCATTTATAATACCTACTAGTGTTACATTTGGAAAATCAAGTCCTTTTGTAATCATTTGGGTACCTATCATAATATCTATTTTTCCACTTTTAAATGATTCTAATATTTTATTATGTGCACCTTTTTTACCGGTAACATCTAAATCCATTCTGCTTATAGATGCGCTGGGAAAATATGATTGAATAACCTTCTCAAGTTTTTGTGTTCCAGTCCCAAAATATTTTATATATTTACTCGAACATTCTGGACATATTTTAGGTGCTTGATACTTATCTCCGCAATAATGACACTGTAAATCCTTAGAAGCCATATGAAATGTAAGAGAGATGTCGCACTGCTTACACTTTACAACATAGCCACATTTTCTGCAACTCACAAAGGTTGAATATCCCCTGCGGTTTAAAAAAAGTATTGTTTGTTTTTTAGATTCTAATGTGCTTTTTAACTCATTGTATAGTGTTCGGCTGAGGATACTTTTATTTCCTCCATCGAGTTCCTGACGCATATCTATAATACTTATCTCAGGTATTTGTGATTTATGAGCACGCTTTTTTAAATTGGTTAATATAATTTCATTTTGTACTGCATTATGATAGGTTTCAATGGACGGTGTTGCTGATCCCAATACTACAATAGCATTTTCCTTTTCGCTTCGATATTTTGCAACATCAAAGGCTGTATATTTGGGATTTAATTCCGATTTATAGGTTGTTTCATGTTCCTCATCAATAATTATTAACCCTAAATTATTTAAAGGTGCAAATATAGCAGAGCGTGCTCCAATTACAATATTGGCATCTCCGTTGGAGACTTTTCGCCATTCATCATAACGTTCTCCTTCTGACAGTCCACTATGGAATATAGCAATTCCATGGACAAATCTTCCTTTAAACCTTTCAATTGTCTGTGGTGTTAAGGATATCTCTGGAACTAATACAATGCCTTGCTTACCTTCTTTTATAGCATTCTCTATTAATTGTAAATATACTTCCGTCTTACCACTACCAGTAATTCCATGTATTAAGTATATATTTGATTTGTTATTCTCAATACCTTCTGTAATTTTATTAATAATCTCTTCCTGTTCATTTGTAGGTTGTAGTTTTGGAAAAGGCTTAAAATCAAGATTCAGTAGTGGGTCACGTTTATATTCTTTTTCTTCGATAATTGCAATTCCTTTATCTACAAGACCTTTAATTACTGCTCGACTAAAACCTAGATGATTTACTAATTCACTTAATTTTATTTCTTGTCTATCTTTTAATATTTTAAGTAAATCTAGTTGCTTTTTTGCATTTTTTAGATTAATTTTATCTTTATCTAATTTAGCTAATTTTACATACTTCTCTTTTATAATGTTTATTCTTGATTCAACAACTTCGTTAATGACTACAATACCTTCTTTATGTAAAGATTTTATTGCTCTATAGACTTCTCCATAAGAATAACTTTTATATAGTAATTCAAAGGTTACTTTCTCCTTTTTTTTAAGAAGTTCTATAATTCCAATTTGCACTTCTGTAAATTTTGATTTATTTTTCTCTACTTCCTCTTGGTTTAAATAAATAACACGTTTTTCTTTATTAACCAAGCCTGCTGGAATTAAACAGTGAATTGCCTCTATATATCTACACAAATATTTTTCTTTCAGCCAATAAACCATGTCTATTTGTTTTTTTGACAAAATTGGTTTATCGTCTAGGGGCCGTATAATATCCTTGAGATTAACCTTATCATTGCTGGTTATTGACCTAATGCTGAAGATATAAGCTTCTAATTTTCTATTACCTTTTCCGAAAGGAACCAATACCCGCATCCCTTCTTCGATCACGTTCTCTAACTCAAGTGGAATAGAGTAGTCAAATAGCTTATCTGTCTTATTCACGTTGTTGTTTACTATGACTGTCCCAATTTTCATTTTATTACATCTCCAACTTTTTATAATTATATATTATATCAAACTTCCCTTAAGTTAATAAAGATATTATAACAGAACATTATCGTTATGGATTATAAGTGCATTTTACTATCAAATAACTCTTCTTTATACATGTTCACTTGCTCTATCATATGACCGATATTTCCCTCACCAGCGTATTTATTTACATCAAAAAAGTCATGATCTAAGTCTGACCAAAATAACTTATTTACTTCCTCTACTAAGGTTACTTCTTGGTTAAGCTTACCTACGTACACTTCTACATAACATTCTTGAAAATAGTATTTAAAATCCATTAGATGCTTTAAAATAATGTTATCACCCTTAATCCCAGTTTCTTCATAAAGTTCTCTATATGCAGCGTCTATGCCAGTTTCTTCTGGCTCAATTTTACCGCCTACTAAATTGTATAGCCCTTTATACGGATCATGTTTACGTGTGCACATCAATAACCGATCCACCTTGGAATTGTATACCATAATGACGTTATAACCTTGCAACTTTCACACCACCTGCTTAATAATAATTTGAGAATAGTTAAGACAGAAGTATAAAGTTTTTAAAACAGCCCAAAACCATATACACTATGATTTCAAGCTGTTTTACTCTGTCATTTTTCTTTTATTATTTTATAATAAACTCTTTTGTTTTATCTAAAATTTTATCAGCTATTTCTTGTTTTAAAGCCTTGTCTATTTCATTAATATTATCATGTTTATCAATAAATTTCACAATATTTGTATCCGTTCCAAATCCAGCATCTTTTTCAGCCACATTATTTGCAACAATAAAATCCAGGTTTTTTCGCTTAACTTTGTCTTTTGCATATTCTATAACATTATTTGTTTCAGCTGCGAAACCTACTAGTACTTTATCGCCTTTTATTTTTCCTAGTTCAAGTAAAATGTCAGGATTTCTGACTAAGCTAATACTCATATCTCCATCCTTTTTCTTTACTTTCTGGTCATTAATTGTCTGTGGTCGATAGTCTGAAACAGCAGCAGTTTTTATAACTATGTGTTGACTCTCAAAATCCTCAAGTACAGCTTTATACATTTCTAACGCACTACTAACCGATATCAAATTTACATTAGCTGGTGGACTCAAGTTTGTAGGGCCCGAAATCAAAGTTACTTCCGCACCTCTTTTTGAAGCAGCCTCAGCTAAAGCATACCCCATTTTACCCGTAGAACGATTAGAAATAAAACGAACTGGATCTATCTTTTCTACGGTTGGTCCTGCTGTAATTAACACTTTTTTACCATTTAAATCTGATTTAACAGTTTGTAATTTATTTATATACTCGACTATATCTACTGGTTCTGCAAGCTTACCTGCTCCTATATCTCCGCAGGCAAGTCTCCCTGCTCCTGGATTAATAAATTCATACCCCAAACTTTTTAGTTTTATTATATTCCTCTGTACAATTTCATTTTCATACATTCTCGTATTCATGGCTGGTGCAAAAACTACTTTAGCTGTTGACGCCATAATTGTTGTAGATAATATATCATCAGCAATTCCATTAGCAACTTTACCAATTATATTCGCAGTGGCTGGGGCAATTAAAAGAATATCAGCTTTTTGGGCTAACGAAATATGTTCAATGTCCCAATACCGTGGTGTTTCAAACATATCAGTAACAACCATATTTTGACTAAGCGCTTGAAAAGTTTGTGGTTTTACAAACTCCATAGCTGATTTCGTCATAATTACATCAACATTTGCTTCTAACTTCTTTAATCTACTTACAATATCGCAAGCCTTATAAACAGCGATTCCGCCTGTTACTCCTAATACAATATTTTTTCCTTTAAGCATATTTCATCACCTACTTATCAATGTCGTCCGTTATGGCCTCATATGTTACAAAATTTTCATATATCTCTTTTGTTGCAATAGATACAGGTTTGTTTGACTCATGCTCTACATTAGGTTCATGGTCGTCAATTAATTGTCTTGCTCTTTTTGATGCAGCTATAACTAATGTATATCTACTATCAACCTTGTCTAATAGTTCGGTAATTGGTGGGTATAACATAATATCTTCCTCTCCTTATTATTCATTTTCGTCTGAAGCTTCATCATCTTTACTGGTTAATCTCTGTGCTACAGTTTCTGGCTGAACTGCTGATAATATTATATGATCACAATCCGTAACTATAACGGCTCTAGTTCTTCTACCATAAGTAGCATCTATAAGTACACCTTCATCTCTAGCCTCTTGAACAATTCGTTTAATTGGTGCTGACTCTGGACTAACAATTGCTATAATCCTATTAGCAGACACTATATTACCAAAGCCGATATTTATCAATTTGATACTCATATTGTACCCCCTTTATTCAATATTTTGCACTTGTTCTCTTATTTTTTCAAGTTCACTCTTTAATTCTACAACTATATTGGATATTATTATATCATTAGTTTTTGACCCAATTGTATTTACTTCCCTATTCATTTCTTGTATTATAAAGTCGAGTTTTCTTCCAACTGAATCAGTTTGATCAAGTGATTTTTCAAATTGTTTTATATGACTACTAAGTCGTACTACTTCTTCTGTAACATTACTTTTATCTGCATATATTGCTACTTCCATAGCCAAACGATTATCATCAATTTGTATGTCATCATCTAAAATTTCTGCTATCCTCTTTGTTAATTTTGTTTTATATTCAAGTAGAACAATTTCTCCTCTTTGGTTTACTTCATTAATTAGGTTAGACATATACTCTACTCGCATCAATAAATCTTCTTTAAGTTTATTTCCTTCTTCTTTTCTCATCAATATTAATTTATCAAGCGAATCTTCCAGACCATTTTGAAACGCCTTCCATACTTGATCTTTATCCTCAACTTTATCTTCTATTTTCAATATATCTGGAAACTTAATAAACGTTGACACACAAATGTCATTCTTAATGTTCAGTTCTTCTTCCAATACTTTTAGCGCGTCTAAATATTCTTTTGC
This sequence comes from Serpentinicella sp. ANB-PHB4, assembly GCF_031432315.1. Lineage (NCBI taxonomy): Bacteria > Bacillati > Bacillota > Clostridia > Peptostreptococcales > Natronincolaceae > Serpentinicella > Serpentinicella sp. ANB-PHB4. The sequence continues at coordinate 445,897 of NZ_JAVKGO010000001.1, forward strand.
TAACAAAACATTTGGCGTTACTCTTACATCCTTTTCACCTACTTGATCATAATTAATAAAAACATCCACTCTTCCTCTTTTTATTTTTTGCTTGAAAAGCTGTCTTATTTGATCCTCTAAGTAGGTAAATTTTTTAGGGCATTTTATATTAATATCCATATAACGGTTATTGACCGACTTTATTTCTATAGTAAAATATGTATTGTTGTATTGAAACTCACTTCTGCCAAATCCTGTCATACTCTTAATCACACGAATACCCCCCAAAGATATTTTTAGGTTTACTTTGCTAAATTTGAATAATATATACCTTCACAAATTACTTTCGCAGACCCTTCCATATATATATCTTTATTTTCTTCTATATTAATAGTTAATCTCCCCCCATCAGTTATTACTTCAACACTATTATTTACATAACCTAATTCATATGCTACCCCACAAACGCTAGTGACACCAGTTCCACATGCTAGAGTATATCCAGCACCTCGCTCCCAGGTCTTAACTTCTATTTTGCTTCTATTTATAATTTTTGCGAAATTAACGTTTGTATTATCAGGAAATTGGTTGTGTTTTTCTATAACTGGGCCTATTTTTTTAATGTGCTCTTCTTTCAGTTCATCTAAAAAAATAACCGTATGTGGCACTCCCATTAGTACTGTTGAGTAGTTTAAAGTTTCACCATCAACTATAAGTTGTTGATTAATACATTTATTTTGATCACATATAACAGGAATATCTTTTGGTTCAAAAATCATTTTGTCCATATTTACCCTTACCAATTGTTCTCTATTATTTTCATCTCCCATTTCAACCTCTTTAATTCCTGCTAAAGTTTCAATCCTAAAGAACTTTTCTTTTATCATTCCTGCATCATATACATACTTTGCAAAACACCTTATGCCATTTCCACACATATGCGCTCTTGAACCGTCGCTATTATAGTAATACATGAAAAAGTCTGCTTTCTCTGAGCCTTTTACAATCATTAATCCATCGGCACCTATACCAAAATGTCTATGACAGACTTCAGTTGCTAACTTACTAAATAATTCTTCATCAGGAAAGTCTTCATATTTCATAACTATGAAATCATTACCTGCACCTTGAAGCTTGCGAAATATAATATCCATTTTTTCTCTCCTTTATGTTAAAGGTTTAATTTTATATAACTTCTTTATACTAATACAATATAACAATTATAACAAATTTTATCCATTTATTAAATCTTTTTTCTACTTTGAATTGTTTTTACATTTATGTTATATTTACATTACTTTCGCTTAGGAGGAATGCATATGGCTTTAGATGGGTTAACTGTATCTGCAATTGTAGATGAATTATCACAACTCGTCTCTAATAATAGAATTGAAAAAATATATCAACCGGAGAAAGATGAAATTCTTATAATAATTAGAAGTAAAGGAAGCAATCGGAAGCTTTTGCTTTCCTGTCACAGTAATTATCCAAGAGCTCATTTTACCACTTTAAGTAAAGAAAATCCAGTTACCCCGCCTAGTTTTTGTATGTTACTTCGTAAAAACCTTACTGGGGGACGTATAATTTCAGTAACACAGCCTAATTTTGAACGAATTATAAATTTGGAGATTGAAACTTATGATGAGTTAAATATTAAAAAGTCAAAAATGTTAATTATTGAAATGATGGGAAAACATAGTAATATTATATTAGTTGACAATGAAACAAAAAAAATCATAGAAAGTATCAAACGTATTTCATTTGATATGAGTCGATTTCGACAAGTACTACCAGGACTTACCTACGAAATGCCACCAAATAATAAAAATAATCCGTTATCGTTATCAAACACCGACGATTTAACTGATATAATTGACAGGAAAACAACCATACAAATATATAAGGCGTTATATTCTCATTTTACAGGAATATCGCCTTTGATTGCTAAAGAAATATGTCACAATGCTAGTATTGATTTTGAGACACCCATAAATAAATTAGATGATCTAGAAATAAGAGATTTATTTTTTTCTTTAAGTTCAATTCTTACCATCGTTTCTTCTAAAAAATTTGAACACTTAATTTTTCAAGATGTATCAAACAAAAAGTATATAGACTTTAGTGTTATTCCAATTAAACACCTTAGTCATTACACAATTACAGAATTTGATTCTATAAGTGAGTTATTAGATAATTACTATAGCGTAAATGATCATATGCAACGGATAAAACAAAAATCTCAAACATTGAGAAAAAATATTAATACAAAGTTAGATAGACTGTATAACAAATTAATAAATTTAAAAAGAGACTATGACAAAGCTTTAAAAGGTGATCATTTTAAAATTTTAGGTGATTTAATTACAGCTAATCTTTATCAAATAAAATCAGGAGAAAGCAGCACAAAGGTAACAAATTTCTATAGTAGTACACAAGAAAACATTGAAATTAAGTTAGATAAGCGCTACAGCCCTTCAAAAAATGCACAAAACTACTATAAAAAATATACAAAATCGAAAAATGCACTGGTTGAAGTTGCTAAGCAAGTTAAAGTTGCTGAAAGTGAAATACGTTACTTAGAGCAAATACAAAATAGCATAGAACAATGTACTACGCTTCAGGATTTAGAAGAAATTTATACAGAATTAGTTGATGGTGGGTATGTTAAAGAAAAGTCTAACAAGAAAAAACAACATCATAAAAAAAATTCCAGTTTTCTATCCTTCAAATCAACCGATAACTTTAAAATACTAGTAGGTAAAAACAATAAACAAAATGAAGAGATTACATTTAAGCATGCAAATAAGACAGATATTTGGTTACACGTAAAAGATTTGCCAGGCTCCCATGTGATTGTTCAATTAGATGAAAGGCAACTTTCTGAAGTAGCTCTTACTGAAGCTGCATCTTTAGCAGCATTTTATAGTAAAGCTAGAAACTCAAGTAAAGTCGCCGTGGACTATACTACTCGAAAAAACGTTCGTAAACAAAAAGGCGGTAAACCTGGTATGGTTTTTTACGATCATTACTCTACTATACTAGTAGACGCTTTTGAAAAAGATATACAAAAAATAGAGAAGACAAGCTCAGACTAATCTAAGCTTGTCTTCTCTATTTAATTATAATAAATCCCCCCTAAATAAGGGGGGGGATACACACATCCAATATGCCGTTTTCCTATAAAATTCACACCCGCGATTCACTAAGTGGGTGACCTATTTTATTTCTTTGAATTCCCCTCTTAGGAGGCTTTTCATCGAAGATAAAAATATAATCTCCCGGATGTACATTGTCGGTTGAATTTTACAGTTCATAACAAACATCTTCGACATGTTATTAATTATATTATACACCATTTTCAGCAGTTTATTTAATCCACTTTTTGCCTATGAACACAGTAGCGCTTCATCATACTCTCCAACAATTTTATTAATCTCATCTTCATTTAATGTTTCTTTCCTTAATAATTCTTCCGCTACTTTTTCAACTAGACCAATATTTTCTCGTATCATTAATTTAGTCTCGTCATATAATTGTTTCATTTCTTTTTTGGTTAGTTGCTTTACATCATCATCAACGAAATTTCTGTTACCATATAAAACATCAAAGTTAACCATTCCTATTTCATCATGCATACCAAATTGCTTAATCATTGCTACTATAATCTCTGTTGCTTTTTGAATATCATTACTTGCACCCGTTGTAATATGATCACTACCAAATATTATTTCTTCAACTATTCTACCACCTAATGCTACCTTAACATGGTTTATCATATTCATTTTTGTATTATACATTCGATCCGGCGGTATGTTCATGCTAAAGCCACCAGCACCTTTTGTACTTGGTATAATTGTAACCTTTGTTACTTTATTATCTGGACATAAAATTTTAGTTACTACAGCATGTCCAGCTTCATGATAAGCAGTAATTTTTCGATCTACGTGAGATATACCACTTCGATCTTTTTTTTCTTCTCCTGCTATAACTGTATAAAAAGCTTTATCTAAATGGTTTTGGTTAATATATGGTGCATCTTCTCTTGCAGCATAAATGGCAGCTTCGTTTACTAGATTTTCTAATTTCGCGCCACTAAAATAAACCGTTTGTTGTGCTAAACCATCTAAATTAATTTCTGCATCTATAGGTCTATTTTGCGAATATAGTTTTAATATTTCCTGCCTTGCTTTAAGATCAGGTAATCCTACTTCTATTTGTCTGTCAAATCTTCCTGGTCTCAAAAGCGCATCATCTAAAATATCAATTCTATTTGTTGCTGCCATTACAATAATGCCTTCACTCCCTTTAAACCCAGACATCTCTGTTAATAATGCATTTAGCGTTCTATCGGACTCATCACTACCACCAAGACCACCACGATCTCTTTTTTTCCCTATAGCATCGATTTCATCAATAAATATAACACATTTCCCTTTGTCTTTTGCATCCTTAAATAAACTTCTTATACGACCAGCACCTAAGCCAGCATATACTTGAACAAAATCTGAACCTGAAACAGCAATGAAATCTACGCCAGCTTCACTTGCAAGCGCTTTAGCCATTATCGTTTTACCTGTTCCAGGAGGGCCATATAGTATGACACCTTTCGGCATCTTAGCACCATATCTAGTATACTTTTCCGGATTTTTTAGAAAATCCACAAGTTCTATCATATTTTCTTTTGCTTCTTCATTTCCAGCAATATCAGCAAAACGAACTGAAGAATCTTTTTGTGTAGAAAACTCAACCTTTGACATTTTATCATATTCTTTTGATGTTTGCCTTGTTCCCTTTTTGGATAAATAAATTGAAATACCAACCAAAACACCAATTAGTAGCACGAAACTCAAGACAGTATTCATATTTATTTGCCCATCTTGTTCATCTACCGAAACATCATTTAATAATAAAGTTTCTTTTAGTGTGTCTACCCGTGGATTGTCAGTGATAAATGTACTTCCATCACTCAGATTCCCTTCAATTTTAGAGGTTTCTGTCAAGTATACTTTCGTTACTTCTCCAGACTCTATTCCTGCTATAAAATCAGAATAACTCAATTCTATTTTTTCTTCACTTAAGATATAGTTATTAATAATAATAAATCCCAATACACTGGCAAGTAAAACTGCATATAAAACAATAGATATTTTTTTAATATTAAATTTTTTCATTTTTAACCCCTCCTTCAATATATTTTATAAAAAATTTAATATGTACAGGAGGTTTACATAACATTTTACAAGTATATCATGTTTTTTTAAAAAAAGAAAGCCCTCTAGGGACTTTAACTAGTTTTTCTATTAACTTGTTTCTTTGTCGGTCTTATCCTCTATCTCCTCTTTCATCTTTTTTTTAATCATTTTGCTGTTTAATATTTCATAATTTCCCATTGCTGCTGCAGCAACAATAAATGCGTTTAGAAAACTTAAATACATTGTTTCAAAAGTAATTTCACCCGTTATAAATTGATTAGAAAGCATTACTATCATAGCAACAAGTAAAGTTACAATCTTATTATCTATCCACTTTGGCGTATAATCTTTTATAAAATGTGTAACTATGTTCGTTACAATTACAGCTCCAGCAAATGTGGTAATAAAATCATTTGTGAGAAAATCGATACCTTCTAAACTCATAAATATACCCCTCCTAAATACTAGTAGTAGATAATTCCATTATATGTTTAAAAGATATCACTTGTTATATTTCGATTAACCACTTCTTTTCTTCTTCAAATATTCTAAGAACTCTTTCTTTGCTCTAGAATGGTCTAGATACTCTTCTTCACTTACTTTACCGTCTTTTTTAAGCTGTTCTAACATCTGAAGAAATTTTATACATATATTTTCTAACTCTACATCTTCATTAGTTTCCTCACGTAAGAACATTTTTTCACTTCCTTCTCCTAAAGTATTTAAATACATACACTACCAATTATATGTAATTATATCTAATAAATGTATTATTCTTTCCTTTTTATAAAATCCCTCTTATTTATAAATTTTAGATAAAAAAACTTATCTCTTTATTTCATCAATTTTGCGCATTTTTCAAAGTCTTTCGCAATATGCTCATATCTTTCGGCATTGAAGCTGTAATTTCTACAGTATTTTTAAATCTTGGTTGATATAATTTTAAATACCATGCATGTAAAGCTTGGCGATTAATATAGTTACTTACTCGTTCATTATATAAAGTATCACCTGTTATTGGATGTCCAATAAAATCCATATGTACTCTTATCTGATGTGTTCTTCCTGTTAGTAACTCAATTTCAAGTACGGTAGCATTATGTAATCGTTCTAGCACATAATATTTAGTGATTGACTCTTGACCCCTTTTATCTACTATACGCTTTATAGAATCATCATTTGGTCTGAAAATTGGTTCTAAAATTGTACCATTATCATTTTCAATAACGCCATCCACAATTGTTTTATACTTTTTTGTAACCAAATTGTTTTTCATCTGTTCAGATATGATATGATGAGCAAAGGCATTTTTTGCAATTATTAACAATCCGGATGTATCCATATCTAAACGATTAACAAACCTGATACGCCATTTCATATTATTTTTTAAAATATAATTTGAAAGACCATTTGCTATTGTCCCATTGGGATGACTCTTCGTTGGATGTACAACTATCCCAGGTTGTTTATTTATTACTAATAAATCAATATCTTCATACACTATATCTATTGGTATATTTTCTGGCTCAAATTGATCTGTGGGTTCAATTAACGCAATTTCAATTACATCCCCCGACTTTAATAGGGTATGATACCTTGCAAAGGAGTTATTTACTTTAATGGTTTTATCTTTCTTTAACTTTGTTAATAATCTACTAGAGATGTTTAGTTCCTCTTTTAATAATTGTTTTAACACTTTACCTTTCCACTTTTCATCAACTGTTACTATGATTTTATTTTCACTCTGTTTTTCTGGTATAAGCAAAGTAAATCCTCCTACTTTTTATATTAATATTTAGATAATTATTCCTTAGTTTCTCAGTTTATTTGTTTATTATAATTTTAAAATATTTGAGTTGACAATTTTTTTTTTTACATATATGTTTATTAGTAATAGAAAAATAGTAAATATATTAATGATCCATTATACTTTTAAGTGCCAAGGGAGTGTTACTCACATTGACTAAAAAAGGTTTAATCAATATTATTTATAATAATACAAATTTTTCAATAAACACAGCTAAATATCTTAAAGATCGGCTTATGGGCTTTGGTTATCAAGTTAGTGACCATTTTGATTTTAATGCTGAGTTAGTTATATGCATTGGTGGAGACGGTTCTTTTCTAAGAGCTTTACATCAACATGGTTTTCCGTCAATCCCTATAGTTGGAATAAATACAGGTCATTTAGGTTTTTTCACAGAAATAAATCCCAATGAGATTGATGACTTTTTAGAAAAGTATATCACTCAACAATATACTATATCAACTATTAACCCAGTGCAAGCTGATATATGTACTAGAAACGATTGTATTGAAGCTTTGGGTATTAATGAGATTGCCATTAAAGGCGATAAGTCAAGAACTATTCACTTAAATATATCTGTAGATGAGCACCTTATTCAGCGATTTAGTGGTGATGGTATCTTGGTTTCATCTTCTACAGGTAGTACTGCTTATAATTATTCCATTGGTGGTAGCTTAATTGACCCACGTCTTAGTGCTCTACAAGTGACGCCTCTAGCTCCAATTAACACAAATGCATACAGATGCTTTACATCTAGTGTTATTCTCCCATCTGATGCTGTTATAAAAGTCCATCCTGAGTATCATTTTGAAGATTCAATTGTTATCGTTAGTGACGGATTAGAGCATAGGTATTTTGGTATAAATGAAATCTCATTAAAAATGTCAGAACTAGAAATAAATTTACTCAAATTAGAAGGATCTAGTTTTTGGAGTAAAGCAATAGAAAAATTCTTATAATACATAATAAAAAAGTAACTACCCTTTATATATCTTCACTAAGGGTAGTTACTTTTTTGTTAATTTAAAGCATTCTCTGAATCAGAATTAAAAATTTCTTCGTTAAATTCACCCTCTGTTTTTGCAATAACAGTTGTGCAAACAGCGTCACCTGTGATATTAACTGCAGTTCTTGACATATCTAGCAACCTATCTATCCCCATAATCAATGCAACACCTTCTATCGGTAAACCAACAGACTGTAGCACCATTGATAACATAATTAAACCTACTCCCGGAACACCTGCTGTCCCTATTGACGCTAAAGTTGCTGTAATAATCACCGTTAAAATAGCACTAAAACCTAGGTCTATCCCATATACTTGGGAAATAAATACCGTTGCAACCCCTTGCATAATTGCAGTTCCATCCATATTTATTGTTGCACCTAAAGGTAAAGTAAAAGAAGCAATATTTTTTGAAACTCCAATTTCTTCTTCAATAGTTTCGATCGTTATTGGCAGTGTAGCCCCACTACTGGCTGTTGAAAAAGCGACAGATGTTGCAGGTAAGAACTTTTTAAAGAATCTTAAAGGACTTAAACCTGTAAAAATCTTCAATATGCCACCATAAGTCACTACAGCATGAAAAATTAATGCTACTATAACTGTCATCATATATTTTAATAATGGTACCATGGCTTCAAAACCTAAAGTGGAAAAGGTTGTAGCTATTAAACAAAAAACACCATATGGTGCAATTTCCATTACATAACTAACTAGTTTCATCATAAGTTCGTTTAATTGTTCAAACATATTAGCTACATCTTTTGTTTTTTCACCAAGGGCTGATAATCCAATACCAATAAACAATGCAAAAGCAATAACTTGTAACATATTTCCTGCTGCCATTGCATTAATTGGGTTACTTGGAATAATATCTATTATAACTTGTGCTAAAGGAATTGATTCTCCAATAGTAGGTTCACTAGTTACTACTTTAGACATATCTAAACCGACTCCTGGATTAACAACATAGGCAATACTTATTGCTATAGAAATAGCAACCGCTGTTGTAATCAGATAAAAGACTAGTGTTTTTAGACCTATTCTACCTAACTTTTTTACATCTCCCATGCTTGATGCACCATTAACTATAGAAATAAAAACAAGTGGAACTACCATCATCATAATAGCCCTTAAAAATAGTTGCCCTACAACTAGAAATACACCATTAATCAATATCGTGTCAGTAACATAATTAGTAGGAATATTATATAAGATAATTCCAGTTACCAAACCTGCTAATAGACCAACTAAAATTTTAAGCGTTAAACCCTTTTGTCTTGCCATATATTCTCCTCCTTTAAATTTGCATGTTATATTTGATATGCTTTCAATTTATTTTTTTAACATCTTGTGCAATCACTAATTTAATGCGAAAGTTGAAAAGTAGCTTTATTAGTATATCAATTTTTTGCAAGCAATACAATCTATTACTTCATAATTTATGTTTACCAATAAAAGTTATTGAATGTTCTTAAATATACTTACAGTAATTTAGTTACCCTTTTCAGATCGTCTAATATACTATATAATAGTGTAAATATTCTATTTTCCCCGGAGGGATTTTATGCGCTCGCTAATTCACTCAATTTCTCTTGATGCTGATAAATGTAAAGGATGTACAAATTGCATGAAAAGATGTCCTACAGAAGCTATTAGAGTAAAAAATAGCACATGTAATATTATAGATGATAGATGTATTAACTGTGGACATTGTATTCATGTATGCCAACATAATGCTTTAACTTGTATAACAGATGAATTAGAAAAAATTTTCGATTATAGGTATCGTATTGCCCTTATTGATCCTGTTATTTATTCACAATTTGATCTTGCATCTGATCCTAAACAAATATTACCTATTTTTAAACTAATGGGCTTTTCTGATATATTTGAAATATCCAAAGGTGCAGATATAATTACGTCTTTTACAAAAAAATATATTAATAAAAAATCTATTGATTATCCAATTATTTCCTCATCCTGTCCAACTGTTATTCGCCTTATTCAACTAAGGTTTCCTGAGTTAATTAAAAATATTTTACCTATTGACTCTCCTGTTGAAATTTCAGCTTCAATTGCAAGAAGCAAGGCGGTAGAGGGTACTGACTACAATGACAATGATATTGGTATCTTCTATATCTCACCATGTTCAGCACGTTTTTATAGTTTTCAACATCCAGTAGGAAGAAAGCATACTAATGTAACAGGTACAATTTCTATTAATTCTCTATTTTTAAAAATGAGTAAGGTGTTAGAAAGTTCAGGGGAAGATTTTCACTTCTATCCTTCTGGGCACGCAATAGGTTGGGCTCGAGCTGGAGGGCAAAGTCAAGCATTAGAAATTGACGATTTTTTAGCTGTAGATGGTATTGAAAATGTTATAAGTGTATTAGAAGAAATTGAAAATAATAAAATAAATGATTTACTATTTTTAGAATGTCAAGCATGTACAAACGGTTGTGTTGGGGGATGTTTAACCGTTGAAAACTCTTTTGTGGCCAGAAATCGCATTAGAAAAATATCACAACAATATTATAATTTTAACCCTAAAATTGAAAATATTGATACTTCAAACTTTCTACTAGAAGAACCTATTATACCATTGAATGTACTTAAATTAGACAAGAATTTACTTAAAGCGATTGAAAAAATGAAAAGAATAGATAAAGTTCTTGATTCACTTCCTAAGATTGATTGTGGCGCTTGCGGTTCCCCATCTTGTAAAGCCTTGGCGGAAGATATTGTTTTAGGCTTTTCTAAGCATGAAGACTGTATAATCCATTTAAAAAGACAAGTTAAAAATAAGTAAACACAACTCAAATAGAATTAATATTCAAAAACTGAAAAAAGCATGTATGGTGTATATAAACCATACATGCTTTTGCTTTTATTATATTACTATGAAACACCATCTTTTTGATAGTAGTCAACTAACTGTTTTAGTTCTTCTTGGGGTCTTATTAACTTAATCTCATTATTTTTTAACAAATACTCAGCAGGCTTAAATGAAAAGTTATAGTTAGAACACATGGAGTATCCATATGCCCCCGCATCGCAAATAACTAATAAATCTCCGTTTTGGGGTAAATTTATCATTCTTTCCTCTGCTAAACGATCTCCCGTTTCACATAGTGGGCCCACTACATCAACACTCTCTTCATGCTCACTATTATACTGTGTGAATATATGATGATATCCGTTGTATAAGCTCGGTCTAATTAAGGATGCCATAGATGCATCAGTTACTACAAACTTTTTATAGGGTGATTCTTTAACATATTCTACATTACCTACAAGGACACCAGCGTTTCCTATAAGAAATCTACCTAACTCTAAGATGACATGTAGATTAATTTTTTTAAGAATTGGTATAACTCTCTCTTTATACTCATCTAGAGGGAAATCTACTCCATTCTTCTCATAATCAATACCCCAACCACCACCAACATTAATAAACTCTAATTGATGGTCGTCTAAACTCTCTATAAATTCATAGCATTTTTCATATGCGTCTTCATATGGACTTATTGATAAAAGTTGAGAGCCAATGTGTACGTGTAAGCCTTTTATTTTAATGTATTGATGGTTTAGATATTTTTTTATAATTTGTTTTGCTGAATCTAAATCTATACCAAACTTATTTTTTTTCAAACCAGTTGATATATAAGGATGTGTTACTGGATCAACGTCAGGATTTATTCTTAAAGCTACCGTAATTTCTTTATCCTTTTCAAGAGCGATCTTCTCTAGTCTGTCAATTTCTTCTTGTGAATCTACATTTAGTGCTCTAGGGTTAAAGTCAACGACTTCAGATAAGAAACCCCTAGTTTTTCCATTGCCATTAACTATAACTTCATTATTGTGAAAGTTTACTAATTTAGCAGCTTCTAGCTCTCCTTTTGAGACAATATCTATTCCAACACCCATTTTCTTTAATTCTTCAAGTAGAAATAAATTATTATTAGATTTTGTAGCAAAGGATATATGATAGTCCATCCCTTTAAAAGTGTCTTCTACTTTAGATAAATTTCTTTTTATCTGTTCATATGAATATAAGTAAAAAGGAGTTGGTTTTCCTTGAGCAATATCTCTTAAGGGTGAGTTTTCCACATGCAATTCATTGTTTTTATACTGTATCATGTGTATCATCCCATCTATCTATTAATATATAATTCTTCTTATGCTCCCATAATCTCTCTTAACTCTTGAACTATTTCAGTTTTTGACTTAGTTTTATCATCAATTTTTTTAATTACTTTACCCGGCGTCCCTGCTACAACAACATTTTCTGGTACATCTTCTGTAACTACAGCTCCTGAAGCTATTACAGAACCTTTCCCCACTCGTACACCTTCTAAAATTACCGCATTAGCTCCAATTACAACGTCATCTTCAATAATTACAGGTGTTGCAGATGGCGGCTCTACTACTCCCGCTATTACAGCTCCTGCACCAATATGACAGTTTTTACCTATAGTTCCTCTACCACCAATAACTACATTCATATCGATCATTGTACCTTCACCAACTACAGCTCCAATATTAATTGATGCTCCCATCATTATAACTGCATTCTTATGGATTTCTACTTTTTCTCTAATAATTGCTCCTGGCTCAATACGTGCTGGAATATCTTTTAAATCTAATAACGGTATAGCTGAGTTTCTTCTATCATTTTCAAGTACAAAGTCTTCAATAGAGGAACTATTTTCTTCTAGAAGTTTAGAGATATTTTTCCATTCTCCAAAAACAATACCAGATGTACCATCTGTGAAATCTTTGCACTCATATTTCTTGAAGTCAATTCCTTTTAAGTTACCCTTCATATACACTTTAACTGGTGTCTTTTTCTCACTATCTTTTATATATTGTATTATCTCTCTTGCGTCCATCATTGTGCCTCCTCATTAGAATTTTTAACAATAAATCTTAATCTTCGGACTTAGGTCTGAAGATTTAATTCTTCAGGCCTAATACATCTTTCATGTTATAAAGACCTTCTTTTATATCATTTTTTAAAATAAACTTAGCAGCTTCTAAGGCGCCTTGTGCAAAAACTGATCTGTCATGTGCTTCATGGGTTATTTTAACTGTTTCTAAATCGTTAATAAAATTTGCCTCGTGAAATCCTACTATATTTCCACCACGTATAGCATGGATACCTATTTCACCTTTTTCTCTTGGACACTGTCCTTCTCTTCCATGGGCATGCTTAACTTTTCTCCCTAATCCATTTTCAATTGATTCCACAATAGTAACAGCACTTCCAGAAGGTGCATCCATCTTTCTATTATGATGGGATTCTAATACTTCAATATCCACTTTATCTTTTAGTACAGAAGCTACTTGTTCAACTAACGAAAATAGTAAGTTCATTCCTAAAGACATATTTGTAGCCTGTAATACAGGAATCTTTTCTGAGACTAATTTTATGTCATCTAAATGTTTCTTCTCAAACCCGGTTGTTCCTATTACAAGTGGTACGTTCTTTTCTTGACAGTAAGAAAGTACACTGTTAGTGGCCTCTGGATGGGAGAAATCAATCACTACATCAGGAATATCATTAACTTGTTCAGTTGAATTTGACATATCTATTCCTTCAATTGATGACCAATAGTTATCTTCTTTTGCCAACACTTCAATGTGCTGTCCCATTCGTCCACTCATACCCCATATTAATAATCTCATCCAATCCTTCCTTTCTATAAGATTTGTAAATTCTTCATTTCTTCTACTAGAAGCATCATATTGCTTTCTTCTATTGGTGTCAAAGGAAGTCTTAATTCATTATCAATATAGCCTAGTTTATGAACTGCAGCTTTTACAGGAATAGGATTTACTTCAGAAAACATCAAGTCTATTAACTTTTTGTATTTTAACTGTAACTGTAATGCCCCTTGTAAATCATTCGATGAAAATAGTGAACACATTTTTTGAAATTCTTTAGGTATTACATTCGCTATAACAGATATTACACCATGACCCCCACAAGCATAAATTGGAATAACATTATCATCATTTCCAGAATATATCTTAAAGTCTTCAGGTACTAGCCTCTTTATTTCAAGCACTTGTGAAAGATCCCCACTAGCTTCTTTTACAGCGACAATATTTTCTATTTTCGCAAGTTCTGCAACTGTCTCTGGGTTTATATTTACATTGGTTCTTCCAGGAACATTATAAAGTATGACAGGCAACTTAGTTGCTCCTGCAATTTCTGTATAATGCTTAATTAAACCCTTTTGAGTTGCTTTATTATAGTAAGGGGTAACAACCAGCACCCCATCTGCACCAAGTTCTTCTGCTATTTTAGTATTTGTTACAGATGCCGCAGTATTATTGGAACCTGTTCCAATTATAACTGGAATTCTTTTATCTACCTTTTGTACTGCTGTTTTAATTAATAATTCTCTCTCCTCATTGTCTAAGGTAGATGCCTCACCCGTTGTCCCTAACACAATTAGTGCTTGTGTATTATTATTAATATGAAAATCAATTAAATCTTCAAACTTTTTAATATCAACCTCACCATTTTTAAACGGCGTAACTACTGCAACTCCAGATCCATTAAACATGTTTACTCCTCCTTCTGTCATTTATTATTTTAATGATTCTAATGTTTCAAGGATTTGCACTGCATTTGTTGCTGCACCTTTTCTTAGGTTATCTGCAACTACCCATAAAGACAATGCTTTTGTGTTAAATAAGTCTTTTCTTAGTCTACCAACATAAGTTTCATCAGAGTTAGCTACTTCTAGTGGTGTTGGATATTCATTATTACTAGGATTATCTACAACCACAACCCCTGGTGCTTCCTCTAATATTCTTCTTGCATCGTCAATGTTTGGCTCTTTACTTAACTCCACATATATGGATTCACTATGAGAATATACTACTGGTATTCTTACAGTAGTTGCATTAACTTGAATTTTATCATCATTGAATATCTTTTGAGTTTCATAAACCATCTTTAATTCTTCTTTAGTAAAGCCATTATCATTAAATACATCTATATGAGGAAGACAATTAGCTGCAATCCTTTTAGGATACACTTCATTTGGATAATTTATGTCACTATTTTGACCTTCTAATTCAACAATTGCTTTATGCCCACTCCCAGATACAGCTTGGTAAGTTGAAACAACAACCCTCTCTATTCCATACTCTTTGTGTATTGGTGCTAGTGCCACAATCATTTGAATAGTAGAACAATTAGGATTTGCAATAATTCCTTTATACCCTTTTAGTACATCTGGATTAACTTCTGGAACAACTAATGGTATTCCTTCTGTCATTCTCCATTGTGAAGAGTTGTCTATAACTGTATTTCCTGCCTCAGCAGCTATTGGTGCATACTTTTCTGACACACTACCGCCAGCTGAAAATAATAGATAATCAAAAGAATCCTTCATTACTTCTTCTGTTAATAATTCTACTGTAATTTCCTTGCCATTAAAGGTTATTTTTTCTCCTGCAGATCTTGCAGATGCAAAAGCCCTTAAATTTTCAATTTGTACTTTTCGTTCTTCCAATATTTGAAGCATTTTCCTTCCTACAGCACCTGTAGCCCCTACAATCCCAACTGTCAATCCCATTTTATTACCTCCATATAAATTTATTTTTAATACTGTTATGTAGTTCTTTTATTTTAATGTTTATTTTATCTATTTCCATTTTATCATTGTAATTTTGCAAAATTAGCCATTATACAAAGTTATACAAAAAACTCCTAGTGTCCTAGGAGTTTGTTAATGGAATAAATATAATAGCAAAGGTATGTTAAAAAAGCTTAGCTGATTATGCCATTAACAAATAGTGCTCCATGGATTCCCCATGACAGTGGTATTGTTATTCACAATGCCCCCAACCATTAAATCGAAAACTATATAATGGCTTCGGCACGTCAGCCTTTCTATAACAGTATCGAGTGTTTCCCTCTTTGCACCTGTTATATACTAATCATCTATGCACCTCTATTTATTAATATTTTTTAATATTTAATTACATAAGGGATATTATCATCTTTTTCCATAGTTGTCAACTTTACGTCTTAGAAATAAAAATCATGATCATCAATCGTCATGTAAAATTCTCTATTCTCTACGATCCAAAAATTAGTTGCCTTTCTTGGATTAAGAAAGTATAAGACGTCCCCTACTGGTCTAGCACCATTTAACACTTCTTGTGCAGCTCTTACACTATCTGCATTTGGGGTATTATATATGTTTCCATCAAGAACAGGAGAAAATTGTACATATCCGTATTGCACGTCAAAAATGACCCCGTAAATTGTATTTGGAAAGTCTGAGTGTCCAACTCTATTTAAAATAACATTACCTACTGCTACCTTACCTTGATAGGACTCTCCTTGTGCTTCTGCATGTATAATTCTACTTAACCAGAAAATTGCATCTTCATTTAATTGTGTATCTTCTTCTGCTTTATTTATATTTACTTCTTGAGAATTTACTTCTTTTGTTTTCTTTGTACTTAACTGTTGTCCTTCATATATATTATCGTTTTCTATATCATTAATCTCTTTTAGTTCTTTAATAGTAAGATTTGCTCTTCTTGAGATTTGTGATAAAGTATCTCCTCTACTTACTATATACGTTTCTTGTTTAATTGGTGCTTGACTTAATTGATTTGATTTTATAGTCTGATTATTCTTGTATTCAGTTGCAGCATCAACTTTAAAATCCTTTTCTTCAGTAATTAAAGTTTCTTTCTTATCCATGACTTCACTATTAACTTCTTCTAGACTTCTATATTCTTCTTTAATGGTATTCTCTTCCTTACTGCTATTTTTTTTATCTGAAATTTTATTTTCTATCTTATTTTGTTTATTACTGCTTTCTATATCTTGTTCTTCTACATGAGTTTCTACTGATTGTATAACATGTAAAGCTTTATTTTCCTCGCTCATCTGGGTATTACTTAAAAACAACACTCCAATAAATATTATTACTATAAATGTTATTACCAAACCAATCTGCTTCTTCCTATGCATCAAGTGCATAAACACCAGCCTTCCTATTTTAGTAGTCTTTAAAATTCTAGCATAAAAGAATTTTGGTGTATATGTATTTAACAGTTGTAAGTTTTGGTAGTAACTTATTTGTATAACTCTTTCATTAATTTATCTATACTATTTTTTCTTTCATCAGTCTTTAATTTATTTAGAGTGATTTTATAATCTGTAGATATGTTTATGCTATCCCCCTCTTTTGCACCAGGGGGGACTTGGTTTTTATTGATGCTTATTATTTTGTTATCTAACTCTATTACAGCATACTCTCGCTCAAATCGATCTATTATTCCCACTATATTTTTAGTGTTCAAATTATCACCCTCTTAAATTAAAACTTAAAATTTAAAAATTCATCTATAGTACTAAGTGAAGGTATTTGTGTATATTGAGGTATATTTATTGCTTCATTACTTATTACAAAAATATAGTTTTCCACTATGTAGTTTTCATAGTCACCGACTTCATGAGGTTCGAATTTTTGAAATGGATTCTTATCTACTCTTTTATAAGCAATATAAAAATCTAGGTTTAACTTATCTCTTAACATTATTTTTTCTTCTAACGCATGAAGAAACTTCTGTTTGTTGTTTTGATATCCGTTCTCTTTTTCAGTCGTGTTCATATGATAAAGAATAGGTGTGATATTTTTTGTAATTGTGTCTATTAGTAGAATTTGTTCTTCTTTTAAATTACTTGTTGTTTCTGTAACAACTAAATAAGCTAGTGGTTGATTTTCTGTTAATGTAGAATGTTCTAGTAGCACCGGAGAAATAACTAAACAGTTAGAATTTTGAAACTGCACGGTTTCATCAAAATATATACTAGTTGCTGACTTTGAGAAGTCATAAATTGTTTCTCCTTGAGTCGCATCAAACCAACATTCATTAAGATAAATTAAATCTCCTTTGACCTCTCCAATACAATCTTTTATTCTATATCCCTCTGTATCTGAAAAAGCTATGAATGCTGTTTTTATACCAAAAAAACTTTGTAATGTTTTTAAAGTTATATCACATAACTCTTCCATCGTAACACAGTGATTTATATTTTTTATTAACGCATTTAAATTTGATAACATTTTAAACTTTTTTTCAATAATTAACTTCTGTTCTTTTATTTCTTTAAAGAGTAATGCATTAGAAAAAGCAATATATGTAAAAGATGCCAAGGATTCAATTAGCTCAAAAGTTGAATTGTCATATGTTGCTGCTTCATTTACCGGTTCTCCTAGAGTTACCAAACCTAATAGTTTTTCTTTTATAATTAAAACTATATACTTAGCTTCTAAAGTTATTAATTCTTCCCAGTTATAGAAAGTATCTTTTATTAGCTTAAGGTCGTCATTTACATTTAAAACAATTTTTGTCATATTGTCATTTATACTAGATTTTAGCTTTAGCTCGGTGTAGTAACTATTATAATTATTCACGTTCCTATAACCAACAATTTTTATTTGGTTTGTTAACTCATCATATACACCAAAAGATGTTACTTTACTACAAGCAATTTCACTAAAAACGTCGGTTGCCATACTATATAGCTTTTCTAAATCCAATTCAGATAGAAGTGACTTGGAGCTCTGATTAATAGCAAAAAGATTAAATATTTTTTGATCTAATTGTTTATTCTTATCTTTTAATTCCGAAAAATTCCGACTGTTTTCCATAGAGTTATTAAATAAACGCATTAATGCTACTGCAATTCCTAGGTCATCATCTTCAAACTTTCCAATTGCTTTTCCATCAGAGATGATTAACCCTACTAAAACATCATCAATAATTAGAGGGATCACCAGCTTCATTTTAAAGAATAATATATCTTCCTCACTAAAGAAGAAGTCGAAGTTTTCAGTAATAACATTACCGTAAAAAGTTGCTATCCCTTGTAATTTAGAGCTATCTTTTATTGCATAATTTTTTACGCTATACACCCTTTTTTTCTTTAATACAAAAGAATTTCCCTCTCTTACTAGTAACGCTGAAGCATTTAGGGTCAATATTTCATTTGCAAACTCAAAAGAACATTCTGTTAGTTGATCTACACTAAACCGCTGTGTAAAAAAATCGATTGCTTGTAAAAGCGCATCGTACCGATAAACTTTATTTGTAATCGCCGAAGCATTCAAAGTATCATCACCTACCCCTATTTATAGTGCAATTTATTTTCAGACACAAAGAAAGTACCCGTTGTTACCTTATCAATTCTTTTCTGCAAATTTTTAATTTCAAGAAGTGTTTGAGGATAAGCTTTTTTCAATATACTAACCTCTCCTTCCCCACTAGCCTCTAGATAATCCATTATAACTTTTCGTTTATTTTCTAGTTTGGAAACCATTTCCATTAATTGCTCGTTGGTTTCTAAATGTTTTTGATAGTCTCCCATATCTATAGATTGATCTGATACTTCTAGGCTGTATTCAAAAACCCGCAATCGACGTTTATTTTGATCTAGCTTATCTAAACACTCTTTATATTCTGCAAGAAGGGTTTGTAGCTCTTCTTGTAGTTTTTTTCTATTGAATCCTTGAACATTTATCGTTGTCTTTTTTTCAAAATTGTTCCCTATTGTTTGAACTTGCACTCTTGATTTTGCGTTAATGGTTCCCCCAATTATTTTACCTTTGTCAGCGTTAACAATAACATTCTTAGCTTCGAGTTTGCTATCGATAGCATAGAATCCAATCTCTATGTTTTCTGTTGCTTTTAGTGTACACGCATTAGCATACTTCACGAAGATACTTTTTTCTGCCTTAACAACTGCTTTCATTTTACCCGATACGCCACCCTGTATATATACATGTCCCGTTTTTGAATGAATATCTCCAACAGCGCCGATTCCTATTTCACCTTTTATCGAAATATCTTTACTAGCAACTACATTAAACCCATCACTAACTGTCCCTTTAATCGTTACGTATCCATCAAATTCAATATTCCCTGTTTCAAAACCTACGTCACCATCAATAATTAGATGATCTAACACAGTAACCTTTCCATTTTGAAAGGATACTGCCCCATCTACTTTAGCCCTTAGTAAAATTTTATTTCCTTCTTTTACTTCTTCTACAGTCTTGATGTCATAATTTAAAATCTGATTTTTACCATCTTTCGGTGGTAATTCCTGATTTGTTACAGTCCGGCCGGGTGTACCTAGCTTTGGAGGGATTTTCTCTCCTAGCCAATCACCTTTGTGAACTTGATGTATTAAATCAAGCTCATAGAAGTCAATGCTCTCATCTTCTCTTATTTTAGGTTTCTTGTCTGGAAGTTTAATATATTCAACATGTGCATTTTCACCTTTAGTAGGCAACACCCCTCTAGCTACAACAACTTCTTTTTGAGGCTCTAAAGATCCATTAATTACATCGTACATGATACCGTAAGTAACTTCTTTATCCCGTAAAGCTTTTACTGTTTCAAGTAATACCTCTTTTTTATTGTTTATAAATTCTTTGTTAGAAATATTCAATTTTACACTTGATTCCATATGATCCTTAGATATAGATACTTCCACTTTTGGTTTAAGCATTCCAATTTTTACTGGTTCTTTACGCTCTGATTCTAAAGCATGTCTCAAAGTCAAAAAGTTTGTTATCGTTATTTGAGGATATTCCTTCAAAATATCATTAAATTGACGTATATCAAACCCTGTCTTTTGTATTGTAATAAATACATCAATATCACTTGTACTTAATATAAAATAATCGTTTTTGAATATTTCCATAGCCTTCACTCCCGACTTTATAATCTAACAGAGTAAGCTTTATTTACAATTTAATAAATATTATCAAAGATAAATAAATTTTCCCATTGCTAATATATATCTGTTCTTCTATGCTTAAGTAAAGGTAATTCATTTCGAATTTTTTCTACCCTACTTAAACTTATTTTACTATGTAAAATTATTTCCCCTGCCTGCGCTTGGGCCATAATTTTTCCCCATGGATCAACTATTGCTGAGTGTCCATAGGCATGATAATCTGCAGACATATTTCTAGCGGGAGATGCAGCTATAAAATATACTTGATTGTCCATAGCTCTTACTTTTAATAGTTCATTCCAGTGAGCAGGACCAGTTGTCATATTAAAAGCCGCAGGAACAATTATGATTTTTGCACCTTTGAGTGTTATAGCTCTCATGAGCTCAGGAAATCTCATATCATAACATATGGCTAAACCTATTTTGCAGAACTCAGTGTTAACTACTGTAACATCATTTCCTGGAGATAGCACCTCGGATTCCTTAAATTTTATGCCATTTTGTATGTCTACATCAAACAAATGAATTTTTCTATGTTTGCCTATTAATTGTCCTTCTTTATTGAATACTAAAGATGTATTGTATATTTTTTCTTTGTCTTTTTCAGGAAATGATCCTGCAAATATATACACCTTTAATTTTTTTGCTATGTTAGACAAACGTTTAACTGTTTCTCCTTCAATGTTTTCTGCATAGTCCGCCATCACTTTTGTGTTGTAAGGACAATTAAACATCTCTGGTAATACAACTATTTGTGCCTTATTTTTACTAACTGATTGAGTAATCATCATCTCTGCTTTATTTAAATTATTTTGTTTGCTATCAGTAACGGACATTTGACAAATAGCTATGTCTATACTTCTATTCATTGTAATCATCCTTTACTCTATATACCTAAACATATTCTACATTGTAATTAAATTTCCTACCTAATTTATAAATTATTTTAATTCTTCAAAATTTATTTGATTGTAGTTTTATTTTTATAGCTTTTATTCAAATTTTTTTTATGATAATATTAATACATCTATCATTGAAACTCACTATGGGAGGCATCAAAACTAATGAGAACAATAATATTCTATATTTATTTATCTTTATATTTATTATACTCTACACTATTTATACCAAAAGCAAAACGCTATATTAAAAGAAACCAGATAGAAGAAAAACGTTTATTTACTCATAAGATTTCACAAAACTGGGCTAAGAAATTAATAAATATTACAGGTAGTTCAATAGATATTACTGGTATTGAACATATTCCAGATGAAGGACCTGTACTATTTGTAAGTAACCATCAAAGCAACTTCGATATCCCTCTCCTATTAGGATATCTCCCGAAGCCTATTGGATTCGTAGCAAAAATTGAACTGAAAAAGATTCCAATTATAAGTACTTGGATGAAGTATGGAGATTGTGTATTTATTGACAGAAAAGATGTTAGACAATCACTTAGAACAATTAATAAAGCCAGTGAAATTTTAAAATCTGGACATTCAATGGTAATTTTTCCTGAAGGGACCAGAAGCAAGAGTAATCAATTAGGTACATTTAAACCTGGTAGTTTAAAGTTAGCAGAAAAAGCAGGCGTCCCTATTGTCCCAATAACTATCCATAATTCTCATGAGGTTTATGAAAGTAATAATAATAAAATAAAACCTACCAATATTAAAATTACAATTTCAAAGCCAATTTTCGCAAAGCGTGATAATAAAAACGAAAAGTCTACAATCATACAAGTTTATGAATCCATTGCAAATGAATTAAATAAGTTCTAAACCTCAAGGAGAGCATATGATCATATGCTCTCCTTAGTCGTTTAAAGATTCTAATCTATGTATAATTAATCTTATAACTTTTGTAATTAATAATTATACATAATTTAATAAGGGATGAACCATTATACAGAGTATTCTATATACTCTAGTTATTTTTATATGAAATCAAATTATTTTTACAATATATAAGTTTCTTGTACAGATATCTTAACGCTACACCATATTTATAAATATTTATTTTATACTTTTTTAGACCAGTAAGAAAGAGGTTATATTATGAAACAATTTACTCTTGGGTTAATTTTAGGTTTTGTCATGGTTTTACCTGGTATGAGTGGCGGAACAGTATTGTTGATCTTTGGTATATACGAAAGATTGCTTAAGGATTTGGCTAAACTAAAAATAAGACCTTATTTACCTCTGTTGATCGGAACTATTATTGGTATATTTATTAGTGGTAAACTCTTTACCATTTTCATTGAATCTTACCGTAATATAAGTTTAGCTTTTTTATTAGGTTGTTTATTGGCCTCTACAAAATCTGTTATTTCACAATGTGAGAAAATTAATATTCATAGAAATACAATGCTTTTATTTGGTTTAATTATTGGATTTGTAAGTGTTAGGGAACCACTAAGTAATAATATTTGTATCCAAGAAACAAGTAATTTGTTTATTTTAATTTCAGGTGCATTATCTAGTGCTGCAATGGTTATACCAGGTCTGCCAGGTAGTTCAATTTTAATTTTATTAAACGTTTATGATGAGATACTCTTTTACATTGGATCGGTTAATATTGAAAAACTATTAAGCTTTGGACTAGGTAGTATAATAGGAATGTTTTTTCTAGTTAAGTTTTTATCCAGTATATATGACAAGTATCGTAATAGTCTCTCCTATTTATTTGTTGGTATTATAATTGGATCTAGCCGTGCTTTATTTCCACAAGTAGTTAATACTTCTATAATTTTGATTTTTTTAATTGGTTTTTCGATCACTTGGGTGCTCAGCAGCACTTAAAACTTTCTTCTTTAATTAAAGCATAGCTTTATAAATACTTTATAAAAACAAAGTTAATATATTTCAAAGTAGTTTATAAACCAAAAAAGTTTAGATGTGCTGAAACTATTATTTTCCAACATTATTTTGCTAGGATTAGATATACTAAAAATACAAATGTAAAATCTTATTTTTTGGAGGTAAATATAATGAAAAAAGCTGGTTTTTTCCCTTTTATATTTAAATTATTACGATGGAGAATAAAATTTAGAATGATAAAATTCCTAATATTTATTCCATTAGGTCTTATTAAAGCTATGCGCAAATAACATATAACGCTTACTCTTAAGTATAAGAGGTATGTTCGCCTAAAGTGACATACCTTTTTAAACTTGACAGATTGATATGTATATCGTATTATTTTAATATATTAATAATAAGGGAGATGTTATTATGGATTATTTTACTGGTAATAACTATGAAGATTATGCTGAGTTACTTAAGGCTTTAGGGCATCCTATTAGACTATGTATTGTAAAAGGACTTCTTGATAGCAAAGGCTGTAATGTAACTAAAATCCAAGATTGCCTTGCAATTCCACAATCTACAATATCTCAGCATCTAGCTAAACTAAAAAATGCTGGAATTATAACTGGTGACAGACAAGGGTTGGAAATTACCTATCGTGTAAATAATCCAATTATTGAAGAACTTATAAGCGTACTTTTTAAAAATGAATAGAATCAATAAAATGTAAAACACTGTATTAAAGAAACTAACTGATCAATCAATTGATTTCTTTAATACAGTGTTTTTTAAAATTAAGATTTATTAATTTAATTACACTTGTCCATACTAATACATGATAATTTTTATACGTCATATAACTGAGGTGAAAGTATTGGCACCATTTTTCCCATTTAAAAAAGCTAAAAATAAACCCAATTGTCGGTCAACATCAATTACAGGAAACCTTAAAAAAAATCTTGAAGCCCTAAAAGAAATTTTTTCATACCCACTTAACAAAGATATTTTGATTCGTGAAATCTATATAAAAGCAGTTAATAAAAAAGCTGCCCTTATCTTTATTGATGGTATCACCGATAGAAAAGTTATTGAAGAACATATTATTAAACCTTTAGTTATGGACTACTCTTATGAACCAAGTGATAAATCTGAAAGTATTGTTAAAGAAATTTTACAGGTTCAAGATCTAAAAGCTTGTGAAAACTATAGTAAGGCAGTTAAAGAAGCTTTGTTAGGCCAAACCCTCTTACTTGTAGACGGATTTAATAATATTTTTTCTTTAAATACGACTGGATATGAACACCGTAGTGTGGAAAAACCCGAGAGTGAAAACTCTCTTAAAGGGCCCTTAGAAGCATTTGTAGAGTCTAGTCAAGTTAATCGTTCTCTTATAAGAAGACAATTAAAAAGCGAAAAATTAATCTCCGAATCTATCGAACTAAATACTACTAATTCTTGTGATGTCTCTTTAATGTACATGAAAAACATTGCTGACAAAGATTTGGTAAATCGGATTCAAAAAAGACTTAAGCAAATTAATAGCGATAATGTACAAACAATAGGTATATTAGAGCAACATTTAGAAGATCGGCCATATTCTTTAATTCCGTCAACACTTTTTACTGAGCGACCAGATAGAGCTGTTGCATTTTTACAGGAAGGCCACGTTATACTTTTAATGGACAACTCTCCATACTGCCTAATTTTACCTGTGACATTTTGGGGTCTGTTTCATACAGCAGAGGATCAGTATTTAAGATGGGCACACGGTAATTTTACCCGGGTTATTCGTATGGTTGCTCTTTTTATCGCTTTACTTACACCAGGGTTATATCTCGCACTTACAAACTATCATATAGAAATGATTCCCACAGACCTATTGCTTTCAATGATGGCTACAAGAGAAGATGTGCCTTTTCCTGCCTACTTTGAACTAATTCTATTAGAAATATCCTTTGAGTTATTACGGGAAGCAGGTCTTCGTGTTCCAAACCCTTTAGGCCCTACTATCGGAATTGTTGGTGCCATTATATTAGGCCAGGCAGCTGTTGAAGCAGGCGTTATCAGCCCTATACTTGTTGTAATTGTAGCTATTACAGGGCTATCCTCCTTTGCAATAGCAAATATAAATCTAAATTATGCTGTACGCATCTCTAGATTTGCTTTTATGCTTGCAGGTTTAGTAGCAGGTTTAGTGGGTGTAGCCCTTTGTTTTATAATAACACTGTCATATTTAAGCACTGCTAAATCTTTTGGTGTTCCTTTTTTAACGCCTTTGTCCCATGATTCTTTTAGCAAGGATTATGTTATTAGAGTGCCGATATGGAAGCAGTGGCTACGTCCATCCCACATAAGTCCAAATGATTCTGTCCGTAAAAAACCTCCAAAGAAAGGGGCATAGTCTTTTATGATGTTTTCAAATGGCAAAATAACAAGTAAAGAGTTATTTGCAATAGTTGTCATTACTTTAGGCATAAAATACACTGATTTTACATCTAGTATTTTATTACGATCAGGGCAAACAGGCGCTTGGATACTACCTATTATCTCTATAATAGCTATTTTACCGTCATTCTTAGCTTTACTGTCGCTTCTTAAGCAGTATAAAAATAAGAACCTAATCGAGATTATATATCACTTAACAGGTAAATACCTCGGTTTTATAATTGCTATCACCTTCTTTATTATTGCATTGGCAAGTACTTCCTTTAACTCTAGAAGTTATGCTGACAGCATTATTACAATGTTTTATCCAGATTCTCCTATGATCCCTCTCTATATCGTAGGTATGCTCACATGTTACTTTATAGCAAGCAGAGGTCTAGAAGGTATTGGTCGTATTGCCTCTATTCTATTGCCTTATTTTGCATTTACTGCTTTTTTACTAATTATACTTCTATGGGAATTTTTTGATATTGATCATATCTTTCCATTACTTGGACCAGGCACCATTTCTTTAGCTCGGGAAGGAATCGCGCATAGTAGTATACTTGGAGATATTATCATTTTAGCTGTCCTTTACCCTTTTGTAGACAGTTTTAAATCTTATAAAAAAGGAAGTATTTTTGGTCTAATTATATCTACTTTAGTTATTTCAGTTTTCATGCTTATTTACATTTTAGTTTTTGATTTTATGCCTGCTACCCATATTGCGCATCCAATTCATCACTTGCACCGACAAGCCCAACTGGGCTTGCTAATACCAAATGTAGAATCTTTATTTTTTTTCTTTTGGGTTACTGCTTCTGCTATTCGTTTTTCTATTTATCTTTATGTGCTAGCGAGTATTCTTGCCAATACACTAAAATTAAATGAATTTGAACCTTTGATACTACCCCTAACAGGTCTTTCTATTTTTATTGGTCTGATTCCAGAAAATAGTATAGAAAGCATGCTGGATTACCGGGGCAATTACTTGCTTAGATACAGTTGGATGATGTTTTTGTTTATTCCTTTGCTCTTATGGATTATTTCCTATAGAAAGGAGAAGAAGACAAATGCGAATAAAGACTTTTAAACTACTGATCCTTTTTTTATTAATTATTTTTATAACAGGATGTTGGGATAGAATGGAATTAGAAGAAAGGGCGATACTTGCAGTCATAGGGATTGATAAAGCCGAAAACCAAATGCTTGAGATTACATATGTAATTGCTAATCCGAAAGCTGCTACTCCTGGGGAAGGCGAGGCCCAGGCTGAAGCTGAGGTTTTTTCATTTTTGATTCCTGATTTAAGTAGCGCTAAGGATATTGTGAATGCTTCTGTATCAAGGCGAATATCTTATTCTCATGTGGAGAGTATCATAGTTGGAGAGGAACTAGCTAAAGATGAGCGCTTCTTTAATTTTTTTGCTCCGGTTTTAAGAGATAAAGAACTTAGGCGAAACATAAGTTTTTTTGTATCCCGGGAATCCGCCTCTGAGTTTATTGAAAACAATAAACCGGTTTTAGAAGAGAGACCCCATACTTTTTACCAGCATATGAGACGTCGTTGGCACCAGACCGGTATAAGTCCTGATTCAACTGTACATAGTTTTGTTAAACGAACGGAAGAAGATGCAGGATTATTTTTAGTAAGTTATGCTACAGCAACGATAGAAGATCCTAAAGCCGCTCAAACAGAAGATGATTTTTTACCGGGTGAGTTCCGAAAGATAGGTGGAAATCCTACTCAAATTGTTGGTTCAGCAGTTTTTAAAGATGGACAAATGATTGGTGAACTTACCGGCGAAGAAACTAGACTTACTTTATTACTAAGAGCTGATGTTCAAACTGACCCCATACTAGTTACTTACCCAGACCCTATTAATCAGGATTTTCTAGTCTCTGGTATGATTAGAAAATATGCAAATGCGAAAGTTAAAATGAACTTAGATGGTGATTTTCCTATAATCGATATAACTGTTCCTTTAGCTTTTGATATAACTGGCATTCCTAGTTTAGTAGATTATGTGCAAAATAAAGATAATCTAGAATTACTTAAAAAAAGTATAAGGAGCAGCATTATTAAAAAAGCAGATGAACTAGTTTTAAGAACTCAAAGAGAGTTTAAGGGAGACCCCTTTCAATGGTCTCATAATGTACGGAAGCAGTTTTTAACACTAGAGGAATTTAAAGAATATGATTGGATGAGTCAATACCCTGAGGCTGTTGTAAATATTGATATAGATTTAGTGATTTCTGCATTTGGAAGGCAATTAGATCCAATTGATATCGAAAAAATAAAGGACTGATTATATGCATTTTTTAGTTATCTCTTTTGGGCTTTACTTAACATACTACACTTCAGTGTATGCATATAAAGTGTGGCAGAATAAATTTAAAGCCGCAAGTGTTTTTCTTGTCTTTTTAAGTATAAGTCTTACGATCTTACCTATATGGCTAGTACTTAGGTAGTAAATAATTTTTTAGAATATGTATAGTTTTCTATAAAGTGTAAATAATACAATTATGAGAATATGGTGATGCGGTATTTTAGTCCCCCTTTAGTACCAACATATCACCTTATTCTCATTTTTTTTAATTATTTGTTAAACTAATAACTCTTTGTACTCTTTCTGGATAGTCGGTTATTATTCCGTCTATATTATAGTGAAGTACTCTCTTAATATCCTGCTCTTGATTTACTGTCCAAACCCAAACTTCACGTCCTGCTTTATGGGCGTTATTAATTAATTGATTCGATAGCCTAGACTGTTCAACAGTATAAAAATCAACATCGAAGGAGAGTAAGTCTCCTATAGAAAAGAAAAAAATTTGTCCAATTCTAATATCTTTGTTTTTTTCTCTTATTGCTTGTAGTACTGGATAGTTAAAGGATTGTACGTACACTTCATCCACCATATCGTGCTTTTTAATTAGATGCACGATACTTTCTGCTATATCAACATTAGCGTCAAATATCTTAATGTCTATTATTATGCCACTTCTACCCTTAACCTCCATTAATGCTTGTTCTAAGGTTGGAATTTTTTCACCTTTATACTCAGGGGAAAAGGAACTACCTATATCGACTTGTGCAACCTCTTCATAAGTTAATTCTGATACGCTATAGGGCACACCAGCAACACGCCTTAAGGTTGCATCATGATTTAGCACTACTACGCCATCTTTGGTTTGTTGCACATCAATTTCAACGTAGTCCACTCCTTTTTCAATTGCAAGCCTTATTGCACTTAATGAATTTTCCGGCGCATGATGAAGTTCTCCTCTATGACTTGCGATTTTTACATCTCTACCATAGTGAATAACCTGATCAGTTACAATGTAGTTCATAAATAACACTGTTAATAATACCCCTACAATAATACTTCCCGATACTATCTTCCTGTACTTAAACAATCTAGCAATCTTTATCTCCCATTTCCTCAACAACTTACTACGGAATGGTTTTAAATTATCCACTATATCCTCGTTGTTACTGGATTTCATTGCATAATATAATCTAGTTAAAAACAATAGATTTATAGGTGTCATAAGTAAAGTCATAATAAAAGCCAAGGCACCTGAAAAAGTAATCAGTAATGTATTGATATAGAATCTTTCATCAGTTATATTTAGCCATGATGGAATTGCTGTAATAATTGCAATCGTACCTATTACTAATAATGAAATTATGACATTAAATGAAACTAACTTAAGTACAATTTTAATTCCATTTTTACGTGTTAATGCCATACTACCCTTTATTGCTTTTCTTGTAGATTTTCCCTCTATTATTATTTCGTGTAATGTAAAAATCCACCTAACAATAATATATCCAATACAAACGAGCAACAGTATATATAGGCTTTGAAATAAGTATGATGCTGTAATTTGTTCCTGTATAAACACAGGTATCCTAATATTATCAATTAATGTTGAAGAAACAGTAGCCCAATCGATTATTGGTAACAAAAGTAACAGTAAAACCATTAATTGAAATATTCCAATCCCGAACAATTTGGGTATTTTACGAATTGATGTAACAAAGGCGTCAGCAAGCAAAATATTATTGTTAAAATACTTTTTTTGTGCAATAACGATTACTACAGCAAATTCAATAAAGATTAAGATTGTCGATAATATTATAATGCTCATCAGGGCTACTAGGCCTTGATAGCTTAATACTATATTTAAAACCTGATAATCTAGTAAGGATTCAGCCCCTGTTGCCCGAATGCCAAGGTTTAGGATATAAGCAATTATCGGTACAAAAATAAAACTTGTAAGTCCCATATAAATAAATCCAAATAATAAAAGTTTTTTATAGGTATTTTTAAAGTCTTTTAAGCTGTTAATTAATAACTTCAACATATTATCACCTTCTAAAATTTTATAGTTATTGAAATGCAAAAAACCTTATTTTTATACCTACCCTTTATTAATAAAAATAAAATAAAAAATGCAATCTCCTTATTTTGGAGATTGCATTTTAAAGTTGGAGCTGATGAGCAGAATCGAACTGCCGACCTCTTCCTTACCAAGGAAGTGCTCTACCCCTGAGCCACATCAGCTTATTAAAACCGGACAAAGAATATTATATAATATATTATGATACTTGTAAATACTTTTCAGGATAATAATTTTTCCCATATATATTACAAAACATAATAAATCTACTTATTTTCAACACTAATATCATTTGTAATTTGAGCCTCTAAAAATGATTCACTTCTTGATAGTGTGTAGGTAAATATGATTGCAGCAATTAGCCTTATGCCTATTAATAAATATAGGTTAGCCCCCACAGCAACAAATATCAATGTGTCTTCCACTACTGCATGGCATATGATAAGGAATATTGAGATAAGAAACAGATCCTTGGGTGGAATATTTCCTTCTTTTGTACTTTGAATAATAACACCTGCACCATAAGACAAACCAAAAATAAAACCTACAAGTAATGGAAAAATCGCTTGATTAGAAATATTAAATAACTTTGTAATAAAACTAAAAACATTAGAAATTTTATCTAATATTTTATAATCTTTCATTATTTCCAACGTAATCATTATTGGTATTACAATTATAGCTATTGAATATACCGACTTAGCACTACCAATTATCCCCTCCATAATAACATCTACCATATGATTCCTCCTAGCTGTCCAATTACAATTCCGAATATAATAGCTAACCCTAGTCTAACAAACAACACTTTTTTTACACTTATTCCCATCTTTTTCGTTACGGCAGTCTCTACAATTAAGGAGTGGGAAAATGAAAGCATAATTGCAATAATCGTTACTTCCATTGCTGTCAGAGAGATAGCTGTAATCGCACCAATAGCGGCATATAAGTTTAAAACATTTCCTAACACCAATATAATTGCTGCTTCCCCTGGCAAGTTAAAAAATGTCATAAAAGGAGCAAAAACATTGGATATCCAGTCTATAACCGGAGTATGCTCAAGCACTGTTACTATTAAATAAACAGGTATAATTACTTTTCCAAGCATCCATGTGGTTTCCAAACCTTTAACCGTACCTGTCTTTATTGAATTCAAAAACATAGTCACCCTCCTGCGTCGCTGTCATTTAGTAATGTAAATGTCCTACTTATCTTATTATATAAATTATTATAGCATTTTTTCTATTGTCATAAATATTATTTTGAAAGATCTATATATTTTTTGAAAGTTGTCTCCCACTATATTCTATAAGAAGTATACTTAGCGTCAATATAACTAAACCATATAATGCAGTATAGTTATATTCATTTAACTGTGTCAACTTAATCATTCGCATTACTAACCCTTGAGGTGTTAATAAAGCAATCTTTTGAAAAGGGTCTGCTAACATTTCTATTGGCCAAAAAACCCCTCCTATTACGGAAGTAATCACTACTATTAATGTATAGTATGTACTTAATAAAACATAATTCTTAGCTTTAATACTTAATGTTAACACAATTGATGAAGTTAAGAAGCTATACATTAATAAAATAATGAACAACGTTATATTTGATAAACCAAACTTTATACCCAGGTATAATCTCGAAACAATTATATATAAAATAATTTGAATAGCTTGAATAATTGTCATTGTAATAAGATAACCCAATAGAATTTTAGTTTTACTGCAAATTAGATATACTCTTCTCAGTGTCTCATTTATTCTTTCTTTCATAATCATCGTAAATAATGGGCCTAAAGCTAAAGGTAAAAATAAAACTATTATTCCTAGTATTACAAAACTTGAATAGCTTGATTTCACATCATCCTGTTCCCCTTCTAAATTAAATTGAATATGTTTTAATTCCATTAATTGGTCTGGATACCAGTATGATTCCGAAGTATTGTATACTTCTTGCCATAATTGTTCCCTATTATAATAATTAGCTAAAGCTAGCCGATCATATTCTTGAGTTATAATATTTGCAGCTCTCGTATTGCTTAAAATTCTAACAACGCCACTAGCAACTATTTCACTAATAGCATCTGCACCTAAAGCCGCTGATGATTTAAGTACATAAATCGTAGGGTAATTATCTTTTTTTATCTGTTCTTCAAAACCCTCTTTAATTATATATGCTCCCTCTACTTTATTTCTTCTTGTTAGTTCTTTTACATCTTCAGAGGTCCCAATATGTACATCCAATGCTCCATTATCTTTCATTAAATTTAGTAATATTGCTGAATACTGACTCTGATCCTCGTCTACAATTGCTATGGGTATTTGACTTGTAATATTTGCACTAAAAATAAACCCTATTAAAACAAATAGTATTAATGGGAAGTAAAAAAATACAATAAACTGTTTCATCGTAAAAATTCTTTTTAATTTATAACGAGCAATAATCCAGGATTCCATTATTATTCACCACCTCCCTTACTTACAAGAAGGATAACCGATCCAATAAAAAACACAGTACTACTAATGATTAATAAAGCTATTATATTATAAAACACATCTGTTCTATCCGTCATTAGTGCAATAAATCCTTCTACACCCCAATAATTAATCATCAATTTTGAGACTAGATTAAATTGTTGTGGTAAATAAATAGATGGGATAATTCCCCCACCAACTATCGCCATAATAAGTACTAGGGAATTTCCTATGCCTACAAACCTTTCTTCACAATTAATTATGACCGCTGCAAGTAACCCCATAGAAACAGTGGTAACTAGCATAGTAATTAAGAGTATAATCATTAAAAACAGCTCTGTTGATAAACCTTCCGATATATATGTAGTAGCAAGTATAATAAGTAGGCTTGATTGAACAAGTACCTTCATAATAATAGCCAGTTTTTTTCCTAATAAGTACCTAATTTCCCCTACACCTATTAATCTCAACCGTTGAAAAACCATTTGTTTTTTTTCTATTACTAGTTCTTTTAATCCAGCTATTGATAAAAGCATCATCATAATAATAAGAATAGAGAAAAAATAATATCTAACAGAATCAATGCTATTTACATTCTCTATCGTTTCTTTATAAAAAATATTATTTCTCGTTAAAAATGCTCTTAGCGTTATATCATTTACAACCGTATCTATTTTTCTTATTTTTTGCTCACGGGGTATTTCCATCTTGCCATAATAATCCCACACTGCATTTACAGCACTCTGTCCTGCGGATACACTCTTCATGTAGCTATCTAACATAGACTCTATCATTTGGGAATAAATAGGATTAAAATTATTTGTATAGAGCTTCAAAGGATAGTTTGTACCAACTTCTAAACTATTTACAAATCCGCTAGGAATTATAATTCCAGCAATTACTTCATTCTTCCGAACGCTCTCCTCCGCTTCTAAATGGTCGTCTAACTCTATTATGTTTAAAATAGAAGTTACATTTTCATCCTCTGTTATTTGATCAATGAGAAAATGTGATAAAGGATGAGTGTCTTGATTCACAAGAATAACATCCATTTTATTAATAAAAATACCTTCTTTAAACAGAACTTGTAATCCACTAGCAATTGTTATAATCAGAAGAATAGAGACTAGGGTAATCATAAACGAACGCTTTAGATCTTTCGATATAATTTTTAAATCTTTAAAAGCTATTAATAATGTTTGTTTCATAAAGTCACCTTCATTTACGTTTTTAAAAACCAGTTTAATAACAAAACATCTGCTATCAAACTGGTTTTTAAAATTTACTTTAATATGTTAAAAAAATAAACTTCCCAAATAAATACCAATTAATTCAAACAAGTCAATAGAATTCGTTTCGTCTAGTTCAGGTATTTCTATAGTAACAGGTTCATTTATATTCCAGGTCTCCGTAGTCATATTTAGATCAAGTGCAAATGATACATCTTCGTCTTTTAGGTTAAGCGTCATTTCTATGATGCTTTTTACTGTATGTCCTTGGTCGATATACATATCGATTAACCCTTTAGAGTTTTCAAAATCTATAAATTCACTCATCTCGTTAAAAATTTCATCTAAGTTCTCTTCTAAATTATCATCTATTTCCATTGATAAAAGTGCAATCTCACTATCAAACTCCGCTTTTGTAATATTTGTATCAAACAAGGTCAATATTTCAAATAAATTATCTGCAAAATCTGGTTCAGTCATTAACGTAATTGTATTATTCAAAATACTTCTAAACTCGTCTTTGCCAATTTCAGCTTTTATTCTAGTTGCTTCTAGATCGCTATTACCTACCGTCACTTCTTCATTGCCTTTGTTTGTAAAGATTTCATCATCCAAAATATCAAATGCCATCTCAATAAACTTGGTTGCAATATCAACGTATTGATCGTCTGATATATTTGCATCATATTCATAGTCTTGGAATTCACTCATAATCTCTTCTACATTAAAAACAATATATCCATTGGTTAATCTATCATCTTGAACATCTAAAAACATCCCTAACATTGGAATTTGTAGCGCAACTACTTCTTCATTTATAAACGCTTTGCCATTAATTCCTAAACCAGAAAAATTCACAGTTAAATCTAATTCAGTAATACTTGCATCTACATCTGTCTTGCCTGCAATAGAAATAGTTGAATTATTAAGTACTTCAGCTAACATAGTTAACTCTGGATCGTTAACATTTGTGTTAAGATTTGCATTAACGCCCATTTTAAATTCTTGGCTGTTGATATTAATATCATTCAGTGCGGCTTCAAGTAATACCTCTTTAGCTGATCTATCTGACTGACTTGTCGTATCTGTGTTGCTACAAGCTGTAAAAATTACTGTTATTATTAATAAAGCAACCATTAATAAATTGTTTTTCCTATTAAACATTTTTTACTCCTCCTCTTATCTTTGCAATAAATTATATTTTACCACATTTGGAAGGTTATGTCTATCAGTTGCTATTAAGACAATACACCCCCATTCGCTTTTAAAGCGGGCAATAAGCCCGCTTAATTGTAGATTATGTCATTCAGTTAATAGTGCATCCCAGTTATAAACATTTCTAGCATTCCATAGAATCCACTCTTCTAACCCTGCATCGTAAGTTGCATCAATTTGAAGTTGTACCTCTTTAGGTCCATATCGAACAAAATTTCCAGGCCCTAAATATGATGCTGTAAAATCTTGTAGCCATGGCCTGAGTATTGCTTTTGGTTCATCTGTCTCTAAGGCTTCTACCCGTTCTCTTGCTGTATTCATACTAGTATATACAATATGATAAGGATCTTGATCTGGAATAGGAACGCCGTATGTTCCAGGAGCATAATGAGAAGGATATACCATAGGTGCCAGAATATCTGTTGCTGTTGTTAACTTTTCTAGTTGTTGACCTAATCTCATATCTCCCTCAACGGTAGTGACTAATCCAAATATATCAGCAGAAACATAAACACCGTAGGGTTTTAATTCTTCCCTAGCATAATCTAAGAAATTAGCAATTGCTTCAGCCATTGATTCATTTTCAGCGGCTTTTCCATAGTCTATTATTTTGCGATTCCCATCTGTAGGAAACCTAACATAATCGAATTGTATTTCCATAAATCCTTTTTGTGCTGCTTCCTTTGCTATATCAACTACATAATCCCAAGTTTCTCTGTTATATGGATTCAGCCATGAATCTCCTTTATTATCTCTCCATATTTCCTCAGTATTAGTTTTGATTGCAAGATCAGGTCTATGCGCTGTCACTATCTTGTCTTTAAAAGTAACAATTCTTGCAATGGGATATATATCATTTTCACGAAGACGCTGCATTTTCATATGAAAATCTCTAACCTTGGGCCTTGCATCTGCTCCAGCATCTTGAGCCATTTGTACATTGGACTTGTAAGTCATTATACCATCATCATCTTTTACATCTACTACCCATGAATTAATAACTGACCTATTTGTTCGTTCAATATAATCTTCAAAACGTTGGTTGTAGGCGAGACTATTTCCTGTCATAAATATTGCTTTTACTGTCTCCGTAATTTTATATGGTTCCCAGCTAATATCTTCTTGTTTAAAATCTTGATTAAAAGCATTAGCTTTTTCATAAGATTGTCTTGTTGCTTTACTATTTATAGAATCTACTTCAGCGTTACATCCAACCAAATTTAAAATTAATATACTACTAATCAATATAAACAAAGTTAACTTTTTACTCTTTGCGCTCCTCAAAATTTCACCCCTCAAGTGATTTATGTCTACATTATAGCATAATATTCGACATCATTCACGGTTGAAGGGTAATAGTGTTTGTGTAATATATACCATTAATTTATTCCTTACATGGTGACACAGTATAACTTTCAACTACTATAAAATAATGCTTAAAATTTCTTCTATTGTATTTTTGAGATATTCCCCATTTTTATATTTTCTTTTTGTAATTTCAATATCGGATTCACTTCCGTTAGTTAGCCTCTCTTTAACAAGAGAAGGTCGTTCTACAAAAACGCCTAACTCATTAAAGTCCTTATCCATAATTATAAAAGTTGGTATTCTTGGTTTTCCCTTATACTCATACTTTTGCATATGTATTTCATATCCTTCTCTTGGCAAAATTCTAAAATCAAAGTTTCGATTAGTATTCCTTAATATTTGTAGCGCCGGTACATTTATTCTACAATCAGGACACCAAATTTCTGCGAAAGCTAATACATTAATTTCTTTACTAATATCACTGATTGCTTTTTTTAAATTTTGGTCTATTGTAAAGTTATTATATATACCTAAAGTTTTTTCTTTATTTGAGTTTAAATCTTCTTCTAAAAACGTTTGAAATTGAACTCCCTTTAAATAAATTTCCTTCAACCTACTTCTCCTCCTTATTTTAAATTATTAATAAAACTAGCTTTTTTAGATTGTTATAAAATATTGTCAAGTTAATTAAATTTATTATACTATATTTTATTTTTTTGAAAAACCTATAGTATAATAAAGGATTTTGTATTATTCTGTTGAATATAATATAGGTTATATCTTTTTATAAATTAATAATTTAGGAGGTAATATGAAAGTAGTATTAGCAAAACACTCAGGATTCTGTTTCGGTGTTGAAAAAGCAATTAATACAGCTTATGATAAATTAAATAACCACCAAAATGAAGCTCCTATTTACACTTTAGGTCCCTTAATTCATAATAATTTAGTGGTTAATGAACTAAGAGAAAAGGGTGTTGAAGCAATAGATCACATAAATGACATTAAAGAAGGTACAGTCATTATAAGGTCCCATGGCATACCAAAATCCGTTTATGATAAGGCAGAAGAAAAAAACTTAAACCTTATTGACGCTACATGTCCTTTTGTTAAAAGAATTCAAAATATCGTAAAAGAATATTACTCAAAAGGTTATACTATTGTTATAGTTGGTAATGTGGCCCATCCTGAAGTGATTGGCATTAACGGATGGTGTAACAACCAAGGTATTGTCATTAATGATATTGACGGTTTAAAATCAGTACCCAGAGTTGAAAAAATGTGTATTGTAGCTCAAACAACACTTCCTGAAAATCAATACGCTACTATAACTAACGAATTAAATACCCGAGCTACTATTGTTAAAAAATTTGATACGATTTGCCCCGCTACTAAAGAACGTCAAGATGCTGCACGTAACTTAGCTAAAGATGTAGATGCGATTTTCGTCATAGGTGACTTTCATAGCTCTAATACACAAAAGCTTGTAAATATTTGTAAGGAAGAAAAGCCTTCTAGTACTTTTCATGTTCAACACCCAGAAGATATTGATGTCCAAAAGTTAGTAGGAATAGAAACAGTTGGTGTCACGGCTGGTGCATCAGCACCAGCTAACCAAATACAATTAATTATAAATAAATTAAAAAGTGTTTAATTAATGAGGAGGAAATTAATATGAGTAATGAAATGGAAAACTTTTTGGAAGAGATTGATAAATCCATGCGTGCGCCACGTAAAGGTGAGGTAGTAACAGGCACAGTACTTCATGTAACTAACGATGATATTGCTGTAAATATAGGTTATAAGTCAGATGGTATTATCCCAAGAAACGAGCTTTCATATGATGGTTCAGTAAATCCTAATGAGATTGTTAAACCTGGAGATGAAATTAAGGTTTATGTTATAAAAAATGATGATGGTGATGGCAATGTCCTTCT
Organism: Serpentinicella sp. ANB-PHB4; assembly: GCF_031432315.1. Lineage (NCBI taxonomy): Bacteria > Bacillati > Bacillota > Clostridia > Peptostreptococcales > Natronincolaceae > Serpentinicella > Serpentinicella sp. ANB-PHB4. Next base: position 484,478 of record NZ_JAVKGO010000001.1, read on the forward strand.
TTCAAAGAAAAGAGTTGATATTCAAAAGGGCTGGGATGACCTAGAAAAAATTAAAGAGTCGGAATCTTTAGTTGAAGCAAAAGCAACTGAAGCTGTCCGAGGTGGTGTAGTTGCTATTGCAAGAAATATTAGGTGCTTTATACCAGCAAGTCAGCTGTCTGATCGCTATGTTGATAATCTTAACGAATATATAGGCAAAACATTTACTGTTAAAGTTATTGAGATTATTAGAGATAAAAACAGAGCTATTCTATCAAGAAAAGCAGTTATTGAAGAAGAAAATAGAGCTCGCAAGCAAGAGATATATAATAGTTTAGAAAAAGGCCAAGTAATTAAAGGAACAGTTAGACAAATAACTAATTTTGGTGCTTTTATCGATATCGGTGGTGTAGACGGTTTAGTTCATATTTCTGAAATTTCTTGGGGACGTCTAAAGCATCCTTCTGATATCTTAACTGTTGGCGATGAAGTTACGGTGGAAGTAATAGACTTCGATAGAGATAAGCAAAAAATCTCTTTAAGCATAAAAAACACAACTACAGCACCGTGGAGTAATGTTGAAGAATCTTATAATGTTGGTTCGATTGTGGAAGGTAAAGTAGTTAGATTAGCAGATTTTGGTGCATTTATTGAGCTTAAACCAGGTTTAGATGGATTATTGCACATATCACAAATTAGTAAGGAGCATATTGCTAAACCATCTGACAAACTTGAAGTGGGAGAAACAGTACAAGTAAAAGTTATTGAAATTGATCCCGAAAAACAACGAATGAGTTTAAGTATAACTGCTATTGAAGAAGATAAAGATAATAATTTTGACGAATATACAACCAATGATGATCCTGTTACTATTGGGGATATTTTAAAAAATGAGTAAAATAAAGAGTCTTAAGACTCTTTATTTTGTATATGCATATATTATAAATTTGATTAATCAGAACATCATATCCTGGGGGTGAGTTTAGTGGATGGTTATAATACATTCAAAGAAAAAATACATAAGAAAACGGGTATAGACCTATCTTGTTATAAAGAACGCCAAATGAAACGACGAATTGAATCACTTATGCAAAGAAATGAATATACTTCTTATGATTTATATTTCAATGCACTTAATACTGATCCTGCACTTTTAGATGAGTTTATTAACTATTTAACCATTAATGTCTCTGAGTTTTATCGTAATCCTCAACAATGGGAAGTATTAGAAAATGAGATAATTCCTTTATTACTAAAAAACAAAAAGAAACTGAAGGTATGGAGCTCTGCATGTTCCACAGGTGAAGAACCTTACTCTTTAGTTATGCTTTTATCAAAATTCCTTCCCTTATCTCAGATCAACGTACTAGCAACTGATATTGACAAGGGCGCAATTAATAAAGCAAATGTAGGTTTGTATTCATCTAAAAGTATTGTTAATTTACCTAAAGAATTCATCAATACTCATTTTGAAAGTATTGGGGGAAGCTATAAAATCAAGGATACTATTAAAAATAGTGTCACCTTTCAACATATTAATCTATTAAAAGATGAATATCCTAAAGATTGTGATTTAATATTGTGTAGAAATGTTATGATTTACTTTACTGAAGAAGCTAAAAACGATATGTATCATAAGTTTTATAAATCTCTAAATAGGGATGGTGTACTTTTTGTAGGTAGCACGGAGCAAATCATTTTGCCGAATCGTTATAACCTTACCCCTGTTAAAACCTTTTTCTACAAAAGAATATAATAAAGGTTCTATAATAAATGTTGGGGTGGTTAACACTCCAGCATTTTTTATTCAAAAAATAATGCACTTATTGAAAATACC